>NZ_JAXUAA010000001.1:0-559611 GCF_050586305.1 Campylobacter australis | reverse complement strand
TGCAAAGAGTGGCCAAAACATACGAGGTATATCCGCGCCATTTGTTTTATAGCCCTTTGGGATGGTTATTTTTGCATAGTCAGCGGATGCCGATTTATCGGCTATATCCGCCCCTTGAAAGCGTGATGGGGGATTGGGTGCAGGGATAAGGGGGCGGCTTCGCAATTTAAGCCCCCTTGTCACCTGCATATAAAATTCACAATCCTTTAAACAAATCTCATAATCCGCCACCAGCTCGAACCTATCCTTATCATATGGCTTTAATACTGGACGAGAGATTTTAACTATCTCGCCTTTGTTTTTATCTAGCACCTTTTTAGTAAAGAGTTTAGCTATGTAGGCTGTGAGTAGTTTTAGCATTTTATCTCCTTTTTAAGTTGTTTTGATAATATAGCAGTATATACTCTTATATAAAGGCATATTATGAAAACATACTCTTTAAAACTTGATGACACCCTCTTTAAGCAGCTTAAAGAGGTTACAGACATTACAAAAGATAGCTTTGCCTCTTTTATACGCTCTGCTATCGCTTTAAAAATCGAAAAAGAAAAGCAATCGCTATCTTTTCGCCTAAACAACATTACAAAGCTAGACCCCAAAGAGAGCAAAGAGATAATGGACGGTTTAAACGCTTTAAGTGATGATGATTTAAGCATATCTAGCAAGGTTAATATTAAGTTATGAATATAAACATTAGCTTTACTAAAAAAGCCGATAAATTCTTTTTTAAACACGAGGACATAAGGGCTAAATTTATACAAAATATCACCAAATTTGCTAAAGGTGATAAGGTTGATATAAAAGCTCTTGCTGGCACTAATGAGCCGATTTATCGCATGAGAATTAGCAAATATCGCATTATTTTTAGCATTAATGCAAACGGCGAAATTATCGCTGTTATTGTGCTTGATGCTGGTAGCAGGGGTGATATTTATAAATAGGTCCATTGTCTTTATTCTTTGCTTTGAAGCTCTAGTTTTGGCATATCTTTAAGCACATTTTCTACCCTTAGCTTGCTTATATCCATCTGTCCTTTTTCTACTTTGTCTTGCAATGTATAAGCCCACTTCCAAACTTCAGCACTCCATCTACCAAATGCTTCACCCTCAGCCCTAAAAGCATTGTCATATCCAGCGTAACTTCTTGCTGTAACTATATTGTCATATCCTTTTTTCTTAGCCTCACTATCAAGTATATTATCTACTGCTTTTATAAACTCAGCCTTTAGTTTTACTAAAATTTCATCAGGGTTTGGCTCTTTTTTAAGCTCATCTGGTAGCTTAACAGCCTTTGTAAAGGTTATATTTGCTTGCGAGCTTACATATGTTTTACCATTTATCGCCCCAATAAAGCTAAACTCTACATCATTCCACCTTGTATCTAGTGGGTCTGCTATGTAGTATTTCATTATCTTTCTCCTGTGTTTGCTAAATTTAACGGACTTAAGCTATTGCTATTTATAAGTGTTGTATAAGATGCATTTGCAGTACCATTACTATATATTTTTTTACCATCACAGATAAATATACTTTGTAGCTCAAGGTCTGAACTATCACTTATAGGGTATGCGCCAAACTCAAGCTTATTAGAGTAAGGTATTGGCATATCAAGCTTTGCATCTGATATCTTTACTAATGTATTATTTTGCGCACTGTAAGCGTTTGTCTTATCAGTTAGGCTAGGATTAGACACTGTTAGATTTGCCCCACCATAGCTTCTTATATTTGATGAGTTGCTTATATGATAGCAAGAGCCATCATTTAAGATAAGCAAAGCATTATAGTAGTAGTAATACCTTTGAGAGAGTATCTTTACCTCTTTTACATTATTAGCGTAAAGCTGCCAGCCTTTATTTCTTAAAACTTCACCATTTAGCCCAACTAAAGTAGCGCTTATATCTTCATTATTGTTTAAAAATAGCTTACCATCATTAGTTAGTAGCATACCTAGTCTGTAGTTAAATATATGCACCCATTTTACACCCTCAAACTCAGTGCCATCAGTTCTTTTTATAGCCTCATAGGGTCTGTTTCTTTGATTAGAGCCAACACCAAATTTAACCATACCATCAACAAGCCCAGCCGCATAAGCCTTACCATCTTTTATATACCACGCACAATCATGATAGCTATTGCCTGAAGAGCTTGGATAGTTGCCATACTCATCAGCCTCAAAGCTTTGGACATCTTTTACTACCTCTATCCATGAAGTCTTATTTGTGCCACTAACTCCAAGTGAGCCAAACTGATTATATCCACATCCCCAAACATCATATCTATCCCTTAACCCACTTTTAGCCCTTGTAACTACAAAGCTAGTTAGCCCAGCACTTACAAATACCCTAACTATACCCTTACCACTAAGTGAGCTTTTTATAAATTTAGAGCTATTTACCGTTGTACCGATGCCTAGCTCTGCATTGCCATTATGTCCGCAAACATAAAGCTCATCATTTTCTAAAAGGACCCAGACTGTGCATTCGCAAGCTGTAGTTTGTGCCATGTAGGACCATACCTCTTTGACATTAGCATTAAATTCTATCTTTTTAGGAACATTTATAACATTTGTATGACCTGCTCCTAGTTGTCCATAGCCATTATAGCCCCAAACATATATATAAGGCTTTGCTTTTAGCTTAGCTATGACAAAAGCGTTGCTATATTGTCCAGTGCTTGATACTAGCTCTACACACTCCTCATTATATGGCAAAGATACACGCATAAAATCAGCATATCTATCATAAGACACAGCATATGGCGTTTGTGCAGAATACGCTACCGCACCTTTGCAAAATATATCACCATACTTTATTATCTCATTTGTGCTAGCATCCCTTGTAACTTCTTGATAAAACCACTGATAAGGCACACTGCTAAGACGAGAAAATATCCTTACGCCTTTATATGTATCAGTCTTTAACTCTGTTTTTAGCTCTTGTTTTGTGATGTACTGGCTAGCTAGCTTACCTCCTAGCTTTGTGCTATCGCTAGCTATTTCATCCTTGCCAAGCTTTGCATCTAGTGCCTGCCTCGTAGCTGTTGAGATAGGTTTATTAATATCAGCCGTATCATCGACATTTGATAAACCAATATCGCTTTTATTTAGCTCTGGTATTACCGACTTATCTATCTTACCCTCATCATTAGTTGTTATGGTATTTTTAGGCAGTAGCTCTTGTATGCTTTGTTTTAGCTGCCCTAAAAGCTCACCTATCTTATTTGAGCTATAGGTTGTGTTTGGTGAAGGGGCGGTATCGTTTATGGTGGCACTTGTTTCTACATTAGGAGCTTTAATGTTTTTTAAAAGCTCATTTATGCGCTTTTCGCCATCTTTTAACTCTTCTAAAAGCTCTACCATCTGCTTTACTTTGTTAAGCTCAGCACTTACGCGTACCATTTGTTCTACCTGCTGTTTTATTGTATCAACTGCATTTTTAGCTTCTAAAATTTCAGTTTTGGTTTTAGCAATCCCTTCAATATCAAGACTTAAAACCTCCTCATAATGATCGATTAAATAATCAATCATCTTAGTAAATTCATCTAGCTGTCTAATATCTACTTTATCTCTCATTTTTATTCTCCATTCTTTTTTTATAGTGCATTCTTACTTTATCGGCGTAAAATTTATTTAGTATAAAGCACTCTTTTATATCTGCTATTTTTTTGTTGTTTTTAGTGTATAGGTCCATTGTTTTTAAAAAGCAAATCACCGCCTTTTTTGTCTGCTCATCAAAAAACGGCTCACTTTTTCTCATCATAAATCTATCCGCATCATGTTCAAAATTTGGATCAGGCAACATCGCCTCGCCTCTATCATGCAGCTTTGAAAAGTACGGCTTTATATCTTGTGCGCGTGGCAAGTCTAGACACTCTTTAAAGCTTATATCACCTTCGCCATCTAATAGATAAAATTTCACGCTATCAAATTCATAATATTCGCCATGCTTATTTATTTGTAGTGCATTTATGCCTTGTGATACTTGTATCTGTTTTAAAAGTATGCAGTATGGGTTAAAAAGTTTTAATAAACCACTACTTTCAAAGATTACATTACGCATTAGAACTTCCTTTTATTTTGTATGTTACTTTAAAAGTAGCGGCAAAAAAAGGACACTATTTTATTTATTTCCAAACATTTGTTAGTATGCCTGAAGCTTGATTTTCTTGTGAAATTTGTCTATTTACGCGATTTTTTTCAGCTTTAAATATCTTATCTTGATACCTTTTCTTAGCTATGGCATCATAAACCGAGCCTACACCACTAAGCACTGAACCAGCTATACCAAGATAAGAGTTTGCCTTATCTAGCATACCCATACCAGCCCCAGCTCCTGCAGTTTTACCCATATCAAAGCCCTTTTGCATATCTTTATTAAACATTATGCTATTTGTATTAGCCCCAAACTCCCCCATCCCTGCAAATGCTGAAGTATTATTTGGCATAGCTGGCGGCGTAAGGCTTGGCGCATCTATCATATACTCAGCGCCCCACTGCTTTTTACCTAGCCTTTTTATATCAAACTCATCCATTTTTTATCCTTTCTTATTTATTACCATTTCATTTGAGCATCTACTGAGTGATTGTACATCTCATTTCCTGCCATATTTTCATACAGCCTACCCGTTACAAAACTGTTTATCTCTTCGTATTCGTCTCTGTCTATTTTTGGATAGCTTAGGATGTAGGCGTATGGTTCATTTACTGTTAGCGGAGCATACTTAAACTCTCCAGCCATAGTCGAGTTATACATATCCCCACCCGCAAAATACCGATACATTTCAGTACTTGTTATGATATTATAAAATATCTCGTTTGCACTAGCTACAGCATTAAGCCACTTGTTATAATGGTCCATATACTCTTCATAAAGCTTACGATATCTTTCGTTTGTGTCTGCTATATATTTTGCCGTGCTATATATTGAGTAGCCACTATATGTCATCCCAGCGACACTAAAAGCAGTGCTTAGCCACGCTGGCACATATGAGCTTACAACTGGTGCGACCATACTACCTATACCAAGTGTAGCGTAATAGTATGTGATGATATTTGATATCGCTGCCACTCCAGCATAAATTTCATCTATATGTTTTTTAATATGTTGTGAGTTTAAAACAGCTTTTTCTAAGCTGCCCAACGCGTTTAAATTTGCGTAAGTTAGCCCCCCATTGTTTGTCAATGTATCAAAATACACCGCAACCGCAGCCAAAGCCCAGTATTGCTGTGTCCAAGCACTAACTACACCAGCAACAACACCTACACCACCTTTAAGGCTATTTACCACTCCTTGCTTTATTAACTGTTTGCGCCCTTGGATTGCGCCTTTTGGTATATTTGCCGCTGCTTGACCTAGATACTTTGTCACATTTACTGCAAGTTTGCCAGTTTGTTTTATTATCTGTCCTACCCTACCACCTATCTTATCGCCGATAAGTATAAGCGGACGACCTGTAATTTCTCCGATCGTCTTTAACGGTACCTTTATCGTATGCCCTACTGCTTTTGAGATTGCTTTACCTACTGCTTTTACGGCTTTACCCATTGCACTACCTTTAAATTTGGTAAAACTATCTCGTATTCATCTTTTGTCTTAGTTGGCTTTGCCATGCTTTTATACTCCCAAACATCTTTTGAATGTACAAAGACTCTTTTACCTTCAAAGTTTAAGAGTATCTGAGTATAAAACCATAGCCAAAATGGCTTTTTGCGGTAAAACTCATCTATATAAAAATGAGTTAGACTTACACCATTTTGACCAATAAACCAAAAAGCAAAGGCGATAAGCTTACCGCTATCTTTTACACCTACCGCATTACCAGCATTTATGTAGCTATTCATATTTTGCTTTAAATTTCTTTGGTTATATCGCTTTGAAACTATTTTAAAGCACTCATTAAGATCGCGTTTTTTTAAAGGCTGTATGTAAAATAGTTTTTCATCGCTAAATACATAAGGCAAAGCAAACATAGCTTTTACTCTCTAGCTAAGCATTTTTTGGCTATATCGCCAAAAGTTGTCTTGCTGTAATCAAGGCTATTTATATACTCTTGCGTAAAATTTAAAGGATAATACTCATCAAGCTCAAGCCAAAATTCTAACCACGCAAAACTATCAAGCCCAGCTTTATTTAAACTATCATCAAGCCCTACCTTATCTCCACCCACACAAAAGACTATTTCATTAACCTTCTCTAAAAACTCATTTAACATTTATACTCTCTTTTTGGGTGTAAATTTCACCATTAATGTTGATTTCACAAACTATTTCTTGCTTGCCTTTGGTGCTAAATTTATGCATAACCTTTTGTGCTGTGTAGCTGTCACCTTCTATCGTCCAAGTAAATTTTATTGTTTTTTGGTCCGCTCCAGCTATCAAGCAGTAAAAGTGCGTTAGTTCGTTTTGCTTTGGCTCATTGCTTGATATTATCCTTACTATTGGAGCAGTTGTGAGTTTGTCTGCATTTGTTGCGCTGCTTAAATCTATTGGCATTAAGTCTGGCTTTGTGATAGCTATACTCTCTTCTTTAAGCGGATTTGTTCCTATAGATAGCACATTGTCTTTTACTAAAGTATGCAGGTTTTCATTTCTGATATTAAAATCCTTATCATCGCTTAAAACCTTTAAATAGTTATTTAAATGCTCTCCACGCTTAATGATCGCATTATCGTTTGCCGTTTTTATAAGTACTTTGCGCTTTTCATTCTCTGCAACATTTGATATATATGTACCAAGCAATTGTTGCTCTTTTAACCTTATTGTAGCTTCTAGCTCAAGTTTTCGTAAATTCTCATTACTATTTTGTGCTAAAGTTAAAGCCTTGCTGGCTAGTCCTAATTCTTGGTCTATCCTTAGTTTTAGGACCTGCTCATTTAGTGCGCTTATCTCAGGTTCTCTTTTTGCGTTTTCTGTGATCTCTTGCTCATAGCTTAGCCCTAGTCTTAGCGTTGCTTCTGTTGCAGTTGTTAGTATCGCACTAAATGCTTTTGACATAAAGTCCGCATAAGCCATCGCCTTTTCTTGTTCGCTAAACATAAACCTTTCAAGTCCAGCTTCAAAGCTCTCTTTTGATTGTTGAAATATCTCGCTTTGCATGTAAAGCGTATCAAGTTCGTTAAATCTATCTTTAAATTTTTGTAGTGCTAAGCTCATATTTATACCTTTAGGTATTTTGTCCTAATCTTTTTACTCTCAGAGTATCCTTCGTAAATTTGTGCGATTTTTTCAAGCTCTATTTTAAAATTATTGTAATAATATCTTGATTTTTGTAAGCTATCTACACGCTGCTCTTTTTGCAACGCTAGATACATCACATAAAACACAACGCATTCAGTGCAATACTCCTTAAGATAAAGCTCGTCATCTATATCGTTTATCCTTTTAAAGCTATTGTAAATTAACATTAGCTCACCAGTTTTTAGCTCCTTATTTAGCATTATGCCTTCATTTATAAAACTAGCACTTAACTCATTAAAGCTTATAACGCTATCTAAGCTTTTTATGGGTATTTGCCTACCATTTATAAAAACGGCAAGTGGCGTTAATATATCATGAGGAAAGGGATAAATTTTAGAGCCGTTTAGTTCAAATTTTAAGCTGTTTTTAAAAAGGTGAAGCTGTGAAGCGATAGTAAGATAAGCCATATTTACATAACTTACTAGCTCCGCATCGCTTAAAATTTTATCAAAATCAGCTTTTTTTGGGTCTTCAGTTCTAAGTCTTGATTTAACAAGTAAAATTATATCCCTAACTTTTATCATTCCTGTTTTTTCCTTTTTTTTATGTTCTTTAGCGGCGTAACAAAGTCACGCCTAAGAACCAATGCTAAAGACTTGTCCGACTTCGCGGACTAAATTTATGTTCTTTAGCGGCGTAACAAAGTCACGCCTAAGAACCAATGCTAAAGTTATATTTTTGCTACTCGCAAAATAAATCAATGTTTTTAGCGTTTCTTTTACGCAAGGACAAGGGGGCTTAAATTGCGAAGCCGCCCCCAAATCCTTGCACCCAATCCCCCCGCACGCTCAAAGTTGCTTCACTTCGTGAAGTTTTATTTTGACTTTGCGGACTAAATTTATGTTCTTTAGCGTGGTAACAAGTTACCACTAAGAACCAATACTAAAGACTTGTCCGACTTCGCGGACTGGATTAATGTTTGGTTCTGTTTGTCTCGCTTTGCTGTGCGATACTTCACGATTTAAATAAAACAAACTACATCTCTGTAAAATACACCGATGGCGTAAAGTAATGCACTCTTACAGCTATTTTTCCAGTATCTGCACTATTTGCACCTGTTACATCTATTATCACTGAAGTATCTTTAAGCACTTTAAAATTTTGCTTTTCGCTGACAATAGTCGCTTTTGCGCTAAATAACCCTTTTGCACTATCGATAAAATAATTATCTGTGCCATTAATACCAAGTTTAAAATTTGTAGCCTTGCTGGTTTCTAGCACTTCAACCGCCACGCTTAGCACGATTGCGCCTTTTGGCAAAGAGGCAACAACTTTATTTTTGCCAAGTTCTGCTACATCGTATTCATTGTTTATTAAATATCCTATTTGATGTATATTTTGTCTCATTTCTTACTCCTTATTTTGCCGATATGATGCCGATTACGCCGTAATCTTGCCCTTTGTAAGGCGACACTGAAGCTCTTTCATGTGGCTCATAAACAGCCTTTGAAATGCCCAAAATCTTATCTATACCTACACGGATTTTACGCCCCATATCGTGAGACTTGTCAATGTATAAAGTAGGCGTCTCATTCATTCCTATACATAACGCACTAGCCCCTAAAAGCACACCGATACTAGTCTCAACACTAGACTTACCACCATAATCAGCTAACTTACCAGCTTCTCTGCCTATCTCAATATGACTTTCAAATTTAGCTTGATTAAATCCAGATGATGGAAGTCCTACCTCGTAATCTGTCCAGCTACCCATATCTATCACGACGCAGCCTTCTATCGAACCAATGCAACCTGTAAAGATATTATTATCCTCTCCCCTTGCTCCTGCTTGTTTTTGCATCTCTTGCCACTCTTTGTCTTGCTTTAGCTGCTCAGCTTGTTCTCCAGATACAAAAAGTATATATGTAGACCTAAAATACTTTATACCCTGTTTTGTTTCAGCCTCAAAGCCAAAAGGACGGATAGGAAATGTCGTAGTACCATCATACTTATAGCCACGCCTTGCCATGCTAATGGCTCTTTGTATAGTCTTAACGCTTAGCTTATCATCTTTTGTGATTTTACCGCAAAGCTCTTTTACACTCTTTGCTGTAGTATCTTGATAGCCATCTGTTGCTTTTGCTGCAACAACATTTGTAAAGTTATTTACTATATTAGCAAACACAGATGCACTTACATAGTCCTTCATCCAGTCTTGTAAGCTCTCCACCGCCTCTTTTGCAAAGTCGATATTTCTTAAATCATCATAATGGATTATATCGCTTTCAAGTGAGTTGCCAACTACTTCAGGCTGTATTGTATAGCTAAATATCTCCATATTGTCTTGATTAGCATCAAAATTTGTATTTCCTTTTATGCCATCTCCACGCAACTTATCCTTAATACGAGGACGAAACGGCTCAATACCTTTGCGAGGATACACACGCAAAATTCTATTTTTACCAGTGCCTATAAAAGGATCTAGCTTACTCTCTAGCCAGTAGCCTTTTTCTATCTCTTTTGCCACCTGTGTTTGCACAGATTTATCATCATATATAGCATTCCATCTAATCGGCATTTTTAAACTCCTTATTATCTTCTAAATGCTGGGATGTATTCATCAAGCCCGCTCATCCCGCTATCTTGCGTAAAGCTACCCTCTAATTGTTGTGGTAGTTTTTCACTCTTAGCACCGCCACCCATTAACTCATAAACTTTCTCATAACCCTGTAAAGCAGGTAAAGACAGTATCTCCTCCCTTTGCTTTTTGGTTGTTTCGTTTTCAAAAAACTCACTCATTGCATTAAAGTCAGCGTCAGGATGAGCTTTTAAAAACTCTTTTTTAGCATTGGCAATATCTCTATTTTGCACTTTGTCTCTAATTTTTAAATTTAGCTCATTGATGGTTTTGACCTTACCGCCTAATTGCTCTTCTATAAATAGCTCTTTTTGCTCTTCAACTTTTAAAAAGAACTGCTCTTTATCACTGAAAAACAACTCCTCAAGCTCAGGGCTTAAATTTTCACTCATAAACTTTGCAAATCCAGCATCAATTGCGTTTCTGCTTTGCTCTAGTTCCTCTTGTGCTAGTTTTAGCGCCTCTTCGTCCGAGACTGTGTCAAACTCATCAACTTGCTCTTGCGATGGCGTTTGTTGTAATTCAGACTCGTTTTGCACTTCTTCATTTTCTGGCATGCCTATCCTTTCATTTGAAATTTCAGGAACGATAACATAAGTTAAATTTAAAAAAAAGGACACAAATTTAGTCCGCAAAGTCAAAATAAAACTTCACGAAGTGAAGCAACTTTGAGCGTGCGGGGGGGGGATTGGGTGCAAGGATTTGGGGGCGGCTTCGTAATTTAAGCCCCCTTGTCCTTGCGTAAAAGAAACGCTAAAGAACATTAAGATTATGGTGGGCAAGAGGGGAGCTACTTTCGAAGCGTTCCCCTCTCGCCCCCTAGCCCCCACTCACCCCTAGCACGAGCAAGGTGATCAAACTTCGTTTGCATAAATTTAGTCCGCGAACTTAGTATTGGTTCTTAGTGGTAACTTGTTACCACGCTAAAGAACATAAAATTTAGTCCGCGAAGTCGGACATAGCTTTAGTATTTGCTACTTTAGGCGTGACTTTGTTACGCCGCTAAAAGTAGGTAAAAATAAAAAGTAGGTAAAAATAAAAAGTAGGTAAAAGAGGAAGCAAGGGCTAGAGGGCATTTAAAAACTCAAAGCCCCTAAAAAGGGGCTAGGCTTAGTAAGCCTTGACTATGATCATACAAAGTAGTATAATAGCCACTGAGATTTTTAAAAGCACTAAAATCACCTCACTTTCTGAGGCATAATTTAGGCTGGAGGTCCGACCCTCTAGCCTAACCTCTAGCGCAATTATACACAACTTCCCTTAAATATTAAACGCTAAAAACATTAATTTATTTTGCGAGTAGCAAAAATATAACTTTAGTATTGGTTCTTAGTGGTAACTTGTTACCACGCTAAAGAACATTAAGATTGGTGGGCAAGAGGGGAGCTACTTTCGAAGCGTTCCCCTCTCGCCCCCTAGCCCCCACTCACCCCTAGCACGAGCAAGGTGATCAAACTTCGTTTGCATTAATTTAGTCCGCGAACTTAGTATTGGTTCTTAGTGGTAACTTGTTACCACGCTAAAGAACATAAAATTTAGTCCGCAAAGTCGGACAAGTCTTTAGTATTGGTTCTTAGTTTGGCTGTGCTAAACGCTAAAGAACATTAAGTAAAAAACAAATTTTCTTTTTTCGCACACTCTAAAAACTCGCCATAAGCCATATTAAAAAAGGCTGTATAACTCATCTTTAGCTTTCTGGCTTCTTTTTTTATTTTTGTATTTAAGCTTGGTGGTAGTGGAAATTTTATTCGTTTTGTAGCATTTTTTGCTTTTGATATATGCTTCATTTTGCCCCTTTGCCTTTTTTAAAAAATAAAATCTTATAGCTGCTTCAATTATCCTTGCTCTTGTTTGATTTTCAAACCATGCTATATACTCTATTTGTTTTAAAATTTCGCCATTTAAAGAAAGCATTATTTGTCTCTCTCTTGGCTTTTTAAAATGCTTTTTATAGTGACTTGGTCTATTGCTCATCTTTAGCCTCTGCTTCTATAATTAAATTTCTTAGCTCATCATCGCTAAGACTTGCCATATCCGCCATACTTGCCGAGCTGTTAAAATTTGCTATATTTATCACATTTGTAGGCTCTTTGCCATGTATGCTTTGCTTAAGCGTTGCATATACATTCATCACATCCTTACTAGCTGAAATTATCTTTTCAGGCTTTACTCCATGATTTACCATCTGCTTTAAATTTGCCTTTGCAAGGACTGCTATTTCAGCCATTGACTTATTTATAAAACTAGCACTCATCGCTTCAAGTAGCATTTCATCAGCCCTTGTTTGGACGATATCATCACTACACTCCACGCCCAATTCATCAAAGCCTTGTTTTATCTGTCTTGCTACGCTTTGCTTTGCATAATCAAGCTTACTAGCCATTGCCGTTTGCACTAGTTCGCTTTGTATTACATCATTACCAGTTTTAGCAAATCTGCCTTGCTTCCAGTCCTCCTTTTTTATCCAATCATAAAGAGTTCTAGCTGAAATTTTAAATTTCTCAGCTACATCCTTAACCTCGTAAAAATGCGTCTCGTAATATGTTCTAATACTCTCTTTATCACCTTTAAAAGCCATTTTATTAACTCCTTTTTATTTTTATGTTCTTTAGCGTTTCTTTTACGCAAGGACAAGGGGGCTTAAATTGCGAAGCCGCCCCCAAATCCTTGCACCCAATCCCCCCCCCACACGCTCAAAGTTGCTTCACTTAGTGAAGTTTTATTTTGACTTTGCAAAACTATTTTTACCTACTTTTAGCGGCGTAACAAGGTCACGCCTAAAGTAGCAAGATAATCAAATTCATATCCGCCATGTCCGTTTTAGTGCATATCTATTATTTTCTAGTGGCTTTTTATCTGTCATCTTTTTGGGTGACACGACACCATTTAACACAAATCCCTTACAAAGTGCATCTAAACAGTTATCCTCATTTGAAGTTTTTTCAGGGTTAAATTTTTTAAACTCTTTTTTTATCTGCTCTAAGCCTCTTGCGTTGTTTCTTACCTTTAGTTGTCCGACATTGTAATAACTAAGCATAGACATGATACTAGCATTTTTGCTTATGTCTTTACGCGGCGTAAAGCTAAAGATAGGATTTTTTATCGTCTCTTTGCCCTCACTTCTAAACTTTGCATTTACAGCCGTTACCTTTTTCATTAGTAAGCGATGTGCTGTTATTCCGCCTCCTGCTGCTTCGATGTAAAGCGGAGCTTTTGGATGTGCGATCATCATGTCTATCATCTTATCACAAAACTCATCCTCTTCCCACTTACCATGAAAACAATCAAGCATTACACAAAGTTCTCTTTCTAGCTCATCTATTGCCCAGCCTTCACACACTATAGCCCTATCATCGCTAGTTGATTTTACACTTTCACTAGCATCAACAAATATATACTCACTAAGTTCAGGCAATTCATAATCATTTATCCCGCTTAATAAACTTTGATCAAATACACCTCCATCGCTTTCGCTTGGGTCTTGTTGCATTTGTGAGCTAAACTCAGCCAGTCCCATCTGCACCTTTTTAGCCTCTAAGTCAGCTAAATTATGCTTTGCAGCAAATAACGGCTCGTTTTGTGCTCTTTCGTATATAAAATTACCGTAAGAGTATGTCTTTGGCTTATCGTTTAGGGCTTGAAGCCCTATATGCAGCCACTGGTTGCCATGCTCTTTTAAAAGCTCTCCGCAAAGATCATCTTTATGAAGTCTTTGCATTATTATTACGATACTTGCCTTTTTATCTGCGGTCTCATCAAGACGGCTTAAAAGTGAGCCACTAAAATAATTGCTTACCTTTTTTCGCACCGCCACGCTTGTAGCTTCACTTGCCTTCATCGGATCATCAATTATTATCGTATGAGCGTGAAATCCAGTAACCGCTCCGCCGATAGTAGTAGCATATAATCCACCACCTTGCGGAAGTCGCCAATGACTTGCTTGATCTGTGGTTAAATTTTCATGTGCAAAGATATTTAAAAATTCTTTGCTCTTAAAGTATGTCCTTGCTTCATCACTTGTTTGTACGCTTAGTTCATCGCCGTAAGAGGTATAAATAAACTTATGAGCTGGATTTTTACCGATACCATAAGGGATAAATGTCCTACCTATAAGCTCTGTTTTGCCATAACTTGGCGGTATATTTAGCATTAGCCTTGTTTCCTCGCCTCTTAGCACCGCTTCAAGTGCTTCGCACATGTAGTCAATATGCCAATTGTTAAGTAGTGGTTTTTTGTAATAGTATTGAAATTTATACTCTAAGTGTGCTTTTAGGCTTCGTCTTGCTAGTTCTCTTTGAGCAAGCATTTTTTTAAGCATATCTTTATTCATTAAATCTCCTTATCATAGCTCTTACTTGAGAAATTTCTTTAAAATTTCTCCTTTTTATAGCCTCAGATAAAAGCCGTTTTAGCTTTTTAGCATACAGTGTCCTAACTGCTACTTGCATATTAGTTTCAGGTGTTTGGTACAAAAGGACCTCCCTTAATGCTACTGAAGTAGTATCACTTATAACCGCACGAAAAGCCTCTTTTGTTGTTTCAAACTCATCAACTGTCAAAAACTCAGTAACATAGCTTTTATTCTCAGGGTTTAGCGCCATAAATTTTATAAGTGCTGCCTCGATAGGGTCATATCTGTTTAATATAGCCTGCTTAACTCTAGCTGGCATATCTAAAGAGTTTTCATTAAGTTCGTAAGTATGCGTTGCGTAAGCCTTGTATTCACGCTTTAAAAAGCTATCATCTATAGAGTTTATAAATCTTTTTAAATTTGCTACTTTTTGCATTCTAGACTCTATTGCCAAGTCAAAAAAGCCTTGCATGATATAATCTATATAGTATTTTATTATCGGCTCTTTTTTGGCGTTTAGCAGCTTGTCGCTCTCACCATTTTTTACCATATCAGCTATATCTTTATATTTTGTATTAACCACCATCACATAGCTATCATAAAGACGGTTTAAACAAAGCAGCTCTATACCTTTTAAGCAAGCTGCCCTTCCTGCATTGTCATTGTCAAAAAATAGCGTGATTTTTACACCAAATTTTACTATCTGGCTTAAATGCTCTTTTGTTAAAGCCGTTCCAAGCGTTGCAATAGCGTTATTAACCCCTGCTTGATGTGCCATTATCACATCTATATAGCCTTCACATATCACCACTTCTTTTGTTCTTATAATCTCAGGCTTTGCGACATCAAGACCATAAAGCAAAGTAGATTTATTAAAAACATTGCTTTGAGGGCTGTTTGTGTATTTTGGATTAACATTTTTATCAAGACTTCGCCCACCAAAGCCAACAACACGCCCAGTATGTAGCTTTATAGGAAAGATTAGACGGTTATTAAACAGCCAAAAACCAAAACGCTTTTTATCCTCTTGCTTTATATTTGCAAGCTCTATACCAAAACCAAGCTCAAATTTTTGCACCATCTCATCACTTATGCCACGCTCTTTTATATACCCCATGACCTTAAAAAGCTCGTTTTTGTAGCTATCTTTGGCATATTCTAAAAGCTCATTATCAGCTTTTGCCTTAATGCTTGAATTTACACTACTACTTTTTATAAGTGTAAAATTTATTTTGTCTGCTATCTCTTCGCAAGCCTCCTCAAAGCTTAGCTTTTTGTATTCGCTTACAAATCTTATTGCATCCCCACCAGCTCCGCAAGCAAAACAGTGATAAATTTGTTTTGAAGGGCTTATTATTAAAGATGGCTTTGTGTCAGCGTGAAAAGGACAAACAGCACTAAAATTTGCACCATTTTTTTTAAGTGGTAAATAGCTTGAGATAACATCACAAATATCAATACTCGCCTTAAAATCATCCAAATTTTGAATCATTTACACCCTTTAGCTCTTTTAAAATTTCTAAAACTTGCGCTAGTTTTTTGCGGCTCTTAACGCATACTTCGCTTTTTCTTTGCAAATAAGCTTGAAGTATTAAGTCAAGTTCGCATAAGTTATTTTCTATATCATCACAAGCTTTTTGCATAGATAAAATTTCATCGATATATTGCTTGCGGCTCTTATTTAAGGCTATCATTTTCAACCGCCATCCCAAGCTTTTTATTTTCACCTAAACCACAAGACAGATTTAGTACTTTACCACCACTCATACTAAGCCTTGATCTTGTGCCTTTTGTAAAAAATACCCAAGCGCTTCAGGAGTATCACTTGCAATAGGTATATCTTGTTCTATAGCCTTGCAAAACTCCGCATAAACACCTTTTGAGGTTTTAACATACTCGCTATCACTTATGCAATTAAAGGTTATAAATATCTCATCACACTGCTTTAACTGCAAAAAGCATATTTGCATCGCTTCATCCCAGCTAATATTTTTGCACTTCCTCATATTTGCCAAAACTGGCGAAAAAAGCTCGACACTATCATCATTATAGTATTTTTTAGCACACTCAAGCGCTGCACTTGCTACTCTTATAGTAGCCCCACCACCTAAGTTTAAAATAGCCGTATATGGACTGCACACATAAACTTTTTTTGTTATTTTCTTTGCTCTTGCTCTCATTGTTATATCCTTTTTTGTAGATAAAATTTCACATTTGTTACCATGTATCCCTCTTTACTAGTAGTAAAAAACCGCATCAACCATCTTACAAATTTCATTTTTTTACTCCTCAAAGTCCTTTATTTGAGGTTTTGCCTGTGTTAAATACACACGCTTAAACCGCCTTGTTATAGGGTCAAACGCCACCTCTTCTTTAAAGTGCTTTCCAGTTTGCTTATTTTTCTTTATGATAAGCAACCTTTTTGTTGGATCATACTCCATATTTTTCTTATCGTCAGCACTTGGCTTTATATGCTCTATGCGTATTGTTATTGAGCTTTCATGTCCGCCTTTTTTGCTACCCATAGGGTTATTTGGATCGCCCTTTGCGGTTTGAACTATTAGCATTATTACTATCTCTAGCGAGTGTGCTAATTTTGCAAGAGTTGAAAATTTCGCGCTCTCTTCTTCCTCCATGCTTCTAGCCTTACTTACTTCAATACGCATTTGACTATCTATTAAGAAAAACTTTACACCCATCTTATGCAAAGCCCTTATATTTTCAGCCACTTCGTTTATATTGTAGCCTTCGTTGATGATAAAAAGATTTTCATTTTCGCAAAATTTTGGATCTTGCTGTAACTTTGCTGTTATGTATTGCCTTGCTGTAAATTCAAAACAAAAAAACGCCGCTTTAAACCCTTGCGATACATTTTCAAGTATCTGCACTCCGATACTAGTCTTACCGGCTTCAGGCTCACCGCTAAGCAAGACAAGCTGAGACATCTCTATACCGCCACCAAATGCCATATCTAAAAAGCTAACTCCTGTTTGATAGCGTGGTAAGACTGGCAAATTTTGTATATACTCTGCCCATTGTTTAAAATTTCTAAACTCATGCGGTGCATCTTTAGCATAAGCCATTATGTCATCTATATCAACGCTTATGCCATCATCCGCCTTGTCTGTTAGCATTTTAGCTATCTGTCTTTGGCGATTGATCTTGTAGCTATGCTCTAGCTCTGGTATATAGCTTATGATATTTGGCGTAGGATTAACAGGGGCGATAACATTTAAAAGTAGATTTGTTAGCCCTTTGTCATATTGCACCCTAATGGCTAGTTTTTCAAACTCTATAATCTCATTAGCATTTCTTAAGTCTATAAGCTCTGTGTAAAGCTCACTATAGCCGTTACTTAGATGATATGGCTTTATGATTCTACTAAACTCATCAAATTTTTCAGGATAGCTAATAAGCGATGAGATTATTAAAGGCTCTAGCACTGCTTTATCCATCTACTCCCCTTCTATCTCATTATACTCATCACAAAGCTCAAAAAACCGCTCATTTAAAAGATCAAAGCCCTCTTTTAAATACCCACTATAAACAAAATCAAATTGCTCATCGTGCATTGATGGCACATAAAAGCTAAGTATCTGTTTTATATATTTACGGTGAAAATTACTAAATTCGTCTTTTATATGCTCTTTAGCTAAACTATCATCCGTTTTCCTTGGTGCTTCGTCAATGGATTGTATCCACTCTAAACATATCTGCCTTACCTCTGCAAGCTCCTGAACTTTTAAAAGTGCATGCGGATTTTCTTTTGCGCCGTATTCTTGCAAATCATGCATGGCTAATTGCATACTCTTTTCAAGTTTTTTTAGACTATTTAGTGCCTTTTGCTTTGCACAATTGTTAAATTTAGCAATCTTATCAAGTGCCTTTTTTTGTTTTTGTATATCTGGACTACTCATCTTTTACTCCTTTATTCACCTTGTATAGGATACGCCTCGTAAGTTAATTGCAGATCAGACACTGCATTAAATACCCTTAAACAATTAGGACATTCAAAATTATCCCTCCTTGATGTGCTTTGTATCTCTTGCATTCGTTTATCCTTTGTATTTAATATATCTTGCAAATCTGACTAAACGCCAAAAAACATTAATTTAGTCCGCGAAGTCGGACAAGTCTTTAGTATTTGCTACTTTAGGCGTGACTTTGTTACGCCGTTAAAAGTAGGTAAAAATAGTCCGCGAAGTCGGACAAGTCTTTAGTATTGGTTCTTAGTTTGGCTGTGCCAAACGCTAAAGAACATTAATTTATTTTGCGAGTAGCAAAAATATAACTTTAGTATTGGTTCTTAGTGGTAACTTGTTGCCACGCTAAAGAACATTAAGATTATGGTGGGCAAGAGGGGAGCTACTTTCAAAGCCTTCCCCTCTCGCCCCCTAGCCCCCACTCACCCCTAGCACGAGCAAGGTGATCAAACTTCGTTTGCATTAATTTAGTCCGCAAAGTCAAAATAAAACTTCACGAAGTGAAGCAACTTTGAGCGTGCGGGGGGATTGGGTGCAAGGATTTGGGGGCGGCTTCGCAATTTAAGCCCCCTTGTCCTTGCGTAAAAGAAACGCTAAAGATCATTAAACTAAAAAGGACACCCACCGCCATCATAATATTGACCAATATCTGTATTTGCATAGCCACTATCTTGTTTTTGTTGCGATTTTATAGGCGCACTCCATACAACTTCATAAAGCAAGTTACTCTCTTGTTGCGGCTTAAAAAGTGCTATATACAGCCTACCACCGCTAAATACTGGACTTTCTATATGTCCCCTTAGATAGTGTTTGCCATCTTTGCTTATATTGTTCCAAACTCCGCCTATAACCTGTTGAGAGCCTTGCCAAGTCTTGCCTTTATAAAGCAAGATTTTAAAGATAGGCAAGTTTGTATTATTTTTCAACTCTTCATCATTCGTTGGCGACAAGATTACATTTATAGGGTTTAAAAATGGTAAATTTATACTACCACCTATAAAGTTTATCGTCTTGCCGCTGCTCTCATCTGTGTATTGCCTGTTGGTAAAATAGCCTATATTCATTCTGTCTCCTTTATCTTTTTGTAGTTTTTAAGGTATTGTACTAGTCTTTTTGCCACATTCTCATTTAGTGCAAACGCCAATGAGCCTAAAAACTCATCCGTTGCGTCTTGCTCTATGCTTTGTGCTATAAAACACCCATTATATTCACGCTCTTTTGCCTTCATATTTCGTTGTCTTTTATAGTATGCTTGCATTAGTTCTGAAATGTCAAAATAATCCAAAACATCATCGGCTTTTAACTCTTGTAGTATATCCTCTGCATCAACATCGATACAAACTCGCATAATCACTCCTTGTGTAAAATTTTGATTTATTTTGTCGGACGAATCGATGAGCCATCCTTTTTTATCAAGAGTATAGCTCTCACAGCTTTTATCACTAAAGAAAAACACTAGCGTAAGTTGTTTTTCGTTAGTCTTTGTGTAGTCGATAAACTCATTATTGTTTAAGTGGCTCATGCCAAAGAGTTTAAGTAGATTTTCATTATCTCTTTTACGCATAAGATTATAAACCGCCACCGCTCTTTTTGATAACCTTGTATTATCTTGCATCTTTTTTTGTTTTAAGATTGAAAACTAAGTAAAAACCAAAAAGACGAAAAACACAGCATCTTTTTTGTTTTTTGTAAAAATTGTATTTTGTATAGCCTAGCCTTATAAGCCTTGTAGCAGTCCAACCTATAGTTCTCATAACCCGAAGGTCGGCGGTTCAAATCCGTCCTCTGCAACCAGTTCAAAGCTCCTCTTTAACTAAGTATAAAGTTGCTCAAAAAATTAAAAAATCATAAAAAATTTTATATTATTTGTTTTTTTTCAGTATTTTGATGTATAATAATAAACACAAAATTTCAAGCAAAGGAGTTAAAATGAAAATATCAGGTAAAGTAACCATGATGGTTATAGCATCGCTAACGGTTTTGCTAGTAGCCCTTGTTGCTTTAAATCACAAGTTTTCGGGCGATATGATCACCGAATCAAAAGAGGAGTTACATAATGCTCTTATGGATAAGCAAAAAACTGCTTTAATAAATGAGATGAAAATTTACACGGACTTCATTAGCGCAATAGAAAAAGCATATATAGAGGATGGCGAAAGCAAGGATGTTACTATTAATGATATCGTATTTAAATATATTAAAAATATAGTCTTTGGCAAATACAAAACAGGTTATGCATTTGTCATGAAGCCAGACGGTACCTATGTTATGCATCCAAAGCAGCCAGAACTAAATGGCAAAAATGGACTTGAAATAGCCGACAAACACGGAGTAAAATTTATTAAAGAGTATATAAGAACAAGCACTCTTGATGAATTTGTTGAACACACCGTAACTATAGACGGAGAAGATGTGCAAAGACTAGGCTTATCTCAGGCTATTAAGATAGCTGGTGAAGATTTTGTTATAGCTATGGCAACATCATTAAATTCTCTAAATGAACTCATCGCAGAAACCGAAGAGCACCAAGAAAAAATGGCAGCTGAAAATTTGATGATGTTTATCATACTAGCTGTCGTTATAGCTGTAATCGCACTTATTTTAACGATGTTGTATTCAAAATTTTCTATCATCAAACCACTAAATGAACTCATCATAAGAGCTAAAAACCTATCAAGCGGAGATGGCGATCTAACAAAAAAGCTTGAAGTTAAAGGCAGAGACGAGATAGCACAAGCTAGTAGCGCCATAAATGATTTTATCGAAAAAGTAAGGGTTCTTATCGCAAATGCAAAAAGCCTCTCATCAGAAAATAGTTCTATCGCAAACGAGCTAAGCTCCACCTCACTTCAAACTGGCAAACGAGTTGAAGAATCAACCGAAATGGTAACTCTTGCCACTCAAAAGTGTTCAGACATGCAAACAACCATGTCAGACTCTGTTGAACTAGCAAAAGTTGGCAAAAGCGACCTTCAAAAAGCAAGCGAATATATCGCGACAGCAAACCACGCTATACAAAATTTATCAAGACAGATTATGAACTCAGCCCAGATTGAAGGTGAAATGGCACTTAAGATCGAGCAGCTAAGCAAAGACGCCGATCAAGTAAAATCAGTCCTTGATGTGATAAACGATATCGCAGATCAGACAAATTTGTTAGCACTAAATGCAGCTATTGAAGCGGCAAGGGCTGGTGAACATGGTAGAGGATTTGCCGTGGTTGCTGATGAAGTTAGAAAGCTAGCTGAACGCACACAAAGCTCGCTAACTGAAATAAATGCTACTATTAGTGTTATCGTTCAAGCCATTAGCAATAGCAGTGAACAGATGACGCGCAACTCAAAACAAATTCAAGAGCTAACCAAAGTCGCTAGCGATGTCGAAGAGACTATAAGAGTCATGGGTGATGCTATGAATGGTGCTATTGGCATGTCAGATAAAACCACAGAAGACTTCATAAATACAGGTAAAAGCGTTGATGGCATAATGGAAAATATCGCAAATATTAACGCTCTTTCAACCGAAAATGCAAGAAGTGTTCAAGAGATTGCCGCAGCAGCAGAGCACCTAAACAAGATGACTGATGCGCTAAATCACAAGCTTGGCGAATTTAGAACCTAAAAAACAAAAAGTCAGGGCTTTAGCTCTGACTTTATCTTTAAAATTTACAAAACTACTTTTATTAAACCATATCAGGCTTTGCCATGCCAGCCTCTACCAAAAAGCAGCTTGGTAGATAGTTTACTTTTTTTATCTTGTCAAATTTCGCATAACTTAGATAAAGCTCATCTTTTGCCCGTGTGACTGCTACATAAAAAAGCCTTCGCTCCTCATCCAAAGAGCCTCCCATATTCATGAGCTTTAAATTTGGAAAGCGGTTTTGTGCCAGATCAACAACAAAAACAATACCAAACTCAAGCCCCTTGCTAGCATGCACACTAAGCAAATTTACACCCTGCCCTTGACTCATTTCAGAGCTTCCAAGGGTTAAAAAATTATAAAATTTACTAATATCATTATAGTTTTTACTCATCTCAGCAAGCAAGCAAGCCTTTTGCATGATACGCTCTTTTGACTCATTAAATAAAATAGGATCAACACTACCGTTTTTAAGCGTAGCTCTTTTTGTGGCAAGCGTATCGACGATAAAATTATAAATTTTACTATTTTTTATCTCGTTTATAGCTAAATTTGGGCTTTTTTGCGTACAAAGTGAGCCAAAAAGCCTATACGCTTCATAAAGAAATTCTGCTCCATTTTCGCTAAGCTTTTGAAGTTTTAAGGCTGGATGTGAGATAAAATTTTGGCTAAATCCTAGGTTTAAAAACCTAGTTGTATCACCAAATTCATCAAGATCGTCAAAAAGCCCAAGCTGGTAGTTTCGCCCACGGTTACTTGAGATATTTACGCTTGTATCTGGATTTAAAATTCCATCCAATACACTCTTATGCCCAAGCTTCATCAATGCATCAAAAAGCTCCTTTGCCACGGCACTTCCGATACCTTTTGCATACTCAAATATATGTATAAACGCCATTATATCACGCGGATTAACAACGATACCCATGATGTCAATAAGTGCTTTTATCTCCCTACTTTCAAAAAAACTAGTACTACCCTTGCGTTTTGAGCTTATGCCTCGCTCACGAAGTGCTATCTCAACACCATCTGCAGATGAGTTGTTACGAAAGATGACTGCTATATCTTCACGCGGTAAAGGGCTTAGCGAGATAATGTCGGCGATATTTTCATACTGTTCGATTAGTTCGTTATAAACTAGTAGGCGCGGTGGCTTAAACTCGCCCTCACGGCTTACGATTAAGTTTTTAGGGTACAAGCGTGGATTATTTGCTATAACCTTATTAGCAAGGGCTAATATACTTGAGCTTGAACGGTAGTTGATATTTAAAGCATAGATATTTGCGTCCTTAAAACGCTCGCTAAAGGTACCGATAATCTCGATATTTGCGCCATTAAACGCATAAATGCTTTGATCAAAGTCACCAACACAAAAAAGACTTTTTGTGTTAAACGCATCAATCAATGAGCCTTGTAAAGTGTTTGTGTCCTGATATTCGTCAATTAAAATTTCATCAAAAGCTAAATTTACTCCACTATTTAATTCATTTCGCATTTTTATGAGCAAATCATTAAAATCAGCATAGCCGAATTTCTCCTTTTCTGTCTCAAACTCACGCAAAACATCATCGTAAATTTCAGCATAAACAGCTTGTTCATCATTTTTTTGTTTAAAGTATTCATAAAAACTAAGCTTAGTTTCAGTATTTTGATAAAGTGAATAAACATCGTACAAATACGCTCCACCATAAGGCTTTACATCACTTAGATGATAAAATTTTCTACGCTCAACAAGGCTTTTTAACAAAATTTTAAGCTCACTTGGTTGCTTTAAGACTATATTTTTTCCAAGTGCTTTCAGCAAAGTAAAAGACACAGAGTGAAAAGTTCCAGCCGTTATCTTGCTAGTTAAGCTCTTATCAAAGTATCGTCCCAACCTAGCTATCATCTCGCTTGCAGCTTTGTTTGTAAATGTAAGTAGTAAAATTTTTTCCGCGCTTACGCCTTGGTGTAATAAATGTGCGATACGGGCAACAATGGTACTGGTTTTGCCTGTGCCTGCTGAGGCTATGATTAGATTGTGTCCTGATGGTGCAGTTGCGGCGGTGTATTGCTCTTGATTTAACTTTGAAAGTGGCATAGTTTTCTCCAAAAAAGGCTTGATTATACCAAAAGGCAGATAAATTTTGATATAATCCGCCCTATGTTTTTTAAAATTTTAAAGCTTTTTACTCTTTTTTTTCTTGCTTTTTTTTGCTTTTTTTTGACGCTTGATGTCATTTACCCATTAAATTTAGATGCGCTTAAAAAAGATGAAAGTAAGGTTGTTTTTTATAGCAACGGTGAAATTTTACGCATAAAACTTGCTAGCGATGGGACTCTTAGATTTTATACAAAAAATGTCCCAGATGTTTTAAAACAAAGCGTTGTGCTTTTTGAGGATAAGTATTTTTACTATCATTTTGGCATAAATCCACTCTCTATCATACGAGCCGCCATACACAACATAAACCATAAAAACCGCATAGGGGCAAGCACCTTAACCATGCAAGTAGCAAGAATGCTTAGTCAAAACGAACGCACCTATGCAAACAAAATTCGTGAGATATTTGTCGCACTTCAGCTTGAGTGGCGTTTTAGCAAAGATGAAATTTTAAATTTTTACTTTAATCTAGCGCCTTATGGCGGTAACATACAAGGAGTAAAAGCTGCCTCACTTAGCTATTTTCAAAAAGATCTTGATGAGCTTAGCTATGCACAAATGGCACTCCTTAGCACCATACCTAAAAATCCAAACAAAAATAGACTTGATCGTCGCTCAAATATAAATATCCTTAAAAATCGAGTCATAAAAATGCTTTACAAAGCTAACATCATCGATAAAAACGCCTTTATCAGAGCACAAAATGAGCCGTTTCAAAACACCCGCAAGAGCCTACCATATAACGCCCCTGACTTTAGCGATGTAGCTATAAAAAATGGCTTAAAAGATACAAATTTAAGCCTAAAAATGCAACAAAATTTACAAAATGTCCTAAAAACTTCCATGCTAGCGTTGCGAGAAAAAAATGCAAATAATGCCGCTGGTATAATTATTGACAACACAAAAATGAGCGTAATAGCCTTTGTTGGCTCGCATGACGAGCTGGCAAATGATGGAAAAAATAGCGCACTAAATATGAAACGAAATGTAGGCAGCACCCTAAAGCCATTTATATTTTCTCTAGGTCTTGATAGCGGTCTTATAACACCAAAAAAAGAGCTTATAGATACGCAAATAACACTAAATGAGTATACTCCAAGAAATTTTAATAATAGCTTTATAGGCATAGTAAGCGCATCTGACGCACTTCGTTTTAGCTTAAATATCCCATTTGTAAGCCTAAATGAAAAGCTTGGTGAAAATTCACTATTTGAACTAATGCAAAAAGCAAATTTAGTTGATGAAAAAAAAGAATTTTACGGAGCAAGTATAGTGCTTGGTAGCTCTGAAATAAGCCTTTTAAATCTAGCTCATCTTTATACAATATACGCAAACAAAGGCATGCTAAAGCCACTTGAGTTTGCTGGCGAGCTTGTGAATGGACAAAAAGATGAGATGTTTTTAATCAGCGAACAAAGCGCCTTTTTAACCGCAGAAATTTTAAGCAATGCAAGCAGAACATATCTAGGAAATGCTTGGCAATATGCACAAAATACGCCGCGTATCGCCTTTAAAACAGGAACAAGCTACGGCACAAGGGATATCTATGCTGTTGGTGTTAATCAAAACTACACCATAGCCGTTTGGATAGGAAATTTTAACGCTCAAAAGATGATAGGGCTAACTGGCTTAAAGGATGCATCAAAGGTGATTTTTGATATGTTTAAGCTTATATCTTTAAACGAAAATTTAAGTTTTATGAGAAAGCCAAGTGGCATAAAAAGTGAAAAAATCTGCCTTGACGCCTTTAGCCTAAAAGAGTGCAAAAACGAGCAAGATGATGAGATAATAGAGGGCGTAAAACCGCTATCGCAGTGCGAAAATATGCGTAGCGAGGAGCTTGATTTTTTAATCAAAAATGAAATTTTAACCAAACTAGAACTCTCGCAAAGTCCTTGTAAAGAGCATTTAAGAGACAAAAAACCTGTATTCTCAAGCCCTTATGCAAATGAAAATATCATAGCCTTTAATGAAGTAAGCAAAATTATGGTAAAATGCTATGCATTTTTAGGAGATGAAATTTTCTTAAAAATAGACGATAACGAGTTTATCAAAGTAGAAAGCGGAAGCGAAAATATAGTTAGCTTGCCACTTGGTGAGCATACACTAAAGTGCCTTGATGAAAACTCAAATTTAACACAAATAGATATAAAAATAAGGAGATGATATGCTCTTAGCGCGTCTTTTTTTACCACTTGCACTTACTATTTCCACTTACGCTTTTGAGCTTAATGGAGAAGCTCGGATTTTTGATGGTGGTTTAATGC
Organism: Campylobacter australis; assembly: GCF_050586305.1. Lineage (NCBI taxonomy): Bacteria > Pseudomonadati > Campylobacterota > Epsilonproteobacteria > Campylobacterales > Campylobacteraceae > Campylobacter > Campylobacter australis. Next base: position 533,417 of record NZ_JAXUAA010000001.1, on the reverse strand, counting down.
TTGAACTTGGCACAAAAAATGAATTGAGTGAAAATTTAATAGGCAAAATAACTAATAAAGAGCTTGTAAAATGCAGTCCAAGCATTGAAGGCATTAGTGAATACTCACAAAAAAGTATCATAATTTATCAGCCAAATTTGCACGCTGGTATGCAATATATCTGCGCCACCAAAGAGAGCAAGACAGAGTTTCAAACAGATAACTTTGCCGTCAAAGAGCTAAAAAAGATAAGCCCAAAAAACTATGTCATAGCGTTTAATGATGATATAAATGCAAGCGAACTAGCAAATTCCCTAAAGATAGATCAAGCAAGCTTTAGCACACAAATGCTTAGCAAAAAAGATGTTCTTATAACTCTTAATGAAGATATTTTAGAGCCAAATTTTAGCCTTGCAAAAGGTTTTAAAAGCATTTACGGAGCAAAGACTCTAAAAGATTTTAATAAAAATTTTAGCAAAACCAATGCAGAAAAACCAAATTTTACCGATAATGAAAAAGCAAAAACACTCACTCTAGCTACACCAGTCTCAGCCCAGCTTGAAAACGGCAAAATGGGGATAAGATTTTATCTAAAAGACTATATAGAAACAGATGGCGCTAAGAAATTTATAAAAATTTCAGGCATTAAAAATTTTAGCATCTCACAAACAGAATATGTTACCCACTCTCAAAGAGAAAGCGAAAATATAGATAGTAATTTTTGGTACTATTTTACTATATTAAGCGATGAGTTTGCGCCGCAAACTGAATATGATATAGAGCTTTTACCGGGCTTTGGAGATGAGTATAGCATACTTAGAAGCAAGCAAAATTTTAGCGTAAAGCTTGGGGATTTAAAGCCATTTGTAAATTTTATAAATGACCTTCCATATATCTCAAGCGTAGGCACTATCGGTATAAAAAGTGCAAACACGCCACAAATAAAAGTAGTAATAGAAAAGCTTAGCGACCAAAACTATAGATACTTTTTAAATTTCAAACAGCACGAACTTAGCGAGCTCACAACTGAAGTAGCCTCTAAAATCTACGACCTTGGCGGGACCTTAAACCAACCACAAGAACACAAGATAAAGCTTGATTTTGCTGGCTCTGGTGATGGTGTTTATCTTATAAATATCTTTTACGATAAAGACAAACTTTTGCAAAAAGCTGTATATCTAAGTGACATCGCCGTAAATGCAAAGCTAAGCAAAGATGAGCTTTTTGTCTTTGCTAACCGCATTGGAGAGAGCATGATGCTAGCAAATGCAAATGTCAAAATTTATGGGCATAAAAATGAAGAGCTTGGCGTAGGGGCAACAAATGATGAAGGAATTTACAGGCTTAGCAAAAAAGATATTTACAAAAACGCAAAGTCAGTTGTAGTCAGTCTTGGTAAAGAGCAAAATTTTCTTATTATAAACGAGCTTGATAAACTAAACAAAAATGCCTACTATAAAAAACAAGATGCAAATGAGAGTGTAAGTGCATTTGTGCATTTTGCAAGTAACATTATCCGACCAGACGAAAACATACAAGGTGCGATATATCTAAGGACTGATGACTTTAAGCCATTAAATCAAATGCCAGTTAGACTCGTTTTTAGCGATCCACAAAGCAAAAAACTCATAGAAGCTAGCCTAAAAACAAATGAATTTGGCGTTATTGATTTTAACAAAAGCCTCTCTAGTGAACTTACTGGAAAATTTATACTTGATGTCATATATGCCTCAAAAAAGATAAGAAGCGTTCCTTTTTTTGTAGAGAGCTTTACACCGTCTCGGATAAAAAATGAGATATCTTTGCAAAAAGAAAATTTTAAAAACAACGAAGTTATCCTAGCAAATTTTACAAGCACCTATCTTTTTGGCTCTGCGGCTGGAAATTTAAGTGCAACAGCCGAGCTTAGCATGTTTAACAAAGAGTATAAAAATGAAACATACAAGGACTTTAGCTTTAAAAATCATACTCTAAAAAATGGCGAATACCAAAGTATATTTAAAAATTTTAAGCTTGAAAATAACGGCACAGCCCAACAAGCTTTTGCTATACATCTACCGCAAAACTCTGCAAATGTTATCGATGCGATTCTTACATTTAGCACAAATGATGACGGCAAGAGCGTTAGCGATATTAAAAATTTTGAAATTTTCCCATTTGATAATATTGTAGGAGTATATGCAAATAAGACATTTGTTGAGCCGAACGAAAAGGTAAAACTTCAGGCTATATCGCTTGATACGAATGCATTTTTGCCACAAAAAAAGGATATAAAATTTCAAATAAAACGCACCATCTGGCAGTATAACATAAACGAGCATGGACACTTACGATGGTTTAAAGAGCTTGAAGATGTAGCAGAATTTATAAAATCAGAACCTTTTGAATATGAATTTTTACAAAGTGGCGAATACACAGTTATAGCAAAAGACGAAATAAGCGGCGCAAGTGCCAGCGTAGATATAAGCGTAAGCGGCTTTAACTATTCAACACTAACCCCAACAAATGAGCTAACTCAAGCGCAAATTAAGCTAAATGCTAAAAAATACAAAGCTGGTGAAACGATAAGTGCCGATATTAGCTCAGTTATAAAAGAGGGTATAGCGCTTATAACTCTTGAAGCAAATGGCGTTATAGCACATAAACTAACACATATTAAAAACAATTCAGCAAATGCTAAATTTGAAGTGCCAGAGGGCTTTGATGGAGGCTATGTAAGTGCTAGCATTTACAGACTTGCCGATCAATCAAATGTGCCTTTTAGAGCTTACGCTAAAGTTTATACAAAAGCCAATGTTTTACATAAAGAGCTTAAAACTAGCATAAATGCTCCAAAAACCGCAAAAACAAACCAAAAAGTTCGCATAGAGATTAAAACCGCTCCAAACTCAGATATATCGCTGTTTGCAGTAGATCTTGGAGTGGTAAATATCACAAATCAAGAAAGTCCAAATCCACTAAAATATTTCACAAAACAGCTAAATGACGGAGTTTTTGACTATGACATATATAACAGCCTAGCAAGCTATGAAGTTACTGGGAAGGTTTTAAATTTTGGCGGAGATATGACAAATATGCTAATGGCTGCACGCATGACAAAGCACGAAAGTCCTGTTGATAGCAAGAACATTGAGAGCTTTGTAAAGATGGCTCGATTAAAAGCCGATCAAAATGGCACTGCTGTCTATGAGATAAAAATTCCACAAGGATTAAATTCAGCCGTTAGGGTAGATGCTATAAGCACAAATGATGATAAAATAGGCGCATCAAGCCAAAATATCATCATAAAAGATGATGTCGTGCTAAAACCTAGTATCTTAAGCTACATTGTAAAAGATGATGAGATACAAGCACTTTTAAGGCTAATAAACACCACTGATAAAGAGAAAAATCTAAAACTAAGTATAAATTCTAGTCAAAATTTAGATGTAAATTTAAGCACCACAAGCATAAGTATAGATCCAAAACAAAGCGAAGTTTTAGAGCTAAAACTGAACGCAAAAGAGGTCGGCAAGGCAAATTTTGAGGTCATAGCAAAAGAAGAGGATGGTGAAATTTTTACTCATACAAGCAAACTTGACATAATACACAAATACCCAAAAAGCACTTTTGCAAAAAGCTATAGCATTGAAAAAGCAAGAAATTTTCAGCTTCCACTAGGCTTTAAAGATATCAACATAGATGCTTCAACATCCATCTCAAGCCTAGTTGCCACTCTTTCAAAAAATTTGATTGAGTATCCTTATGGATGTTCGGAGCAACGCTCTAGCAGGCTTCTCGCCCTACTTCACGCAAAAAGTGCAAATGATACACAAGAGCAAGACAGGATACGCTTTATAAAAAGTGGCTTAAATGAACTAATAAAAATGCAAAAAAGTAGCGGAGAATTTGGCTACTGGAGTGAAGTTACAGATGTAAACACTTTTGCCTCAATCTATGCAGCCGATACTATTTTTGAGCTTGATAATGCAGGTTTTAGCGTCGATAAAAGTACTAAAAACCGCACTATAAACGGGATAAAAGAGTTAAAGCTAAAAAATCAAACTCAAGCACTCTACGCACTTTATATACTAGCAAAATTTAATGCCATAGACAAGTCTAGGCTAAATACACTTTATGACTCAAAAGCCTACACAAGAAACTTGCTAGATAGCTATTTGATGGCTTCTATTTTTAAAATTTCAGGATATGAAAAAGAGGCAAACTCTATCATAAAAAATAAAAAACCACAAAATCAAACCATACAAAATAGCAACGAAAATTTTCACTCAGCACTTAGAAATGACGCATTTGTGCTATTTTTACATGCCAAGCATTTTGAAAAAGACTCATTTTCTGATAAGCTTGCAAAAGAGCTTATAACAAAGATAAACAGCACAAACTCAACACAAGAGCGAGCCTTTGTTTTGCGTGCATTAAATGCCTATTTTCCAAATCAAGATGGTGCTAATTTTAAACTAACTTATGATGGAAAAACGACCGAATTTCAAAAGGGCGCAAGCGTAAATATAACCTCTAAAAATGGCGAATTTAGCATAGAGTCTAGCACTCCTATTTTTGTAAGTATCGTCTCAAGCGCATACACAGATCTTAACATCAAACACCAAAAAGATCAAAAAGAGCTTGATATTTTTAGAACTTTTGTAGATAAAAGTGGTAAAGAAATATCCTTAAACTCACTTAAAGAAAATGATATTATTTACTCAAAACTTGAGATTAGCGCAAAAAGCCCTATTGAAGTTGGCGTAATAAACGAGATAACTAGCACTTGTTTTGAAGCTATAAATGAAAATATAACAAACATCAATCGCCCAGAGATACTGAAAAATAGCTTAAATTTACAGTATCAAACATTAAAAGATGATCGTACTATAAGCTTTTTTAGTCTTTATGAGGGGGCTAGCAAAACGCTATTTACCCCTTACAGGGTCGTTTTAAAAGGAAAGTGTAACCTACCAGCAGTAAGCGTGGAAAACATGTATAATGAAGAGCAAAATGATTATGATTTGGCTCAAAAAAGCTTTATTGTAAAATGATTCTCAAAGGGGCTTTGTGCCCCTACTCTGTCCTTAAAAAGCCAAATTTAAACATTTTTTTGATAAAATCGAACACTTTTAAAAGCTAAATTTAAGGAATTATCGTGGCTGAATTTTATGACTCAAAAGAGATAGAAGAAAAATTTTATAAAATTTGCGAAGAGCGTGGATATTTTGAGATAGATGGCAATAAAAATATCCAAAAAAATAACAAAAATTTCTGTATCATGATGCCACCGCCAAATGTTACAGGCGTGCTTCACATCGGACACTCGCTAACTTTTACACTCCAAGATATCATGACTCGCTATAAGCGTATGGATGGTTTTAAAACACTTTGGCAGCCTGGGCTTGATCATGCTGGCATAGCTACACAAAATGTTGTAGAAAAGCAACTTTTAGCACAAAATATAAAAAAAGAGGAGCTTGGGCGCGAAAAATTCCTTGAAAAAGTCTGGGAATGGAAGGAAAAAAGTGGCGGTCAGATAGTTCATCAGATGCGCCGTCTTGGTATCACTCCAGCATGGAGCAGAGAGCGCTTTACTATGGATGAGGGGCTAAAAAAGGCTGTAAAAAAGGCTTTCGTAAATTTATATGAAAAAGGATTAATTGTCCGTGGTAACTACATGGTAAACTGGTGTACTCACGATGGTGCATTAAGCGATGTAGAGGTAGAGCATAAAGAAAATAACGCAAAACTTTATCACATTAGATACTATTTAGCAGAAAACTCAAATGAAATTTTAGACACAAAACCTTATGTCATCATCGCCACAACTAGACCAGAAACATACTTTGGCGATACCGCCGTCATGGTAAATCCAAACGATGATAGATACAAACATTTAATCGGCAAAAAAGTGATCTTGCCGATAATCAACCGACAAATCCCTATCATCGCAGATGAGCATGTTGATATGGAGTTTGGAACAGGTCTTGTTAAGGTTACTCCAGCGCACGATATTAACGACTATGAAGTTGGAAAGCGCCATAACTTGGAGTTTTTAACTATTTTTGATGAGAATGGAATTTTAAACGAACACTGTGATAAATTTACTGGACTTGAGCGTTTAGAGGCGCGTGATATTATAGTTGCTGAGCTTGAAAAGCTGGGAAATGTAGAAAAAATAGAAGACTATCAAAACCAAGTTGGATACTGCTACCGCTGTAAAAATGTGGTCGAGCCATACATATCAAAACAGTGGTTTGTAAAAAATAATATTGCCCAAGATGCGATAAAAAAGGTAAATGAAGGCGCAGCACAGTTTTACCCAAGCCACTGGATAAACAGCTTTAATGCTTGGATGCGCGAACTAAAAGACTGGTGTATAAGTCGCCAGCTTTGGTGGGGACATCAAATTCCTGTATTTTACTGTGATGAGTGCGGGCATGAGTGGGCTAGCGAAGAAGATGAGCCAGAGTGCTGTCCAAAATGCGGCAAAAAGCACTTTCATCAAGACCCAGATGTGCTTGATACTTGGTTTAGTAGCGGTTTGTGGCCTATATCAACGCTTGGCTGGGGCAATGGCGAGAGCTTAAAAAATGAAAAATGGTTTGAAAGCGATCTTAGCGAATTTTATCCAAATACAATGCTAATCACCGGCTTTGACATACTATTTTTCTGGGTTGCAAGAATGATGTTTCAAAGCGAAAATGCGCTAGGGCAAATTCCTTTTAAAGACATCTACCTACATGCCCTTGTAAAAGATAAAGATGGTAAAAAGATGAGCAAAAGTAGTGGAAATATCATAGACCCGCTCGATAAGATAGATGAGTATTCGGCTGATATTTTACGCTTTACACTAGCACTTCTTGCAGTTCAAGGACGCGACATAAGACTAAGTGAAGAAAAGCTCGTTCTTGTTAGAAATTTTACAAACAAGCTTTATAATGCAAGTAAATTTTTGTTACTAAATGAGTCTAAATTTCAAAATTTAAGCGATATGCAGATAAAAACTAGCCTTGGCAGATACATGCTCTCAAGGTTTAATAACTGCGTAAAAGAGGTTAGAGAAAATATCGATGCATATAGATTTAATGACGCAGCAAACGCGATTTATAAATTTCTATGGGACGAGTTTTGCGACTGGGGCATAGAACTTAGCAAGGCAGATAAAGAGGCTATAGGCGAGCTTGGAGCGATATTTAAAGAAGCTATGCGTTTACTAAGCCCATTTATGCCGTTTATCTCAGAGTATCTTTTTCATGAACTTGGCGGCACAAGCCTAGAAAATGAAGCCTCCATAATGGTTCAAAGCTATCCATCTAATGTGAGCAGAGATATAAAAATAGAGCAAAATTTTGAATATATCATAGAAGCTATCGTAAGTGTGCGCCGGGCAAAAGCGACAGTTGAGCTTGGAAATTCAAAAATCAAAAAGGCATTTATAAAGCTAAATGATAAAAATAGCGGACTAAGTGAATTTACAAACTATATAAAACTACTTGCAAAATGTGAAGAGATAGAATTTAGCGATGAAAATATCGCAAATTCTGCCGTAGATGTAAGCGAAAATTTAAGCACATTTATACCACTTGAAGGCATTGATACAAGTGCAATGAAAGAGCGATTAAATTCTCAAAAAAATAAGCTAGAAAAAGAGATAGCAAAACTAAGCGCAATGCTAAATAATGAAAAATTTGTAGCTTCAGCTCCAAAAAATGTGGTCGAAACAAATCGTGAAGCCCTGCAAAATGCAGAAGAGAAATTTGCTAAGGTTTGTGGCGAGCTAAAGGCTATTGGGGCTTTATAACTAAAACAAGGAGAGAAGATGCTAAAAGGTGGTATTGGCGGTTTTACACTCGGCACAGTTGTTGCAGTTGCTCTATCTTGGAGTGCGAACAAAAGTATATTGTGGGCGATAATGCATGGATTTTTGAGCTGGATATATGTGATTTATTATTTTTTAATGAAATAATAATATAATCTCAGCGTTAAAAAATGCGTTTTAGCAAACCATTATAAATAACAAATTTAACTATACAAAGGAAAAAAATGAAAATAAAAGTAGGAATTTTAGGGTACGGCAACCTAGGTCGTGGTGTTGAACTAGCAATAAAAAATAGCAAAGATTTAGAAACAGTTGGTGTTTTTTCAAGAAGAGATCCAAAAAGTGTAAAAACATGCGGAGCAAGCGTTTATAATATAGATGAAATTTTATCGTATAAAGACAATATCGATGTTTTGATACTTTGCGGCGGTAGTGCAACTGATTTGCCAGAGCAAACGCCTGAGTTTGTAAAAAATTTTAATGTCGTTGATAGCTTTGATACTCACGCTAAAATTCCAGAGCATTTTGCAAATGTCGATAAGGCAGCAAAAGATAATAAAAAAGTAGGCATCATAGCGGTGGGCTGGGATCCTGGTATGTTTTCATTAAACCGCCTTTTTGGTGAAAGTGTATTAGAAAATGGCAAAACTTATACATTTTGGGGTAAAGGCGTAAGTCAAGGACACTCTGATGCTATCCGCCGTATCAAAGGCGTCATCGATGCTAGACAATACACGGTACCAATAGATACTGCACTACAAAGCGTGCGAAACGGCGAAAACCCAGAGCTTAGCACAAGAGCAAAACATCTTCGTGAGTGCTATGTCGTAGTAGAAGATGGGGCTGATAAAGCAAGCATAGAGCATGAGATAAAAACTATGCCAAACTATTTTGCCGACTATGATACAAGCGTAAATTTTATCGATCTTGAAACACTAAAGCGTGAGCATGGTGGCATACCGCACGGTGGATTTGTGCTAAGAAGCGGCGTTAGTGGTGAAAATGGCGAAACAAAGCACATTATAGAGTACAGCTTAAAACTTGACTCAAATCCAGAATTTACAGCAAGCGTCTTAGTGGCTTATGCAAGAGCAGCTTACCGCCTAGCCAAAAAAGGCGAAAGTGGCGCATATAGTGTGTTTGATATAGCTCCAGCACTTATCTCACCAAAGACACCAGAAGAGCTTAGAGCAGAAATTTTATAAGGAAAAATATTTTGATCGAGATAAAAAACCTCAAAAAATACTACGGCGATACTCTTACAATAGATAATGTAAGTCTTGATATAAAAAGTGGTGAAATTTTCGCACTTGTCGGACATAGTGGTGCTGGCAAAAGCACGATACTTCGGTGCATAAATGGACTTGAAAGCTATCAAGGAGGAAGCGTAAAAGTCTTTGGCAAAGAGCTAAATCAAATAAGCCGTGATGAGCTAAGAAATTTCAGAAAAGAGATAGGCATGATATTTCAGCACTTTGCACTAATGAACCGTAAAAATATCTTTGAAAATGTAGCGACTCCGCTTAGATTTTGGGGTATGAAAGAGGATTTTATCCGTTCTCGCGTAAATGAACTTTTAAATTTAGTTGGGCTTGAAAGTAAGACAAAAAGCTATCCAAACGCTCTAAGTGGCGGTCAAAAGCAGCGTGTGGCGATCGCCCGCGCCCTAGCCCTAAATCCAAAAATTTTACTCTCAGACGAAGCAACCTCAGCCCTTGATCCAAACACTACAAAAGGGGTTTTGGAACTTTTAAAACGCATAAACAAAGAGCTTGGTATCACAGTCGTGCTAGTTACACACGAGATGGATGTGGTAAAAAGCATCGCAAGTCGAGCGGTCTTACTTGAACATGGGCAAATCATCGGCTCTGGCAGGATAGAAGAGCTGTTTTTAAAACCAAATTTAAAGATGAAAGAATTTTTGGGTGAAGACGAGTTTTTACCTGAAAATGGGGTAAATATACGCCTATTTTTTCCAAAAGAGGTCGCCCAACAAAGTATCATAACACAGATGGCAAGAGCCCTAAATATCGACTTTAATATCGTCTGGGGTAAGATAGAAAAATTAAACGAAACAGCACTTGGAAATTTAGTAATAAATGTTGATAAAAAAGACAAGGAAAAAGTGCTTGAATATATCGCAAAAAGTGGTGTTTTATGGGAGGTAGCAGAGTGATTTTACAAGATAGTTTTTTGTCAATTTTTATAAAAATTTACTCTAAAATCAAGCAAGAAAATAGGCAAAAAGGGGCTTCATGTTTGGCATAGATTTTTCAAAATTTCCGGATATTTTTGATAGAATTTTACTGCCTGCTATAAATGAAACGCTTTATATGAGCCTAGTTTCAACATTTTTAGCCTTTGTCATAGGTCTTTTGCCTGCGGTTTTACTAATCCTTTTTGACAAAGATGGACTTCGCCCAAATCCAAAATGCTACTTCGTCCTAGATGTTATCATCAACACCTTGCGCAGTTTTCCATTTATTATTTTAATCATCGTTTTGATACCAGTTACACGAATGATAGTAGGAACTAGTATCGGCACCACAGCAACCATCGTGCCGCTAACCATCGGTGCAGCTCCATTTGTAGCAAGACTAATTGAAAGTGCGTTTAAAGAGGTCGATAGTGGCATCATCGAAGCAGCAAAGAGCTTTGGTGCGTCAAATTTTCAGATCATCTTTCGTATCATGTTCGTTGAGGCCTTACCCTCTATCATCTCGGCATTTACTTTAACTCTTATCGTAAATATCGGCTTTTCAGCGATGGCTGGTGCGGTTGGAGGTGGCGGACTTGGAGCGGTAGCGATAAACTATGGCTATCAAAGATTTCGCCCTGATATTATGTTTTACACCGTCGTGATACTCATCATCATGGTGCAAATCGCACAAATTTTAGGAAATCTAGCCTATAAATATACAAAAAAATAATCTCAAAAACAGCTGTTTAACACGGCTGTTTCTTTCCCTTTTAAATCCAAAATTTCAATTTGTGCTTTTGAAATTTGCTCTTTAAAATTCTCTATATCAGCTACGATTTTTTCTTGAATTTCAAGTGGTGGGAGTGGGATTTGGAAATTTTGTATATCATTTAAATTTACTCTTGGCATTCTTGCTCCACTTGTTTTTTCTTCTTGTAAGCTTATAAATTCAGACAAAAGCAAATACAATACAAAATTTGAATTAATTTCATCTTTTAATTTTAATCCGACAAGTTCAGATGAAGCATATATTAATTTCGTCTCTTTGAAATAAAAAATTTTCTTTAAATATGGTCTTAGTTTTGAATAATAAATATAGCCGTTTTTTAAAATCAAGGAATTGCTTCTTATAATATTTGAATTTGCTTTTACGACCTTAAATTTTAAACTACCTTTTTCAACATTTTCTAGCCCAACATATTCAAATTCTTTTTCACTTGGAATTTTAGTGTGCGTATCTATCTCTTGTAAAATCTCTCCAAGCCTCACAAGCGGATATTTTGGCTCAGATTTACCTGTCTCATTAAAATTTACACTTTGATTATATGTTAAATCCCAACGCTGCAAATCCTTAAACCGAGTTACAAAAGTCTTTTGTTTTTGCACTTTTTGCTTTTTGTGAAGTCCAAGTGCTATATATATATATATATCAATTTCATTTTTTAGCCTTTGTTCTTCTTCTTGCAAAGCTTTGATTTTAGATCTGATATTTTCAATATCATTTACTATTTTATTTTGAATTTCAAGTGGCGGAAGCGGGATTTGTAAAAATTGCATTTCATTAAAAGATATATATTGTCTGTTGGTCGTTCCAGTTATTTTTGAATCTAAGAAATTTTGAAAAAAACTACGCCCAAACAAATACTGTAAAAATTTTGGATTTACTATGCTTTTATCTATTTTTACTTGAACCATATTTTTTGAAGCATAGTAGCCGATAAAATCATCTGTAACCACGCCAAAAGCACCGTTTTTTGTATCCACTTTGCACCAAAACAAATTTCCTAATTCTATTTTTTGGTATGACTTGGTTGTTTTTGTAATAAGTTCCTTGCCTTTTGCAATTCTGTTATGATATACACCCAATCCATAAGAACGAACGCCTAAAATTTTATAATCTTTATCGGCTTGTAAAGTTTCGAATTCCACAGGATATGAATGCAAAAAACTTCCGATAGTAACCATTGGATATTTTGAATTTTTAAAAATCTTATCTATATAAAAATTATTTTTTATACTCCAATTTTGCAAATCCTTAAACCAAACAACATTTACCTTACTCATTTACGCCACTCCAAGAAATTTGATGCTTGGCTAAAAACTCTCTAAAAAGTGTAGCTATACCTTTATCTTTTAAATTTCCATCTTCATCAAAGCTATCCATTAGCTCGTTTGGCACATTTTGACCTGTTTCGCCTGTGCTTGTTATGCCAACACTAAGAGGTTCTGCCATAAAAATAGGATAGTCAAAGTCATTTTTAGCATTTTGCCAAGCTTGTTTTGCGATATATTCTTGTAAGACTTTTAATCTCGCTTTTGCTATTGCCTTATCATCTTTGCTAAATTTAGCTTCTTTTTCGCCTTTGTTTTTGCGATATGAGATGATTTCGTCTAGGCTATCAAGTTCGTCTTTATGCAGTGTTTCTAAGCTATTTTTATGCGAACTTAAAAGCTCATCCCATTTGACTTGTTCATCAAGGCTAAATTTTTGCACGAACAAAATCGAGCATTTCACACTTGCACCACTACTTAAAAATGTCTCACTTGGCAAAGATACGACCGCTCGTATGAATGCCTTGCCCTCTACAAAAGTGCGGACATAAGCTGCATTTGGCGTGTTAAATACGCCTTCTGGTAGCACTATCCCCATTCTACCACCTGGCTTTAACAAGTCAAGAGAGCGATTTATAAAAAGATGCTCTGTTTTATCGCTCGTTAAATTTTCTTTTAGATTAAAAAGCGAAGCGATAGGCTTACCAACATTATCTATGATTTTCAGCTGAGCTTTTTGATAAGTCTCTTTACCATAAAGCTCGCAATAACCCTTAATATACTCCTCAAATCCATCTCTTGGAACAATCTCACCTTTGTCGTTTTTACGCATTTGAGCAGCATTTGCTTCAATTAGGTCGTCTTTTTCTACTTGTGAGCCAAATGGCGGATTAGTAAGAATAATATCAAAACGATCTTCAAAAATGCCGTTTATGTTTAAAAGTCCGTCATGGTGGTGTATGCCGCCGTGTCCATCTCCATGCATTATCATATTCATTTTTGATGTGCGTGCCATTCTGTCATTTGCATCTGTGCCAAAAATGCAAAAATTAGATAGTTTAAAGATAGGCGAATTTTTGTTTTCTAGGCTTAAATTTTCTTGTAGCTCATCATATTTTTTATTTAAAATTTCAGCCTGTTTTGCAGTAGGCTCTTTGTCTTTTAAAAGCTCCTTTTTAAAGCTTTCATACTCTTTAATAATGCTTGTTTGTATAAGCTCTCTAACCCTACTAAATATGCGTATCAAAAATCCGCCACTACCACTAGCTGGATCGCAAGCGGTCTCGTTTTCCCTTGGATCTATCATATCTACCATAAAATTTACTATGCTTCGTGGAGTGAAAAACTGACCTATCTCACCCCTAAATGTCCGACCCAAAAACCGCTCAAATGCTATGCCTTTTACATCAGCAGAAGTTAGTGAAAGATTATAAATTTCAAGCTCACTAACAATGCGTATGATTGTGTTTGGCTTTAAATTTATCTTTTCATCAAAACTAAAAATCTGATCTTTTGCAAACTCTTTTTTGGTATTTTCAAAAAGTGTTTCAACGGCTGATTTATCAGTTTTTATGAGTGGATTATTTTTTATATCGTTTTCTAGCTTATCTAAATAATCTTTTGTAAAAATATTTGTTGTGGAGTTTTCATTTTTTAAAAGTAGTCTTTCGACATAAACCTTCATAAATAAAATTTTAGCTATCTCATCAAATGCAGCCGCAGGATCTAGCTTTTCTATATTTCGTATTATATTGTGGCATTTATGAAGCAAATTTGCAAACTCATCTTCTTTAAATGCAACTAGAGATTTAAGTAAATTTTCTATCTCCTTTTTACCAGCTCCATTTTGCGGTATGTTTGAAATCTCTTGGCGGTATCCGGGCATTTTATCTTTCATAACTCGCCAAAATCTTGTCTCGTAGCTATTGTGTGTTACAAAAAATGGAGCGTCCGTTTGTCTTGCATAAAGCTCTCCTTGCATATAGTCACGCTCACTAATATGGATATTATCCGCTTTGCACTCAACGATTATTAATGGGGATTTATTTTCATTTTTTGCTTTTACACTCTCCCAAATAATTATGTCCGCTCTTGCCCCACCACTTCCACGCAAACCACTATAATCACGCTCCTCGTCCATCTGAGAGATATCATATCCATAGGCATTTACGAGTGTGCAAATGTAATTTTGACGCACTTTCTCCTCAGGAGTAGCGACTTTATATACACCCTTTATGTGACTATAAATTTTGCCATTTTTATCAAAGTTTATTTCAAGCATTGCTAACCTTTTATTTTTTTGGCATATTATATTTTTATTTAGCTTAATTTTTTTATTTTTAAACTTTTTTTAAACTTTTTTTTCATACAATTTCACAATTTTAAAATGAAAGGACAAACATGAAATCAGATATGTGCGAGATGTGTCGCTTTGTAAAGATTAAGGTGTCGAAAGACTAACCCTGAGCACGAATTTCTTTTTAAGTGCTTAGGAAGCTAAACATTTAAAAAGAAATTCTCCGCCCGCACTCAAAGGGCGAAATTTATCCTTTTTAGATGAGTTAGCAAACAAATTTATTAAGGATAAAAAATGTTTTCAAAAAAAATAGTTCTATCATCATTAGTTGCTCTAAGCCTATCGGTTTTTGCTACTGCAAGTGAAAAAATAGTAGTTGGTGCTACCCCTATTCCTCATGCTGAAATTTTAGAAGTTGTAAAACCGCTACTTGAAAAAGATGGTTACACACTTGAGATAAAAGAGTTTAACGACTATACTATACCAAATCTAGCTACACAAGATGGCGATCTTGACGCAAATTTCTTTCAGCATTTACCTTATTTAAATGAGTTTAACAAAAATAAAGGCACAACACTAGTTCATACTGCCGGCGTACATCTTGAGCCTATGGCTGTATATTCAAAAAAGATAAAAAATATAGCAGATCTTAAAGCTGGAGATACCGTTGCAGTGCCAAACGACCCTACAAATGAGAGTCGCGCCCTAGATGTTTTGGCTAGTGCTGGTATAATAAAGTTAAACTCAAATGCTCTAAAAACCATACTTGACATAACTGAAAATCCAAAAAATCTTAAATTTATAGAGACTGAAGCAGCTCAAACTCCTCGCTCTCTTGATGATGTTACGATAGCAGTTATCAATACAAACTACGCACTAAATGCTAATCTAAATCCAGGCAAAGACGCTTTAGTTGTTGAAAGTGGCAAGGATAACCCTTATACAAACTATGTCGTGGTTAAGGATACAAATAAGGATAGCAAAAAGACAAAGGCTCTTGATAATGCGATAAACTCAGACGAAGTTAGAGAATTTATCAAGAAAAAATATGACGGCGCCATCTTGCCAGCATTTTAATCTCGGGGGTTACTCCCCTCCCAAAAAAACACTATACAATAATAACAAAGGACAATATAATGAAAATTTTAAAACTAGTAACAGCACTACTCGTGGCTGTAAATTTATATGCAAAAAGTGATGAGAAGACAATTATTATAGGCGCAACACCTGTTCCACATGCAGAGATTTTGGAAGAAGTAGTAAAACCGATCCTAGCAAAAGAGGGCTATAGCCTTGAAGTGAAAATTTTTAACGACTATGTCTTGCCAAATCTTGCCACAGAGCAAGGAGATCTTGACGCAAACTACTTTCAAGGACTTCCATATATGAAAGCATTTAACAAAGACAACAATACTCATATCGTCCCAACAGCTGGCGTACATGTTGAACCTATGGGAATTTACTCAAAAAAGATAAAGAGTCTTGATGAGCTTAAAAATGGCGATATTGTAGCTATCTCAAATAACGCCGCAGATTCGACTCGCTCGCTAAATTTACTTGAAAAAGCTGGCATTATAAAAACAAAAGACTTAGAGTATAAAAGTCCGCACGACATCACAGAAAATCCAAAAAATTTAAAATTTGTCGAAATGGAGTCAGCCCTAACACCAAGAGCTCTAAATGATGCAACTATCGCTTTTATAAATATCAACTACGCACTTGACGCTGGACTAAAGCCGGTCGAGGATGCATTGTTGCTTGAAGGCAAAGATAGCCCATATACAAACTATGTGGCGGTTAAAGCCGGAAATGAAGACTTGCCAAAGATAAAAGCGCTTGACAATGCGATTTTAAGCGATGAAGTAAGAGAGTTTATAAAATCACGATACAAAGGTGCGGTCATACCAAGCTTTTAAAGGCTAAAACTATGCAACGCAAAAGCTTTTTCCTTTTTAGCGTTGCTATTTTTAAAAAAGGATAAAAAATGATATTTAAAAAATTACTATTAGCTACATTGCTTACACTTTGGCTAGATGCGTCTGATAATAAGATAAAAATCGCAGTCTCACCAGTCCCGCACGCACAGATTATGCAAATAGTAAAACCACTTCTTAAACAAGATGGGTATGAGCTTGAAATTATTGAGATTAGTGACTATTCGATACCAAATATTGCCACACAAGATGGCTCAATAGAAGCAAATTTCTTTCAGCATCTGCCCTACCTACAAAACCAAAACGAAACTTTATCGTTAAATTTAGTAAGTGTGGCTGGTATACATCTTGAGCCACTTGGCTTTTACTCAAACAAGATAAAAAGCCTTGCTGAGCTTAAAAATGGCGCCAAAATAGCAATCGCACACGACCCAAGCAATGGCAACAGAGCTTTGCAGATCCTAGCAAAAGCTGGACTTATAACGCTAAAAGATGATGTAAAATTTGCAAGCATTCATGATATTAAGCAAAATCCAAAAGAGCTAACATTTATAGAGCTTGAAGGCGCCTTGATACCTCGCACGCTTGACGAAGTTGATCTTGCTGCCATTAGTACGAATTTTGTCCTTGATATGGGGTTAAATCCAAGTAAAGATGCCTTGCTTATAGAAAACACTGATAGCCCATATGCAAACATCATCGTGGTAAAATCAGGCAATGAAAATAGCGCAAAAATAAAAGCTCTTATAAAAGCAACCACAAACGATGAAATAAGAAATTTTATAAAAAATGAGTATAAAGGCTCGGTTTTACCAACTTTTTAGCCATTTTTATAAAAATTTCATAAATTTTAAGCCAAACTAGCTAAAATAGCGGTTTGGCGACTCAAAATAAAACGGATAAATATGGAATTTTATACCCTTTTACCACTTATGTTAGCCCACTTTATAGCGCTCATCGTGCCTGGGCCAGATGTTTTTTTGATACTAAGAACCTCGCTTGCGCATGGCTTTAAACAAAGCGTATTTGCCTGTCTTGGCGTGGGAGCTGGTATAGTTATTTGGGTATTTTTAACCGCTTTTGGGCTTAAAACTATATTTTTAAATTTTCCATCTTTACGCATCGCTTTGATGGTTTTTAGCGTCTGCTACCTATCTTATCTAAGCTTTTTGCTTTTTAAATCAGCCAAAACAAAAAGAGACACAAAAATCAAAACAAAAGATAGCTCAAGCCACAGCGATTTGCACTTTTTTTTAGTGGGTTTTTTAACAAATTTATCAAATCCAAAAGCGATATTATACTTTGCAAGTATTTTTTCACGCTTCGTAGATAAAGCAAACTCGCTTACGCAAGTGGCTATTTTAGTCGCTGTGATATCGATTGAAAGCATGCTATGTTTTATATTGCTTGGTAAAATTTTCTCAGCAAAAAAAGCACGCGAAGCGTTTTTACGCAGACAAAATATCCTTGATGGAATTTGTGCGGCAATATTTGGTTTTTTTACTATTTTGATTTTGATTGATTTAATCCGCGAAATTTTACATTAAGACATAAAATGCTTAGCAGTATAATCGACACAATCGTATCTTATGTCTCAGCATGGGGTTATCTTGGTATATTTTTAATGATGTTTTTAGAGAGCTCTTTTTTCCCTTTTCCAAGCGAGGTGGCTATGATACCAGCTGGCTATCTTGCTAGCAAAGGCGAAATGAGTCTTACTGTAGCATGGTTAGCTGGTACTGGCGGAAGCCTTGTTGGAGCTGTGTTTAACTACTATCTGTGCTACTTTTTTGGGCGTGAGCTAGTTGAAAAATACGGCAAATTGGTTGGTATAAGTGAGGCCAAAATGCAAAAATTTGAGAAATTTTTTAACAAACATGGTGAAATTTCAACATTTAACTGTCGTCTAATCCCTGGCATAAGACAATACATTAGCCTACCAGCAGGCTTAGTAAAGATGAACATCTTTAAATTTAGCCTATTTACAACTCTTGGGGCTGGTATCTGGGTAGCCATACTGCTTGGACTGGGCTACTTTTTGGGCGAAAATGAAGCCTTACTGTCTGCTAAACTTAAACAAATAACCATCTGGCTTTTAGTCTGTGTAGCAACTATTTTTGCATGCTATTTTGCCTATTTTCGCTATTTTAAAAAAGACTAATCCTATTTTTGGTATAATAAATGAAAAAATAAAAAGGTCAGTCTTGAGGGAAAAATTTGAGTATTTTTTGACTCTTTTTGCTATCAAAATTACTAAAATTTTTCCAAATAGCGTTTGCTATGCATTTTTTAAGAGTCTTGCGATACTTCTTTTTTATATACTTGCTTCGCGCCGTAAAATAGCCATAAAAAACATCAGTGCTGCATATCCTGACTTAGAACAAAAAGAGGCTAAAAATTTAGCAAAAGAAAATTTTAAAAGCATTGCCAAAACGCTTTGTGAGGCGCTTTTGGTGTATAACGATAAACTTAAGCTTGAGCAACTTTTTATAAATGGAGATGAGGCGATAAACTTGGTTAAAAAGCTCTCAGAAAATGGCACAAGACCTATTTTATTTACGACCGCCCACTTTGGAAACTGGGAGGCTTTGTCAAACTATTTTGCGTACAAGGGCATAACGCTGCTGGTTATAGGCAGAGAGGGTAATAACAAGCTGATTGAACAAAACATAACTCTGCCATTTAGAACAAAATTTGGCAACGAGCTAGCCAGCAAAGATAGTGCTATGCTAAATATGGTGCGCTATTTAAAAGAAGGCAAAAATGTCGGTATCTTAATCGATCAGCGCCCCAGCCTACAAGGCTCACTCTCTACAACATTTTTTAACATACCATGCAAAACAGCAACACCTATAGCTCTTTTAAAGCTTAAATTTAATCCTGTTATCGTGCCGATATTTGCACTACGCGATAAAAGCGGAAAATATGAGATCATCATCAAAAATTTTGATGAAAGTGTGATAAAAGGTAGCAAAAACGATGATATTTTGGCTATAACCCAACACATTAACGATATATTTGAGCAAATCGTCAGACTCGATCCTTCGCAGTGGTTTTGGATGCATAATAGGTGGCGAAAGTGAAAAGAGTTCTTATCATTAGCGATAAAAGATCTGGGCACGAGAGCCAAAGCATAGCATTTTGCAAGCTAATGGGCTATGAATATGATGTTCTTAAAATAGAATTTACCTGTAAGTTTTTAAAATTATTAAGCTATCTACTGGACTTTTTTAAAATTTATCTACCTATTTTTTCAAAAAAAGAGATGAGCCTGACTGGCTTTGATATCGTAATCTCATGCGGTTCTGGGACATATTATGCAAATAAATTTTATGCGAAAAAACTTGGGATAAAAAACATAGCCTTAATGCTTCCTAAAGGCTTTAGAAACGACTTTAGCCTAGTTTTTAACACCTTTCATGACAAAAGTGGTGAAGAAAATGTGATAAATCTGCCAGTTAATATAAATTTTATAAATAACAAAATTTACCACACCCCAAAAGGTAAAGCCATAGGTTTTTTAATAGGCGGGGATAATAAAATTTTTAAAATGAACGAGGACATTATAGGTGTCATAAAAGAGCTAAAAAACCGTTTTTCTGACTATGAAATAATGCTCACAACTTCAAACAGAACACCTAAAAATATAGTCAAAGAGTTAGAAAAAGAGGGTTTTGAGTATTTTATAGATCCTTGCAAAAACCCGATAAACCCAATAGGAAATTTTATGCAAAGCTGCGAGTTTGTATTTATCACGCAAGATTCTGTCTCAATGGTTAGCGAGGCCGTATGTACCCCTGGTGCGAGCGTGGTTATTTTAGAGCTTAGCAACAATAAAGATAGTAAATTTGATCTTTTTATAAACAACCTTAAGCGACTTGGTTTGGCACAAATCTATACTAAAAACTGCGAGCTAAAAACAACAAAAAAGCTAAATTTAAAAGAAATTTTACAGGAAATAAAGCTGTGAAGGTCGTACAGTTACTTCCTGAGCTAAATGAGGGTGGTGTCGAGCGTGGCGTGGTAGAGCTAACTGGTAAACTAAAAAATTTTAATACCATTTCAGTTGTTATAAGCAAAGGAGGAAAGTTAGTAGATGAGCTTTTAAAAAATGGCATTAGTCATGTAAAAATGGATGTTTCAAACAAAAATTTACTTACATTTTTGCCAAGAGTGCTGAAGCTTCGAGCCATACTAAAAGAGCTAAAACCAGACATAGTGCATGTAAGAAGTCGTTTTCCAGCATGGCTTTTAAAATTTGCAAAAATTGGGCTAAATTTTAAGGTAGTAAGCACCATTCACGGTTTAAACTCACCAAATTTTTATAGCAAGATAATGACTGATGCCGCTCATATTATTTGCGTTAGTAACGCTGCAAAAGAGCATATACAAAAGCATTTTAAAGCCAATGATAATAAAATTTCAGTCATATTTCGTGGTGTAGATATAGGTAGTTTTGATCCAAATATTTTACCTAGCAAAGATGAGCTTAGGACTGAGTTTAATCTTAAAGATGAGCTTGTCATTTCTTGTGTTGGTCGCATAAGCCAAAGTAAAAATATAGCAACCTTGATAAAAGCCGTAGAGATTTTAAAGCAAAAAGAGACTAA
Source organism: Campylobacter australis (assembly GCF_050586305.1). Lineage (NCBI taxonomy): Bacteria > Pseudomonadati > Campylobacterota > Epsilonproteobacteria > Campylobacterales > Campylobacteraceae > Campylobacter > Campylobacter australis. The sequence continues at coordinate 512,539 of NZ_JAXUAA010000001.1, read as the reverse complement.
AATTTCACTTTTAATCGCTGGCGGAGTTCATGCAAAAAAACAAAAACACTTTAAAGAGCTAAAAGAGCTTTGCAAAAAGCTAAATATTTACGAAAATGTAAAATTTCTAGGAAGCATCAGTGAAGTAGCTAAAATTTATAAACTAAGCGATGTCGTGGCAAGTCCATCGATAAAACCAGAGAGTTTTGGCAGAAGCATTGCTGAAGCTATTACGATAAACACACCGGTTGTAGCAAGCAATCACGGCGGAGTAAAAGACATCATTATAGAAGGAAAAAACGGTTACTTTTTTGAGCCATTAAATGCAAGCGAGCTAGCAGAAAAAATTTTACTTGCCAAAGAGCTTAAATTTGATGGATTTAACTACATTATAGACAAATTTTCTTTAGAGAAAATGTGCGAAGAAAATATAAAAATTTACAAAGAACTGATATGAATATACAAAATTTTAGAAAACATCTAACTTACGACAACATCTTTGCGGCGTTACTTTTTATATTTTCACTCACCCTTTATATAGGCAAGTCTTACAATATCGTAAGCACATTGATGGTGCTTGCTTTTATGTTTAAAACATATAAGACTAGGCAGTTTTTTGTATTTAAAGATAAATTTTTTATCTTTATGTCACTTTGGTGTGCTTACATGTTACTTAGCGTGATATGGGCAACACATAAAGATGACATACCTAAGTCTGTTGGGGTGCTGTTTTTATGGGTACTTTTATATCTTGCTATAAAAACCGAGCTAAACTCAACGCAAAAACTAGAACGCTTTTTTAAGCTTCAAATTTATATCGTTTTGTTTATAGCTTTTAACGCTATTTTACAGCTATCACTTGGCTATAATATCTTTGGCACAAAGCTTACTATCGGCAGAGCAACCGATCTTTTTTCTAGTGCAGATAGGATTTATCCATATATCTTACCGCTTTTTGTTGGTATGTTTGGGGCTATGCTAACTCTTAAACACCGCTCTAAATCACACTACATACTCTACGCTCTTGGGCTTTTTGGTATTTTGCTTGCTGTGCCAGCTAGTGGTATCCGCGGTCCACTTATAATACTAGCGATATTTATACCTATTATTACATGGGCTAATCCTTATAGAAAAACTGCACTGGGAGTATTTGGCTTTTTGATTTTGTGTCTTACGGTACTACTTTATACCAACCCAGCACTACAAAATAGAGTAAAAACACTCAAAAATCCATTTGAAAACCAAAAGCACCTGCGTGTAGCCATATGGAAAACAGCATTTGAGCAGTTTAAAGACAACCCTATACTTGGTGTAGGATATAAAAATTTCAGACACAGGCAATTTGAATACTATAAACCAGAATTTAAAAGCCATGAAATAGATCCAAAGAAAAATAAAACCGCTCATCATTCACACAGCCCTTGGCTTGATATACTTGCAGAGCAAGGAGTTGTAGGGCTTTGTTTTTTAATTGTGTTATTTTTTGGCGTACTAAAAAATGCATACAAAAAGGGTGCTTTTATGTTTATTAGTCTATTTAGCGTGATGTATGCTTTTTCATTTTTGCACTCAACTTTCGTACTTTCAAGCAGTAGATGGTCATTTTTTATGATTTATGCGGTTACGATTTATGTGCTGCTTTCAAAATATTATGAATTTTTAGTACAAAATGAGCAAAAAACATGATACCAGCCTCAGTTTTTATCATCTGCTTAAACGAAGAAAAACATATCAAACGAACACTTGAGGCTGTTAAGGAATTTGATGATATTATCATTGTAGATAGTGGCAGCACTGATAACACATTAGATATAGCGCGCCTTTATACAGATAAAATTTTCCACAAAAGCTTTAGCAACTACGCAAGTCAAAAAGAGTATGCAAAAAGCCTTTGTTCGCACGAATGGGTTTTAAATATTGACGCTGATGAAAGGCTATCTGACGAACTAAAAAATGAGATAGTAAAAACCATTCAAAACAACGACACGGACGCACTTGAAGTAAGCATAGTAAGTTTATATATGAACTCATTTAACACACTTACAAAGCCCATAACAAGAATCAGATTTTTTAAAAAATCAATGGGTTTTTATCCGCAAAAATTGGTTCATGAAAGTGTAAATTTTAGTGGTCGCGTACGAAAAACTAGCGCACTGCTTTATGACTATGGTAGCAATAGTATAACTACACACATAAACAAGATAAACAGCTACTCAAGCCTAAGAGCTCAAGAGAAATTTCTTACGCAAAGACGATCAAATACATCAAAACTTCTGTTTATTATGCCACTTGCATTTTTTAAGTCCTACTTTATAAGGAGAAATTTTTTAAATGGCAAAAGAGGCTTTATAGCGGCGATGTCAAACGCCTTTTATGCATTTTTAAAAGAGGCAAAACTTTACGAACTAGAGCTACAAGGTGAGCAAAACCCACCTTGTAGTTAAGAAATTTTCTTTTGTTTTGGGCGAAATACCTTCATTACATTTTCATCTGTTTGGATAAATGCACCCTCTATAAGATCGATACAGTAAGGAATAGCTGGGAAAATTGGCTCCAAACACTCTCTTATAGCTTTTGGGTTGCCTGGTAAATTTACAATTAGTGCATGACCTCTAATGCCAGCTGTTTGACGCGAAAGGATAGCCGTAGGGACATATTTTAGGCTTGCCGCGCGCATAAGTTCGCCAAAACCAGGCATCATCTTCTCACAAACTGCCTCTGTTGCCTCTGGCGTTACATCACGAAGCGCAGGACCGGTCCCGCCAGTAGTTAGTACAAGATCACAACCCACCTCATCACACATAAACTTTAGTCGCTCACAAATCAACTCATACTCATCAGGTATAATCTCATAAATATACTCAACTTCACTTGTTATCCACTCGCTTAAAACCTGCTTTATCGCAGGACCAGAAAGATCCTCATAAACGCCCTCGCTTGCGCGGTCACTTAGTGTTAAGATACCTATTTTTGCTTTCATTTTTCTCCTTTATTCGTATTGTTTGCTTAAAATTTTAGAAATTTCATCTTTTTCAATGCTCTCGTTTGCAAAAAGCTTTTGTGCAATCTCTGCTGTCTGTGTATTCATCTTACCTAAAAACTCAGCTATCTCATCACGCGCCTGTCTTAAAATTTTCTCAACATCAGATGGATTTGCCAAAAACGACTCGCCCATGGCATACTCATAAACCATCTTTTGAGCAAGCTCTTTTGCGGCCGCGATATCCTCGCTACTATTTGAAAATACATCACCATATTCAAGCTCAAGCTTTACTACGCCAGCCAGCAACACCTTAAGTTTTGAAAGTAGTTGCGTTCTTGAGCTTATCTCGTGTTCTAAGTCGCAAAATCTCTCTTGTGTGAGTGAAATTTTTTCAAATTTTACCTCAAACCAATAGGCACTAAGTGCTTTTGCGGCTTGATAAAGTGACTGTATGCGTTTTTCATTTTCACTAAAGCTAAATGCCCTTTTTTGCCCAAAAAGAACCTTTTGCTGAACTTGCTCAAAGTCGCCAAGCTCTATCACATCGCTTTCTCGGCGCAAAGCATTTATGGCTGCTTCATTTACTAAGGTACTTAATGCTGCACCATTAAAACCGACACTAAGCTTTGCAATGTCTTCAATATCTCCACTAAAATTTTTATCTCGCAGATATGAGCGCAAAATTTCTACGCGCTCCTTTGCGTCAGGCAAAGATAAGAAAATTCGCCTATCAAAGCGCCCAGCGCGAAGCAACGCCTCATCTATCATCTCAATGCGATTTGTTGCAGCGATAACTATCACGCCCGAGTTATCCAAAAAGCCGTCCATCTCGGTCAAGAGCTGATTTAGCGTGGCTTCTCTCTCATCATTGCGCCCATCCCCCCTACTTTTACCAACAGCATCTATCTCATCTATAAAAACAATGGACGGTGCCAAAGCTTTTGCGCGAGCAAAAAGCTCTCTAACTCGCTTTGCGCCAACGCCAACATAAATTTGTACAAAGCTTGCACCATTTTGATAAAAAAACGGCACATTTGCCTCTCCAGCAACAGCCTTTGCAACAAGCGTCTTACCCACACCTGGAGGTCCAACCATAAGAACACCTTTTGGCATTTTTATGCCGTGCATGCGGTATTTGGCTGGATTTTTAAGAAAATCAACTATCTCATTTAGTTCTATTTTAACATCGCTAATGCCTGCTACATCGCTAAATTTTACATTTGAAAGTACAGGACCTAACTTTTCTGAGATAAGCTCTCCCACCTCAAGCATCTGGGCTGTGTTTTTGTCAGCTGGCTGAGTTAGTTTTAAATTTTTCCTAGCAAGCCTAAACATAAAAAACACAAAAGCACTAACAAAAAGCACTAAAAACAGCAACACAGATAGCAAAAACGGTGTAAGATCGCTAGGCTCTTTTGTGGTTGGGATACTTCTTGAAAGCACTCCTAGGTCAATAGCATAGGCAAGTATGCGAAAATTTCCTTGCGTAGTCTGCAAATAAACATATCCATCATCAATCTTTGCTTTTTGTATTGCATTTTGACTTAACAAAACCTCATATCTGGTGTAGCTAATGTCTTCTGGCTCATATCTAAACCAAGCAACCGCAAGAACCGACACAAGTAAGACCGCGGCTATAACTATGATGTTTTTTTTATTAAATTTGCGCATAATTTGCCTCCATCTTGGCTTCAAATCGCTCTAAAACAACCCATTCTTTTAATATATCTCGGTTAGTTTTTATAAAAACTTTGTTATAAAACTCATCAAACCCCTCATAAAAAGCCCCATTTTTCTGCTCAACTAGAACATTTAATGGCTTTTTTATATTGCTTCTAAATTTAAAATTATTCTGCGTAACTATATCTTTTAAAATTTTAAGTCTTGACTTTGCTATATCGCCCCTAATCTCATTTTTAAGCGTTGCTGAGTGCGTACCAGAACGCGGCGAATAGGCAAAGGCGTGAAGGTGCGTAAGTGGAAATTTCTTAAAATTTGTAACTGCTTCAGTCCAAACTTCATCGCTCTCGCCCGGATGTCCAACTATAAAATCAGTACCCAACGCAAAGCCCATATCTGCGAGCTCGTTAAATAGTTCGATATCGCGAAAGGCTGTATTTCTGCGACGCATAATAGTTAGCATAGCTTGGCTAGTGTGCTGAAGCGCTATATGAAGATGGCGCTCCAGCCACGGTTCTTGCAAAATTTCACGAAACGCCTCATCTATCTGACTAGGCTCAATACTACCAAGTCTAATACGCCTAATCCCTGAAATTTGCCCTAAATTTTGAAGTAACCTTCCAAGGCTAGAGCCCGTGTCTTTCCCGTAGCTACCGATATTTGTACCAGTTAAAACAAGCTCATTATAGCCATTTTTAGCCAGAGTTCTAGCTTCATTTATAATGGCATTTTCATCCATGCTACGAGCCTTGCCACGCACGCTTGGTATGATACAGTAGCTGCAAATAAAGTTGCAACCTTCTTGAATTTTTATAAAAGCCTTTGTGTGATTTTCATAATTTGTAACGATGTTTTTGTCAATACTTTTTAAATTTCCAAGCTCAAAAAATGGTTTTTGTGCCTTTAAAAGCTCATTTATCTTACTTTTTTCACTAGCACCAATAACCCCAAAAACGCTGCTTTTTTCAAATAGCTCTTTGCCCTTACTAACAGCACCACAACCAGTTAGTATAACGCGTATGCCTCGTTTTTTTAGTCCGTTTATATAAGCTCTAGCGCCGCTATCAGCTGAATTTGTTACAGTGCATGAGTTTATCACTACCACATCGGCGTTTTCTTCATCGCCAACTATCTCATAGTCTTTAACATAGCTCTTCATCAGCTCAGTGTCATATATATTTGTGCGACAACCAAAGGTCTTAAAAAACAGCCTCTCTTTACTCATTTAGCCCCTCATCTATCTCGCTATGAATATTTGGCGAAATTTTGCGTGCAGTATAAAGAGTTTGCGTTGGATATGCAATACGAATGTCATCTTCCTTGCTAAAAGCATCTATAAGCTCAGCACTTATTGTACTTCTAAGTGCTAATGGTGCGTAGGAATTTGCCATATACCAAATCGATATACAAATTCCATAAGGTTCAAAAAGAGTAAAAACTCGCGGGTCTACATTTGAGTTTTTAATGCTGTATTGCGCACGAAGTTTTCCCATCTGGCGCTTTGCAATGTCTGTATAGCCTTTTGAATATTTTCTTGCGATAGTTTTTGCTATATAGACGGCCTTTTTATGGTTACTGTCAAAACTTACAAATATATCAAGCCCATCCCAAACTGTCTTCATACCATAATGAGCATAGTTTGAGATAAGCTCTGTAAAGATATAGTGGTTTGGCACAAATACTATACGCCCTGCTCTACGGCTTTTTTCAAGATATGAGGCCATAGTAACATCTTCAAAAACAGTCATTCTAAGTAGCGATATATCTATAATATCGCCAACATAGGCTATGTCGCCCTTTTGCACCTTTATCCTGTCACCAACATGAAATGTCCCGCCAACAGTTATAACAATCCAACCAAGCATACTCATAAACATATCTTTCATAGCAATAGCAAGACCTGCGGAGGCAAAACCAAGCACAGTTACTATATAAGTTACATTTTCTATATAGGCAAAGAGTAAAATTAAGATTATCAGTAAAAAGTTGATGAAATTTATAAATTTATTTACCGTATAAAAACGATCATCATCGCTAATAGTACGCTTTGCAACAAATTTAAAAAAGAAACTAAGACCAATGATAGCAAGTATAAGTATAGCGATAGTAGCTAGGCTTATTACCTGCGACTTTACTTCGTTTTTAGTAATATTTATCGCCTCTTCAGCACGCTTTTCATAAACGCTAAAAGTAGTATCAGCTATCTGTTTTGTGCCTTTAAACTCAGCTATCTGACGAGTAAGATCTTCAAGCATACTCTCATCAACCACACTAGAGTTTATGTCATTTGTAAGCGCTATAAGATCGGATAGTAAATCTTCTTTATTTTTTAGTTTTTCGATAATAGTATCAAGCTCGCGAATATGCTTTGCGTATTCTTCTTTATCTGTTGCTACTTTTTTCATATATGAAAAACCGCCAACAAGAGCTATTGGGTTACTTATGCGCGGAGGCAAGTTGATGTCTGGAGAGGCTAACATCTGAGAAAAAGGCATTTTCTCAAATTCTTTTAGTAAATTTATCTGCTCGTTTAGTGTGTTTATCTTTTTATCTAACTCTTCGGCTTTGCGACTATTTTTATCTATCTTTTTATATTGCGCCTCACTTTTTTCAAGCTCAACTTTGATCTTTTCATATGTTCTGTAATTTGCATAACGCGTAATCCAAATATTATTTTTTAAGGCTAAATCAATAGCATCAATTTGCTTTTGAAGCTCAGATATTTTAGCGCTATTCTCTGGACTATAAAAGCTGGAATTTACATCAATGCTAGCATTTATCTCACCAAATGCTAAAACTAAGAATAGACTTAAACAAAATAAAATTCTCATTTAAATTCTCTTAAAATTTCTAAAACTTGCTCTTTTTTTATGTCACTTCTTATCTCGTGAGCGCCTATACCTTTTGGCAGGATAAATTTTATCTTTTTATTTTCACTCTTTTTATCCATAAAAAAAGCTTCATAAAATGAATTTTCATCAGCTATTTTATAGGTTGTAGGTAGTGAAAATTTCTCTAAAAGTCTCTTTATCCTGAGCTTTTCTTGCTCGCTCATAAGTCCAAGACTAACGGCAAGGGCATTTGCCATATTCATACCTATCGCCACTGCCTCTCCGTGCAAAAACTGCTTATAATTTGTCTCATTTTCTATCACATGAGCAAAGGTGTGCCCATAGTTTAATACCGCACGAAGTCCTTTTTCATGCTCATCTTGCTGCACTACATCAGCCTTTAACCAAACTGCACTATAAATAATCCTAGCAAGTGCACTTTCATCTTTTATATTAAAATTCTCAAGCATGTCAAGCATCGAGCTATCAAACATCACAGCCATCTTTATAGCCTCAGCCAAACCAGCCGAAAATTCACGCTCTGGTAGCGTTTTTAAAAACCTACTTTCGCAATAAACAGCCACTGGCTGATAAAACGAGCCGATAAGATTTTTACCAAATTTGTTATTTACACCTGTTTTTCCGCCTACACTAGCATCAACTTGAGCTAAAAGCGTAGTAGGAATGTTTATAAAGTTTATACCTCGCTCATAAATGCTGGCAACAAAGCCAGTCATATCGCTAACAACTCCGCCACCAAGGGCTATAAGCGTAGAATTTCTATCAAATTTACTTACAAAAAGCTGCTCCAAAATTTGCTCCACACTAGCCATATTTTTATACTCTTCACCATCAGCAACAGTGATGATAAAATACTCATCACATTTTAACCGCTCAAGCAACCAACCAAGCCAAAGTCCAGCCACTTTTGGATTTGTTATGATACCAACTTTGCCATTTAGCTTTATCTCATCTAGCTCATCGATATAGACATTGTATTTTTGCGTTGCTTTATGTAAATTTAACTCTACTTTCATAATTTTCCTAACTTCATGAACTAGCTGGTATAAATAGCTGTGCGTTCTTTTTCATTTTGCCATAATGGCGCGAGATACTTGTTGATAAAAGGGTTGATAAGCCACCTTTTAGTAAGTGCTCATCAAATGTTATAAACTGCAACATGGTATCAATTTGCGATAGTTTTAGCAGTGGATTTTTCTTGCTATTTTCTATGCTGATGTCCTTTTCAAAAAGACTGCTAATACTTTCAAAATGCTCTGTTATATCCTCATCTTTTGTGTTTTTTACATTAAAATAATAAAGCTTTATCTCCATTTTTAGCTGAGATGCGATATCCATGATGACGGCTGATTGATTTTCTATATTTTCCTTTCCATCACTAAGGATAGCCACCTGCCTTATCTCACTAAAATCTCGTTCTCCAAGCTTTAAAATCGGTAGTTTTAGCATATAAAAAAAGCGTTTAAATTTATTAAAATACCCATCATCAGTTATCACAAAACCTATGTCGTTGCTAGAAATATCTGCTATAATCTGCGAGTTATCAGCAGTCATATAGTCAATCACAACAGAAATTTTCTCCTCATGTATCTCTTTTAGCATTGTAAAAGTTGTATTAAAAGTTGGATTGACAACCCTAAATATAAGTCGCTTATTACTTAAATTTTCATGCAAATATAAGGCGTTTGCGACTATTTTTTGCATTCTTCGGTTGCTCATTACTTTCATATCTAAAAATACATAGATATTGCTACCAAAAGGGCTTGGGAACTGACCTGGCTCACGCTTTATTGAACGATATACTGCATGCAAAGCCTGCGGATCGCCTACTATTAAAAGCGTATCATTTGGGCGGATCATTAGGCTACTGCTTGGCAAAAGAAGCTCGCCACTTCGATATATAAGTGCGATACGCCACCTTTTTTGTTGCAATGAACTTAGATGACGATACATATATGAACTTCCTATCGGGACTTTAACCTCCATGATCTCGCCTTGCCCAAGACCGATATTATCAGCTAGCGATGGCATATCTGGTAAGTGCCCAACAAAGTGTGTTGAGATAATAGAGTTATTATCCACAAACTCAAGATGCTTATCCTCGCTCATGCTCTCATGCTTGATGTTCCATAAATTTAAAAAAACTATGTCTGTTTTTGTACTAATCTGGCGTAAATTTTCATAGCTAGCTATGGCATCGACCTCATTTTGCATAATGATGATAAACTGACTAAAATAGCCACTTATCACAGCTTTTAGCCTTGAAAGAGATGTTGGATCAAAGTGATGATATGTAAAATTTTCGAATGAATTTTTTGTATCGATAATATCTTTATCGTTTGAAATAACGACATAATGGTGCAAATTTGAGCGTAAGCCATAAAGCTTGTCTATAAAACTTTTTGCAAAAAGCCCATCTGCTATGATTAAAATTTTTTTCATTATAGCTCCATTAAAATAGACATTATAGCAAAATGGGCTTAATCAGGCTTAAATAACACTTCCTAAAAGCTCATCGATGGCTAAATTTACACTTTTATTTATGCTATCAAAAATACTCTTGCTGCTTGGGTCTGGACAAAAAACATTTTTTACAACAACTCCTGAATTAACGCTTTTATCAAGACTAAAAAGCTCATAAGCCAAAATAACCTCAGCCTTATCACCTCTAATTTGCAGCGAAACTACATTTACTTTAAGGCGTAAATCGCTTGAATTTGGCGAAAATATTGGCTTTACTCCACAGTTAGCATAAGCTCCTTTTATAAGTGCCTTATATATCATTTCGCTTGGTTGAGCTATAAATTTAGCGTCATAAAGGTGGTGTATTTTATTGTCTTCAGCCACTATAAGTATCTCTCTTTTATCAACTAAATCAAGAGCGGATACATTTTGAATGTATATATTTTTTGGCGTTTTGCTCTTTGTAACACACTCTTTTTGTGAGTAATATATCTCATACATATCAGCTCTAGCAACGCTATTTTTAAGCGAACAACCATTAATAAACACAGCCAAAAATACTACTAAAATTTCTTTCATCTACCGTCCTTTGATGTTGGATCTTTAAAGAAAAAATCATAAGGATTATCCTCAAGCCTATCCATCGCACCTCGAAATTCTCTTAATGTCTTAGAAAAGTCATTTATAAATATACTAGCTTCATTAAGTAGTGGCGTCATAGCCTCTTTGATGTTTAACTGACCTGAGTTTATCTTACTTTGTGTGCTTCTTGCAAGCTCGCTAAAAGATGCCGTTGCAGCGTTGGCGCTTAGTAAAAATTTATTCGCATTAAGCAAGATAGAGTTTAGGTTTTTGCTTAAATCACTCACATTTGCCTTACTTACATCAGAGCTTATAGCGTTTAAATTTGCCAAAAGCTCACTTAGGTTTTTAGAGTTCTCTTTGCTTCCTATAAGCTTGCTAAACTCATCTAAATTTTCAAGCGTTGAGCTAAGATGCTTAAAATTATCTTCAGAAAGGAGCGAATTTAAGCGTTCTAAGCTTACATTTATCTTTGATGTTATATCTTGTGCTTGGTTTCTAAGCTTTGTAAGCATACTATCTTCTAGCTTGATAATAGGATGCTTTTCATCTTTTATACTGTTTGCAACACCACGAGAGATATTAATACTAGCCACACCACTTATAGGCTGAAGCTCTATCTCAGCGATAGAGTCGCTTTTTATATCTATATCATCGCGTATTTTCATACTTATCTCTATCTTGCCATCATCTAAAAAATCTATCTTGCTTACACTTCCAACACCAACACCAATAAATTTAACTTGAGAATCAACCCTTACACCAGTTGGCAACTCATGGGTTTGTATGTAATAATTTTTTTGTTCAACGCTCTTGCCATCGCTTCCGCTCATCCACCACATAAAAACACCAAGAAATGAGGTCGAAATAAGAAAAAATAGCCCAACTATCGTGTATGAGTTTTTATTTTCCACTGTTATTCCTTGTTTTAAATAGCTCTTCAAGCGGATTATATTCAGCCATTTCAAGCTCTTTAAGATCGCCTTCAAAAACTATTTTTTTATTTTCAATTATTAAAAATCTGTCAAGTATATCAAAAATACTATCAACATCATGCGTTACCATAACGACGCTTATACCAAGCGCTTCTCGCAAATTTACAAGAAGTTCGTCCATAGCTCTGGCACTCATGGGATCAAGCCCACTATTAGGTTCATCTAAAAAAAGTACTCTAGGGCTAAGCGCAAGAGCTCTAGCTAAGGCTACGCGCTTTTTCATCCCACCACTTAACTCACTTGGATAAAGCGTAGCACTTTGTTTTTTAAGTCCAACCTTTTGTATCCAAAAATTTGCAATTTCATCTATTTCGCGCTTATTAAATTTTGAATACTCACTAAGCAAAACACCAACATTATCAAGCACACTCATAGAGCTATAAAGCGCGCCAAACTGAAACATAGTCCCACACTCAAGCTTTATGTCTTGCTTTGTTTTTGCGTCGCTATTCCACATATCTTTGCCATCAAAAAGCAATGTCCCACTCTTTGGTTTATTTAGATATATCATCGTTTTTAAAAGCGTAGTTTTACCACTTCCACTTCCACCTAAAAAGCCATAAATTTCACCCTGTTTTATGCTCCAGCTGACACTATCATGCATTATGCGTTCGCCATAATTTGTCGTTATATCTCTACCTTCTATAATATTTTTTATCATAAATTTATCCACATAAAAAATATCGCAAAAAAAGCATCTATGGCTATAACCCAAAATATAGCATTTACAACACTTAAAGTTGTAAGTGTTCCAAGGCTTTGCGAGTCGCCACTAACAGCAAAACCGCGCATGCAGCCGATAATAGCGATAACTATACCAAAAAACGGCGCTTTTATCATTCCAACCAAGAAGTGGCGCATCTCAACCATATCTTTAAAACGGCTAAGGTAGCTTGAAAACGATATATCAAGTAAATTTTCACAAACTATCATCTGACCAAAGATACTAACCGCGTCAGCTATGAAGATGACTAACGGGACACATATCATCATAGCTATAATCCTTGGCAAAACAAGAAAGCTAAAAGGATCAAAGCCCATTGTTTTCATAGCATCTATCTCTTCAGTAAGCTTCATGGCTCCTATTTGTGCAGTAAAACTTGACGCTGAGCGTCCAGCTATAACGATAGCGGCTATAAGTGGGGCGACTTCACGTAAAGTTAGCATACCCATTATCTCAACTATAAATATACTCGCACCAAAATTTGCAAGCATAGAACTTCCAAGATAAGCAAGAACGACACCTATTAAAAAAGATGTCAAAGATACGATAAAAACAGCATTTACTCCAGCATCTTTTATGTAGTTACTAAGCTCTCTTAAACGAAGTTTTGTTGGATTTAACAAAATGGCAAAACATTTTATTATAAACTCCCCTAAAAATCCAGCCAACTCAAAAACATTATAAAAGCCTTCTATAACCCTTTTTCCGAGTCGTTCAAGCAAATTTAGATTTTTTTGTGGGGATTTATATTTAAAGTCTATATCTTTATCATCAAGCATTAAAAGAACAGATTTTATACTATCATTTGCATTTTTAATGCTTACTTTTTTAGCATTTATAGCACGCTTTAAAAGTATAGCACAAGCATAATCAAGCCTCAAAAGCAAGCTAAAATCATACTCCACTTCGCCCTTAAAACGCAATGAATTTGATAAAATTTCACGCACTTTTTTGGCATTTTTATAATCAAGCTTGCCCTTAAATTTATACAAAAGTAGCTGCTTGGTTTTTAAAACCTCTATACTAAAATGATCCAAAAATTTTCCTTACTTAAAAAAGTGAATTATATGTTACATTTTTAAACAAATTCTAACTTGCAAACAGCATATAAATTATGGGTAAAGTAACAAAACCAAAAGCCACTCCAAGCGCAACAGAGCTCACAGCAAGAGAGCTATCAAGCTCAGCTTTCATTATCATAGCGCTAGCTAAAACCATAGGCGGCATAGTCGATAACATCATGCCAACTAACCATGTTTGATTTATCTCAAAATTAAAAATTTTCACTACTAAAACAAAAAATACCGCAGGTGCCACCATCCTACAAAGCATTACAATACAAACGCCCTTGTATGAACTTTTTACTCCGCCAAAATTTAAGCCAAGTCCAACTGCAAAGAGTGCAACAGGAGTTACGCTAGAGCTTATCATGCGAAGCGGAGTAAAAAGCTCTTGTGGCAATACAAAAATATCAGAAAAGCTCTTTGCTGTCAAAGCTAAAGTCACAGATATAAATGGCGGAAATTTTAAAATTTTCATACAATTTTGCAAAAGACTTACTCGCTGTTTTACGCCAAAAGAGAGTATAACAGGTCCAAGTATGGCAATGGGTATAGATGTTGTTACTTGATCATAAAATATGACCATATCAACTGCGCTACGACCAAAAAAGCCCTCTATAACTGGTATGCCAACAAAAAGCGTATTGCCAAAAAAGCTAAGCATAACAACACTAACAGTCGTTGCGCGGCTAAATTTAAAAAGTAGCGATATGCAAAGCGATATAGTAGCTCCAAAAGCAGAAGCAAAAAAGCCAGTTGTAACGATATTTAAAAGATGTATGTCGATATTTATGTGATAAATTTTATCAAATATTAGTGCAGGCAAAGCAAAGCAAAGGACAAAATTTATAAAAACAGATGAATTTTTTTGCTCTAAAATTTTCATCTTTTTTGCAAGAAAACCAAGCACAACTATAAAAAATATCGATAATAAAGGAATATACACAACAAACTTCTTAAATTTAAAAACTAAATGCGGATTATAAAGCGTTAAAGTTTAAAACCTAATAAATCACTTTAACCTTTTGTTAGTATTTTTTAATTAAAATTAGCAAAACTTAAAGAAAGTCCAAGCAATGTTTAAAAAAATTACACTAATTTTTATACTTATCGTAGGTGGGTACTTTGCCTATGAAAAATTTTACAAAAAAGAACAAAAGATCGAGTATATAACTCAAAAAGCCATAAAAGGCACACTGTCAAAACGCGTTCAAGCAACTGGAGAAATTTTTGCGACCGAGCTTGTTGATGTGGGTGCGCAAGTTGGTGGACAGATAAAAAAACTCTATGTTAAGCTCGGCGATAATGTAAAAAAAGGCGACATGATAGCCGAGATAGACAGCCAAACGCAAAAAAACAATGTAGATAACCGCAGGGCTCAGCTTGAAATTTACACAGCTCAGCTTGAAAGGGCAAAAGTAGCTCTTGATATAGCAAAAATACAGTTTGAAAGAGAGCAAAAGCTTTATAAAAATAGTGCCACTTCAAGGGTTGAATTTGAAAATGCCAAAAATTCATACACAACAGCAAATGCAAATATAAAAGAGTTAAAAGCTCAGATAGAACAGGCAAAAATAGCTCTTGATACAGCTCAAATAGATCTTGGTTACACTAAAATCACAGCCCCAAGAGACGGCACTGTAGTTTCGGTGCAGGTTGAAGAGGGGCAGACAGTAAATGCTAATCAAACCACTCCAACTATCGTAAATATAGCCGACCTTAGCAATGTCAAACTAAAAATGCAAATTGCAGAAGGCGACATAACAAAAATTTCAGTTGGAACTCGCGTCGAGTACTCTATACTTTCAGAGCCAAATAAGAAATTTAACACCACCATAAGCTCCATAGACCCAGCCCTTACTACCCTAAGTGATGGAAAATACTCAAACAAATCCACATCAAACATAAGCTCAGGCTCATCTGCTATATATTATTATGCACAAAGTATAGTTCAAAATAGCGAAGGTATCTTGCGTATAGGCATGACAACAGAAAATGCCCTTTTTGTAGATGAGGTAAAAGATGCAATCATAGTGCCTAGTATAGCGATAAAAAACGATGATAAGCAAAAATTTGTAGAGGTTTTAACAAATGGAAAAAATGTTGAAAAAAGAGTTGTTACAACTGGCATAAGCGATAGCCTAAGGACACAAATTTTAAGCGGTGTAAGTGAAGGCGAAACGATTATAACATCACAAGGCACAAGCGAAGAGATAGCAAGCCTTGTATCAAAAGAGCGAAGAGGTATGAGGTGATAGAGCTAAAAAATATCACCAAAAAATTTAAAACTGGCGAAAACGAAGCTACTGTCTTAAAGAATGTAAATTTAAAGATAAAAAAAGGCGAGTTTATCGCCATTATCGGACAAAGTGGCTCAGGTAAATCAACTTTGATGAACATACTTGGCTGTCTTGATAATGCCAGCAGTGGCGAGTATTTGCTTGAAGACAAGGATATAACAAATTTTAAAGCGGACGAGCTAGCAGAGCTTAGGCGTGAAAAATTTGGATTTATCTTTCAAAGGTATAACCTTCTCTCTAGCTTAAATGCCACACAAAATGTCGCCCTTCCTAGTATCTATGCTGGTGTAAATAAAAAGTCTCGCCAAGAGCGTGCGGTTGAAATTTTATCAGATCTTGGTCTTAGTGATAAAACACAAAGCTTGCCAAACAAACTAAGTGGCGGACAGCAGCAGCGTGTTAGCATAGCTAGAGCTTTGATGAATGGCGGCGAGATAATCCTTGCAGATGAGCCAACTGGCGCACTTGATAGCAAAAGTGGCGAGATGGTTATGCAAATTTTACTTGATTTATATAAACAAGGTCATACCATAATAATAGTCACACACGACCAAAATATCGCAAACTACGCAAATCGAGTGATAGAGATAAAAGATGGCAGTATCATCTCAGATAGCGTAAAAAAAGATGAAATTTTTCTAAAAAAACCAAGCCAAAAACCTAAAAAAAGTATATTTACCTACTACAAAGATCAACTTATAGAAAGCTTTAAAATGTCAGTTTCAGCCATCGTTTCGCACAAGCTACGCTCTATATTAACAATGCTTGGCATCATCATAGGCATTGCAGCAGTCGTTAGCATGGTAGCACTTGGCAAAGGCTCACAAGAACAAATTTTACAAAGCATACGAAAAGTTGGCACAAATACCATCGACATTATGCCAGGAAAAGGCTTTGGAGACATGCTTTCTGGTAAAGTTAGAACGCTTAGTATTAGTGATGTGGCTTTACTTCAAGAGCAAGACTTTTTAGAGTCAGTCACACCAAACACCTCAACAAATGGCACAGTAACTTTTAGAAATTTATCACTCACAGCATCGCTTAGAGGTGGTGGAATTGATACACTAAAAGTAAATGGGTTAAATATAGAAACCGGAAGGATGTTTAATGCCGATGAGGTAGCAGCCTCTGCCTCGGTGGTGGTCATAGATCAAAACACAAAAAGGTCATTTTTTAAAGATGAAGACCCTATAGGCAAGGTCTTACTTTTAAACAAAAAACCTTTGATGATCATTGGCGTTATAGCGCAAAACTCAAATTCATTTGGCGACCCAAGTCAGCTTAGAATTTACGCCCCATATTCAACCGTGATAAACAAAATAACAGGAGATCGCTATATTAGTTCTATTACAGCAAAGATTGATGAGGAGGTTAATGCACAAGTTGCCGAAAAGATGATAACCGAGCTTTTAACCATCAAACACGGCAGACAAGACTTTTTTACAAGAAACTCAGACAGCATAAAAAAAACCATGGAAGAGACCATAGGTACCATGAGACTGCTCATATCATCAATAGCCGTTATATCGCTCATAGTTGGCGGTATAGGAGTGATGAATATAATGCTTGTTTCAGTGACTGAGCGGACAAAAGAGATAGGAATAAAAATGGCAATAGGCGCCAGACAAACAAACATCTTACAGCAGTTTTTAATGGAAGCTATTTTGCTTTGTATAATAGGCGGAGTGGTCGGTGTTGGGCTTGCTTATGGAGTTGGCTATATCGTAAATACCTCTGGCTTGTTTAAGATGATATTTTCTAACGAATCAGTCATCGCAGCACTTGCAACTTCAATGGGTATAGGCATAGTCTTTGGCTACATGCCCGCAAGAAATGCAAGCCTTTTAAACCCAATAGACGCACTTTCAAGGGAGTAGGATGTATAAAATTTTTGTTTTAACTTTGGCAATATTTTTTAGTGGTTGCACTGTTTCAAAAGTAGATAAAAATTATCAAGAAATTTTAGTTGATGAAAACCAAACTATACAAATAGACAAAGAGTGGTGGCTAGGGTATAATGAGGATTATCTAAACGAGCTTATAGATACTGCTTTAAAAAACAACATAGACCTTAAAAAATCAGCCATAACTATAAATAAAGCCTTAGCACAAGCAGGCATCATATCAGCCGATTTGCTCCCAAATTTTAATGCAACCTTAAGAGGGGAGGCGTCGCGTGATATAGGGTCTAATAGCCAGTGGCAAGAGAAATTTTCCACCTCCATCTCGGTAAGTTATGAGCTTGATTTATGGCAAAAACTTAGAGATTCTAAAGACGCTGCTGTGTGGGAAGTAAATGCCACACAGTGGGACTTACAAGCAACAAAACTAAGCCTTATAAATAGCATTGCTAGTGGATATTTTAACGCCATATATCTAAAAAATGCCATAAAACTTTACAAACAAACTTTGCAAAATTATGAAATGTTAGGAAAGATAATTGACTACAAAGTTAGTTTTGGCAAAGATGAGCAAATATCACAAAAACAGGTTCAAAGTCAAATTTTATCTATAAAAAACCGCATACTTCAAACACAAAAAAACCTTGATACAATCAAGCAAACATTAAAAAATTTACTGAATGAAAGAGGCGATTTTGAGTTTAAATTTAAAGAAATTTTTGAAACAAAGCCACTTGGTGTAGATATTGAAGTTCCAATATTTTCACTATCAAATAGACCTGACCTAAAAGCAAGTATCGCACGCATAAATGAAGCTCTTTTAAATGTAAAAGTAAGCGAGAAAAATTTCTACCCAAGCCTTAGCATAGGCGCTTCATTAAGTGATAGTGATGAAAAACTAAAAAAAAGCTTTTCACTAAATTTACTAAATGGCAACATAGCCTTAAATCTACCATTTCTTAACTACTCTAGACTAAAGGCAAATTTACGCGTAAGTGAAGCTAGTTTTCAAAGTGCAAAGCTTGAATACATATCTCGTTTAACAACTGCTATAAATGAAGTTTATGGCGCATATAAAGAGCTGGAAAATGATAAAATTTTACTTAATAATTTTACGGAGCAAGCAAAAAATTACGCACAAATAAGCAAAATTTATAAACTAAAGTATGACTATGGCAAGGTTGAGCTAAAAGAGCACTTAAATGCTAAAAATAGCGAACTAGAAGCCATCATAAGCGTTTTAGAGCAAAAATATAAAATCATAAACAACGAGATAAATATTTTTAAAGCGATGGCTGGCAGAGTGCAAAAGTAAGACAAAAGCCCAAAAATAATCACCCTCGCAAAGCCTAGCTTTAAAATTTCAGCCACTTTTTGCTATCCTTTTGATCAAAAATAGATTTTTAAGGAAAATAATGGAATTTAAAGTAACTAACACCGATGGTAACGCTCGTGCAGGCGTGCTAAAAACAGCTCATAGTGAAATACAAACTCCCGTTTTTATGCCAGTTGGCACAGTTGGGGCTGTAAAGAGCCTAGACGCAACCGATATGCGTGAAATTTTAGACGCTAAAATCATCTTAGCAAACACCTATCACATGTATCTACGCCCTGGCTCAAAGATAGTAAAGGAGTTTGGCGGACTTCATGGATTTAGCAAATTTGATCGCTCGTTTCTTACAGATAGTGGCGGTTTTCAGGCATTTAGCCTAAGGGCAAATACCAAAAATGATGATGGCGGGATAAAATTTAAAAGCCACATTGATGGCTCTATGCACTATTTTACGCCGCGTTCGGTGCTTGATACTCAGTATGATTTGGGATCTGATATCATGATGATACTTGATGATCTAGTCGCACTTCCTGCGACAAAAGAGCGAGTAGAGCTAAGTCTAAAACGCACGATAAAATGGGCAGATGAAGCGATACGCTATCATAGATCTCAGCAAAGTAAGGGCGTTGGAGTGCATCAAAATATCTTTGGCATTATCCAAGGTGGCACGGATTATGAGGCACGCAAATTTTGTGCGCAAAAGCTTTGCGAGATGGATTTTGATGGGCTAGCAATTGGCGGATTAAGCGTTGGCGAGAGCAATCAAGAGATGTATGACACGGTCCAGGGCGTGATGCCGTTTATCGATGCGAAGCGACCACGCTATCTTATGGGAGTTGGCACGCCTGAGGATTTAGTCGAAAATGTCGAGCGTGGCGTTGATATGTTTGACTGCGTGATGCCAACTAGAAACGCCAGAAACGGCACACTCTTTACTAGTTTTGGCAAGATAAATGTAAAATCCGCTCGTTTTATAAACGACCATGAACCAATCGATCCAGAATGCTCATGCTACACCTGTCGCAACTATTCGCGTGGATATCTTAACCACCTGTTTAAGGCGCGCGAGCTTACATTTTTTCGCCTTGCAAGCATTCACAACTTACATTATTATTTAAATTTAATGAAGCAAATAAGAGAGGCGATCATAAACGCCAAATTTAGCGAGTTTAAGCGAAATTTCTACGCAAAAAGAGCTTAAAATATTTAATGGCTAGCAACTCTAGCCACTCACTTTTGTAAATCCAAAATTTCTTTTTATTTAAAAACTTTTAACCTTTTTAGGAATATAATGACAACATTATATTTTATAAGGAGAACACTATGGTAAAACTATTATCAGAATATGGTTTATACATCAATGGTGAGTGGCGTTCAGCAAAAGATGGCGCAACACTTGAAGCGCACAACCCAGCCAATGGGGCACTCCTAACAAAGATCGCAGACGCAACACAAGATGATGTTGATGAAGCAGTTAAGGCGGCTCGTGCTGCATTTAAAAAATTTAAGCATAGCACAATCTCAGAGCGAAGCACTCTGCTAAATAAAATAGCTGACATAATCGACGCAAACACAGAACATCTTGCAAAAGTAGAAACTATGGATAACGGCAAACCTATCCGCGAGACAATGAATGTAGATATCCCGCTAGCAGCAAAGCACTTTAGATATTTTGCAGGCGTGATACAAGGCGAAGAAGGTAGTGCAAATGTCTTAAACGAGCAGCAGCTCTCGCTCGTGCTTCGTGAGCCTATCGGCGTTGTGGGTCAGATAGTTCCGTGGAATTTCCCATTCTTGATGGCAGCTTGGAAGCTAGCTCCAGTCATAGCTGCTGGCGATGCAAGTGTCTTTAAGCCAAGCTCAGAAACCAGCCTTAGTGTGCTTGAGCTTTTTAGATTAATAGGCGACATATTGCCAAAAGGACTAGTCAATATCGTTACTGGTCGCGGAAGCAAATCTGGCGAATGGCTAAAAAATCACCCAGGACTTGACAAGCTAGCATTTACTGGCTCAACTGAGATAGGCCGCGATATCGCTATCGCAGCAGCTCAACGCATCATACCAGCTACGCTTGAGCTTGGCGGAAAAAGTGCAAACATATTCTTTGCGGACGCAGACTTGCAAAAAGCTCTTGATGGCTTACAGCTTGGAATTTTGTTTAACCAGGGTCAAGTTTGTTGCGCTGGCTCAAGGATATTTGTAGAAGAGAAATTTTATGATGAGTTTATGGCGGCAGCTGTTAAGAGATTTGAAAATATAAAAGTTGGAGATCCACTATATCCAGCCACTCAGATGGGCTCACAAGTTAACGCAAAGCAAGCTAAGCAAATTTTAGAGTATATAGAGATAGGCAAAAACGAGGGCGCAAAAGTTGCCGTCGGTGGTGAAGCTTATACTGCAAATGGTTGCGAAAAGGGAGCATTTGTAAAGCCTACACTTTTAACAAATGTTACAAATGATATGCGAGTAGCACAAGAGGAGATTTTTGGTCCTGTTGGAGTTGTAATAAAATTTAAAAATGAAGAAGAGCTTATAAAAATGGTAAATGATAGCGAATACGGTCTAGGTGGAGGTGTCTTTACTCAAGACATCACAAAAGCCCTTCGTGTCGCGCGCGCAATAGAAACTGGTCGTGTATGGGTTAATACTTACAACCAAATTCCAGAGGGTGCGCCATTTGGCGGATATAAAAACTCAGGCATCGGCAGAGAAACACACAAGACCATACTTGAACACTATACTCAGATGAAAAATATCATGATCGATCTTACTGGAAAGCCAAGCGGTTTTTACGAGTAAAATAAATTTTGGGCTAGTTTTACTAGCCCCTTCTTAAACCTCAAGCTCTTTTTTGATAAAATTTGATAAATGGAGCGAAAATGAGCGAACAAATTTACATCATCTCAGACATTCATGGTTGCTTTAAAACACTTAAAGCCTTACTTCGCAAACTACCTAAAAGTGCTCGTTTGTGCTTTGTTGGAGATCTTATAGACAGGGGCAAAGATAGCGATAAAGTTGTTGAGTTTGTAAGATCTGGCGGTCATCTTTGCGTACTTGGAAACCACGAAAGAGCACTACTTTTAGCCAAAAATGAGTTCTTGTTAGATAAAAGTGTTGATAAGCCTTGGTTTAATAAGCACGGAGGAGCGCAGACATTTGCCACTTATAAAGGTAAAAATGAGCTAAAACTAAAACACCTAGAGTTTTTACAAACACTGCCTACTTATATAGAATTTGAAAATTTCCTTACGGCTGACGGACGAAAACTCGTTGTCTCACACTCTGCTGTCGGGAAGATATGGAAAGAAAGACACAACGACAAAGAAACAGAAAAATTTAAAACACATCTACTTAGTAGCAGGGGCGATATAAGCGAAAATGATGATATATTTAACATCTATGGTCACGAAGTTATGTGTGAGCCAGTCATAACAAAAGGACGAGCAGCCATCGATCTTGGTGGGGTTTATCGCCACTCAAAGCAAGATCCAAGAATTTGCGCCATAGCATTTCCAAGTATTAAAATATTTACTCAAAAAAATGTCGAAAGATAAATTTTCTATGTGAAAAACTCTTACTTATTCACTTTTTCACATAGAATTTCACATGCTATTTTATATAAAATTTTATTATGCGCTTATGTATCAGCAAAGATATGTAAAGCAACACTCCTCCAGCAACAAGGCGAAGCACATCAGCAGCTTTTTGCCAAAAGATTAAATTTATAATGATAGCAGCTGGTATAAGTGCATTATTCATAATAGCAAGCACCCCACTATCAACCTCTGTTGCACCCTTATTCCACAAATAATAACCAAGTCCACTAGCCATCACACCAAGCCAAAGTAAAACAAAAATTTGTGTCGTACTAGGGGTTATTTTGCTAAAATTTCCAAACAGCAAAAACGCCACAAGTGTTACAAAAAATGCCCCAAAATGAAAATATCCAAATATGCCTTTTTGCTCTACTCTATTTCGCTCAAGTAAAATTTTATATGCACTTTGACCAAATCCAAAGCAAATGTTTGCCCCTTGAACCAGCAAAAAACCCTTTAAAAAGCCCTCATTTATACCGCCATATTTTATAACAAACGCTCCAAGTACAGCAACTCCGACACTTATAAGATAAAGTGAGTGAAATTTTTTCTCAAAAGCATCATAAACAAGCGTTACATAAAACGGCGTAAATATTGTAAATAAAGCAACTTCTGGCACACTAAGATACAAAAATGAGTTATAGTAAAAAAGATACATCGCGCCTATTTGCAAAGCTCCTATCCCCATAACAGCTAGCTTTAAGCGTGTAGGCACACCTTTAAATCTTGTAAACGGCAAAAAGACAAGACTAGCAAGCGCAACACGAGTAAATACGCTAAAGTAGCTATCTAGTTTACCTGATAAAAACTCGCCTATCAAAGAGAAGCTAAATGCCCATAAAATGGTAACAAAAATAAGTTTATTCATCTTTTATCCTTTTTAAAATTTCATCCCCACGCTCGTAATAATACTCCATTTTGCGTATCTCAAGCTCATCTTTATCAAGCCAAAAGCCATTTAGCCAAGCAGTATTATCATCTAGCAAAAACAAAAACTCACTATAAGAAATTTTACCCCAAGCATAAAGCCTAGCCAAATTTTCAAAGCTTTTTTGCACACTTGATACTTTGGTCTGTTTTATCTTTTGCTCCGCGTCAAGGCGTTTTATCAATGTCTCAAGAGTATCTAGTTGCTGTAAGCTCATATGCTCTTCTTCGCTTAAAGCAAGTGCTATTTTTTGATATTTGGCTTCATTTTTTTGCTGCTCAGTGCTTTTGTTTAGCGAGCTTGGTAAACTCCAGCTAAGCTCTAGTAAAGGCTTATTTGTATCAAGATAGCGTTTAGCCATCTGAGCAGAACTTGAGTCGCCCTTTTTAAAACTGTTATCATTTAGTACTTGAAAATCTTTAAGATAAATTTTTGGGATGAGCTTGCTTTGTGATTGGGTTGTACTTTGTTCATTTATAAGTGCTTCTTTTTTCTTTGCTTGTAAATTAGCATTTTTTGCCTTGTTCCAAAACTCAGGCATTTGCATCTTGCTACCGCGTATAAAATTTAGCTTTGCGTTTGATAGTAAATTTAGCCTTGAGATCAGCTCTACTTGACGCAAATAAAGCTCATCAAGCTCTGATTTAGCGGTGTTTAAAGCATCATTTAATGCGCTAAACTCGACCTCATCTATCTCACCAAATTCGTAAAAAAACTCACTATCAGCATTTGCTATATTTATCGCATTAAGCTCATTTTGCTTGTTTTGTATAAGCGCTTCTATGGCAATAGCATTAAAGTAAATTTTACCAACTTGCAGGCTTATTAGGTTTTTATATGCTTCGCTTTTGTAAATTTCACTAGCGTTTTCATAGCTTTGTATCTTTTGCATAGCATCTCTTTCGCCACCATCAAAGAGCAGATACTCAAATCGCAAAAGCATTGAACCAGTCTTGGTTTTATACTCGCCATCCTTTTGCATCATCGTATATCTACCGCTTATATCAATGTTTAAGTCCTTTTTTGTAGCATTTTTTGTGTAGATATTTTTTGAAAATTTTATAAATTCCGCCTGTTTTGCACTTTGTGCCAAATATATAAGCTCACTTAAATTTCCAGCATTTAAGAGTAAAAAAGTAGCAAAGATGATAAGAATTTTAACCATCTAAAGGTCCTTTTTATAAAATTTTATAAACCAGCTATCTATCTTATAGGTTATGCCAAAAAGCATTTTAATATGTAAAAAAATATTTGCCAAAGTTACCTTATAAAAGACTTAGCTTTAACACTTATCGCCTCGCTCTCATCAAGACTTGCAAGTCCTGCATTCTTAAATTTATCAAGTCTATTTTTGGCTTCAGCTAAATGTTTTATCTCTGCTTTTTTGCGTTTATCTGCTCATTTAAATTTAAGGCGCTAAAGTAGAGTAAAACAGATTGTAGGGCAAGGTAATTTTTGTCTCTAAACTTCTTAACTCTTTTGCATTTTGGCTAAATTTTAAAGCATCAAGCCTAGCCTCCATGGCTCCTCCATCATAAAGTATAAAATTTACACTAGCAGATGCAAGCAAACTCTCTTTTGGAGCCAAAAGCTGTCTATCTCCACTTATTGCACTATAGCTTGCATTAAGGCTTAAGCTTGGAAAGTAGCCACTTTTCACACTATCTCGTTCTAAGTGTGCTTGTCTAGCCTCAAACTCTTTTATCTTGGCTGGACTTGGCCGCAATGATGATGTCTTTTAGGTTAGCTCCACTTGCAAACAAAACAAGTAAAAATATCGGCAAAATTTTACGCATTTTATCTAATGAAAGCTTTTTACGAGATTTTCGATTAATAAATTCCAACCATCGACTAACACAAAGATAAGCAGCTTAAATGGTAACGAGATAGTTACTGGCGGAAGCATCATCATACCCATCGCCATAAGCACAGAGCTTACAACCATGTCAATAACCAAAAACGGCAGATAAAGTAAAAATGCTATCTCAAAAGCTGTTTTAAGCTCGCTTATCATGAAGGCTGACATAACGATAGAAAGCGATAGATCATCTATGCTAGCTGGATTATCAAGCCCACGAATACGATAAAAAAGAGCAAGATCTTTTTCTCTAGTATTGCGAACCATAAAGTCCTTAAAAGGCTTTATGCCTTGCTCAAATGCTTGCTCATAGCCTATTTGCTCGGCTAAATATGGGCGAATTCCTTGGTCATAGCTTTGTTTTGCGACTGGCTCCATGATAAAAAATGTAAGTACCATAGCGATAGAGAGCAAAACCGTTGATGGCGGCATTTGTTGTGTTCCCATTGCTTGACGCAAAAAAGAAAATACAACTATAAGTCGCAAAAAACATGTCATCATAAAAATAAGCCCAGGGGCTAAAGTTAAGATCGTAAGGACAATCAAAACATTTAGCGAAGTTACGAGCTGACTTGCGTTTTGTGGAGAATTTATGGCTAAATTTATAGTTGGCAAAGGTGGCTCAACACCAAAGCTAACCAACGCCACGGCACAAAAGATAAATAATGCTCTCAAATTTTGCCTTTAGTTATCCAAAACACTCTTTTTAACGGCACTTTGCTTAGTTTTATCAAGAGATGTAAAGTGAATTTCTACTCTGTTGTTTTGTGCTCTGCCGTCACTTGTAGCATTTGTGGTAAAAGGCTCAAACGAAGCCCTGCCTGAAGCTATTAGTTTATTTGGCGATACTCCGTCTTTAACTAACTCGTTTACAACGCTAATAGCACGCGCTGATGAGAGTTGCCAGTTGTCTTTGTATATTGAGTTTATATCTGGGTTTTGGTTGTCTGTATGCCCTATAACATTTACATCAACCTCTGGAGGCATCTTTGCAGCTATCATAGCAATTCTCTTTAAAAATAGCTTTGCGTCATCATTTGCTATCTCTGCCTTACCGCTTTCAAAAAGTAAATTTGAAGGCATTCTTACGATAAAACCATCCTCACTTTCTTGCACTATCACCTCTGGCGCACCGCTAGCGTTTAAAATTTCATTTATCGCCTTAACTGACTTTTGTAGAGCATTTTCTGAAGTTGAGTTAAGCTTTGTCTTTTTTATTTGCGACTGAAGCTCTGTCTCTCGCTCATCTTGCGTTTCAGGGCGCGCACCACCCTCAAGCACACTAAGGGCTCCAGCAAGTGAACCCACAGCAGTTTCAAATTTTTTTGCATCCATAGTACTCATAGAAAGTAACAAAACGAAAAAACAAAGCAAAAGTGACATCAAGTCTCCAAAGGCAGCGAGCCACTCAGGCATACACTTTGGACACTCTTCAGGTTTGATTAATTTAGCCATTTTTACTACTCAAACTGGCTTTTTCTATCTTTTGGTGGCAAGTAAGCAAGTAACTTACCTTCAAGTGTTCGCGGATTATCTCCAGCCTGTATAGACATGATACCTTCTATTATTATCTGCCTTTCAAGCTCCTCATCAGCGTTGCGGATACCCAAGATATTTGCCACTGGACCACCTAAAATATTGCCTATCATGGCACCATAAAGCGTCGTAAGCAAGGCAACTGCCATTGACGGACCGATAGCCGAAGGATCTGACATGTTCATAAGCATTGCAACAAGACCAATTAGCGTTCCTATCATACCCATCGCGCCAGAGTAACCGCCCATCTGCTCATAAATTTTGATATAGCTACCATGTCTTGCGCTAGTTTGCTCCATGTCTATCTCAAGTAACGACCTAATGGCGTCTGGCTCGTTGCCATCAACAGCCATAGAAAGACCTTTTTTTAAAAATTGATTTGTCTCGTTATTTACATCACCTTCTAGCGCTAAAATACCATCTCTACGAGCTTTTGATGAGTAATCAACAAGCTTTTTGATAGTCTCTGGCAAATTTACTAAAGTTGGCTTTATAGCGATACCATAGCCTTTTCCTATGGCTTTTAAAGTCTCCATCTTAAAGCCAACCATCAAAACACCTATCGTTCCACCAAAAACAATCATCACAGACGGAATGTCAATATATGGTCCAACGCCAACACCAATTGCCATCGAACCAACAAGTAGCGCCATGGTCAAAACCCAGCCGACAACACTTCCTAAATCCATACTTTCTCTCTTTTTATTTTTATTAAATCCTGCCATTTTACTTAAATTTTGTTGAAAAATCGTTAAATTCAAAATTTTATTTGCATTTTTTTGATACAATCACAAAAAATTTTAAAGGTGGATTGTGAGTAAAATTTCAGTTATTATACTAGCAGCTGGACTTGGCACCAGAATGAAATCAAAAACACCAAAAGTAATGTTTAAACTTAGTGGCATTTCGATGATAGAGCATGTGTTAAATAGAGCTTATGAGCTAACAAATGATGTATCTGTCGTACTTTATCATCAAAAAGAGCTGATAGAAACGCTAATAAAATCAGCATATCCGCAAACTAAAATTTACACCCAAGATCTGCAAAATTTCCCTGGCACGGCTGGCGCACTAAAGGAGATAAAATTTAGCGGAGAAAAAGTGCTTGTAAGTTGTGGAGATATGCCGCTTGTGCAAACCCAAGAACTTGAAAATTTATGCCAAAGCAACGCTGATGTAACGATGAGTAGCTTTATAGCAAATGATCCTTTTGGCTATGGCAGAGTGGTTGTAGAAAATGGGCAAGTTACGCAGATAATTGAACATAAAGATGCAAGCGATGAGCAAAGGCAGATAAAGCGAGTAAATGCTGGCTGTTACTGCTTTAAACGCGAAAGCTTAGAGAGTATCTTACCTAAAATAAACAATCAAAATGCCCAAAACGAATACTATCTAACAGACGCGATAAAAATCGCAAATCAAATGGGCTTAAAGTGCGCAGCCATAGATGTTTGTGAGCAAAATTTTATGGGTATAAATGATAAATTTCAACTTAGTATCGCTGAAAAACTTATGCAAGATAAAATCAAGCAAAATTTAATGAAAGATGGCGTCTTGATGCGCCTACCAGATACTATATTTGTCGATGTAAGGGCAAAATTTGTCGGAGAGTGCGAGCTTGAAGAAAATGTAAGTATCATAGGAGAGTGCGAGATACAAAGCTCTATCATAAAAAGTGGTAGCGTCGTTGAAAGTTCAAAAATAACAAACTCAGACATCGGACCACTTGCACACATACGCCCAAAATGCGAGATCACAGACACACACATCGGAAATTTTGTCGAGCTAAAAGCAGCAAAACTTAATGGCGTAAAAGCAGGACATTTAAGTTATCTTGGAGATTGCGAGATTGATAGTGGTACAAATATAGGCTGTGGCACGATAACTTGCAATTATGATGGCAAGAAAAAATACAAAACCATCATCGGCAAAAATGTCTTCGTAGGCTCAGACACTCAGCTAGTAGCCCCAGTAACCATCAAAGACAATGTCTTAATAGCAGCAGGAAGCACCATAACATCGGATGTTCCAAGCGGCGCACTTGCTATAAGTCGTGGTAAACAAGCTATAAAACAGGGCTTTTTTTATAAATTTTTTGGCGATAGCGATGTTAAAAAATAAGAAAATTTTACTTGGAGTTTGTGGCTCAATCTCATTTTATAAAGCATACGAAATTTTATCACAGCTTAAAAAACTTGGCGCAGATGTATATGTGGCACTTAGTGATGGTGCGCTAAAATTTTGCTCGGTGGCTGGCTGGGAGGCTCTTACTCCACACCCTATTTTAAGCAGCCAGACTGAAAACTGGCAAGCTGGAATAAGTCACATATCTTATGCTAAAATGGACTTGATACTCCTAGCTCCAGCCTCAGTAAATACGATAAATAGGCTTGCAAATGGTATTTGTGATAATGTTTTTATGCAAACACTTATAGCCTCAAACGCTCCACTTCTGATCGCACCAGCCGCAAATAATAAAATGCTAGAGCACTTTTCTACACAAAAAAGCATAGAGTTTTTAAAAGCAAACAGGGCAAATTTTATCGAACCAATAAAAAAGACTCTAGCTTGCGGAGATGTTGGAAAAGGGGCATTAGCGGAAGTTGAAGATATTATAGCGCACACCATAAAAGCACTAACACCACAAAAATTTACAGGCAAAAAAGTTATCATCACAGGCGGAGCAACAAGTGAAAAGATAGATGATGTAAGGGCTATAACAAATTTTTCAAGTGGAAAGATGGCGCGAGCGATGGCTGATGCATTTTTTTATGCTGGCGCTAATGTCTGTCTTATAACTAGTATAAAAGACACAAAAGCGCCTTATCAAATCATAAATTTCACCAACACAAAAGAGCTTTTAGACATTTGCCAAAAAGAGTGTAAAAATGCCGATATTTTAGTAGCTTGCGCTGCGGTTAGTGACTATGTGAGTAAGCAAAATTTTAAAGGAAAACTGAAAAAAAATGAGCTTGGGGATGAGTGGAATTTAACACTTACAAAAAATATCGATGTGCTCGCTAGCCTTAATGGCTCAAAATGTAAAAAAATAGGCTTTAAGCTAGAAACAGATCCTAAAAATGCTATCAAAAACGCAAAAGATATGCTTGATAAAAAGGGTCTTGATGGAGTTTGTTTAAATATCATAACCCACTCTAACAACTTTGGAAGTGAACAAAATGAAATAAGCTTCATTACAAAAGATAGCGTGCAAAATTTTACGCTTCAAAACAAAAATGATCTAGCCAAAAAGTTAGTGGAGCTTTTGGTGTGATAAGCAGAGTTTTACGCGTTAGTAGCGCAACCCAAAGCACACCTGCGATACTACTAAACACCTCTCTTCCTGTGAGCATTAAAGTAACAGAAAAAACGGGCTTTAACCGATACAACCTTAAATTTCATAACCGAAATCTTAGCACAAAAAGCCAAAAACAGCTCAAAGTCGGAGCAAACTACTGGGGCGAAATAGAGAGTGCTAATGATATGATCGTTATAAAAAATCTTTATGAAAAGCCGGAGTTTAATGAGAGCGAATTTCTTGAAGATGGACTAAGTTTTATTGAAAATTTAGTAACAAACGATACCCTTGAGTGGCTCTATGAGCGCATTTATAAAGAGCTCATCTCAGCCAGTAGCAAAGAGATCTTTGAAATTTATGCAAATATATTGCTTGCACTACAAAACAACACTGTGCATATACCGTTTGTTTATAGTGGAATTTTTGGTATATTTCAGCTTAAAAAAGAGGCTAGTCTAACACGCATTTACCTACTTTTTTCAAATTTTGCACCACTTATATTTGAGATAAAAAATGGTAATATAATAAAAATTCAAACACCATTTGCAAAGGTAGCAAGAGCCTTAAAACAAGCATTTATGGCTGAAATTTTAGTTGGTGATGTAAAGCCATTTTGGCAAAAACAAACTAACATAATAGACCTCAAAGGATAAGAGTGAACAAACTAAACCACCTTGCTATCATCATGGACGGAAATGGACGCTGGGCAAAAAATCATGGCTTTTTACGCATAAAAGGGCACGAGAAAGGCGCGCTTGTTGTTGAGCAAATGTGCGAGTTTTGTATAGATAATGAGATTAAAATTTTAAGTCTTTACGCATTTAGTACCGAAAATTGGAAGCGCCCAAAAAGTGAGGTCGAGTTTTTAATGACTTTGCTTAAAAAATTTCTCATCTCAAAGCGTGAAATTTTTATAAAAAACGGTATAAATTTTCAAACCATTGGCGAACTAGAGCCATTTTCAAGTGATCTTAGACTTGAAATTTTAACAACAAAAGAGGCAACAAAAAATAACACAAAGCTAAAGCTAAATTTAGCCATAAACTACGGTGCAAAAGATGAGATGGTGCGCGCTATAAAAAGACTAAATGAAAAAGGGCTAAGCCTAAATGAGCAAAATTTACAAAGTTGCTTAGATGAACCCTGTGATATAGACTTGCTTATTCGTACTGGTGGAGAGTTTCGTATATCAAATTTTATGCTCTGGCAAGCTAGTTATGCGGAATTTGCTTTTACGCTAACACTTTGGCCAGAATTTAACAAGCAAGAACTATCACAAATCGTATCAGAATTTGGCAAAAAAGAGCGTAGATTCGGTGGAATTTGATGGTTAGCATGGCTTTTTTTGCGCTCATAGGACTTTGTGTTGGGTCATTTTTAAATGTGCTTACATATAGACTTCCGCGTAATATTGATATATTTTTTGCACGCTCGCACTGTGTTGGGTGTAAAAAAAGCTTAAGCTTTTATCATCTAGTTCCTATATTTTCATGGCTATTTTTAAACGGAAAATGCGCTTTTTGCAAAGGCAAAATAAGCCCAAGATACCCGATAGTCGAGCTTTTATCATGCGCTATATTTATGCTAGTAGCTATAAAACTTGAGCCTACAAATTTACAAGATCTGGCATTTGCAGCCCTTTTTGCACTCTGCTTTTCCCTGCTTTTTGGGCTTAGTATGATAGACATAGAGTACAAAGCAGTTCCTGACACACTTTTGTTTTTCACGCTTGGTCTCTCTTTATTTTTTGCAATATTTGCACGAGAAAACTACCAAAACCTACTTGCAGCAACCGCCTTTGCGCTTGTTTTTTTTGCACTTCGTTTTATAGTAAGTAAAATTTTAAAAAAAGAAGCCATGGGAAGTGCCGATATATTTATAGCTGCTATTATAGGTGCCTTGCTTGGCTTTACAAAGGGGGTGTTTGGTATATATTTGGGTGCTGTTTTTACGCTACCATTTTACTTTTTTGCAAGAGATAAAAACTACGAGCTAGCTTTTGTGCCATTTTTGACAGCTGGTGCATTTATATCATTTTTGGCTGGCGAAGAAATTTTAAAACAGATAGGTTTTTTATGAATAGAGTCAATAAATATCTTTTTTACAACTTTTTAAGTACATTTGCATCGCTTTTTAGTACGCTTTTTTTGGTAATGTCTATCGTATTTTTTCTACAAATTGCCCGCGTGACATCATATATAGAGATAGACTTCCTTGAGCTTTTAAAGTTGTATCTTTTTATGCTACCAAGAGTATTGCTTTTTGTAGTTCCTATTGCTTTTTTTGTTGCGTTAGGTATGACGCTTTTTCGACTATCAAAAGAAAATGAAAGCACCGTCATCTTTACGCTTGGACACTCGCCAATGTCAGTGGCTAAATTTTTTCTTTTTGTAGCTAGCATATTAAGCGCTACATTGCTATTTATAGCTATCGTTTTGATACCTAAAGCAGCGGAACTAAACTCAAATTTTGTTGATTATAAAAAAACTATTGCCAAACTAAATCTCAAAGGCGGGCAATTTGGACAAAAATTTTCCGACTGGATGGTCTATATAGCAAGTGAGACAAATGAAGGCAATAATACAACCTACAATAACATAGTAATGTATAACCCATTTTTTAATGAGCAAAAATGCCTCATCGTAGCAAACCATGCTCGTATTAGCAATGATAAAGGCGTTATAGAGCTTAGTCTAAGCGATGGCAAGTCCTACGATATGGGCAACCAAACTTACCACATAAGCCAATTTAAAGAGCTAAAAATTCGTACCAAACAAAATGACAGCATAAGGCAAGTTGGCGATGTTATGCAATACTGGGGTCAGATGAGTAAAAATGTAAAGCGCAAAAAGGACTTTAGCACCTATGTTTTAGTCGCGCTCTTTCCACTAGCCTCAACGCTCTTTGCATTGTCATTTGGGATTGTGACATATAGATATGATAAAGGGATTATTTATTTTGGAATTTTTGGTGTACTTTTTAGCTATTTTGCTATCATAATGTTGCTTGGAGCGCATCCGCAAATAGCCATACCATCGCTATTTTTAGGCTCAATTGTAGCAAGCTATACCGTTTTTAAAATGAAAATTTTACGCAGATACTAATGAAGTTAAAAATCACTTTTAGCTATGATGGCTCTAAATTTCAAGGCTCGCAAACTCAGCCACATCAAAACGGCGTAGAGGACGCACTAGCCCTAGCACTGTCTCATGTGGGAATTTTTACTAAAATCATCTCAAGCTCCCGCACCGATAAAGATGTTCATGCAAATAACCAAGTTGCATGTGTAGAAGCAGGCGAACATTTTAAGGATTTAAACCGCCTTACAAGCCTTATAAACCGCCACGCACACCCTTATATCCATATCAAAAATATCACCCGAGCAAATGATAGCTTTCATCCAAGATATGACGCCAAAGCACGCTCATATCGATATATCATAAGCCATGATAAGTTCAGTGTATTTTTATCAGACTATCAAGTCTTTGCACCAAAAATTGATATAAAAAAGGCAAATTTACTGCTTAAAAATTTTATCGGCGAGCATGATTTTAGCCTATTTATGAAAACTGGAAGCGACACAAAAAGTCCTATTAGAAGCGTTTATAAGGCGTTTTGCTACGAGTACAAAAATAAAACTATCATCGTTTTTAAAGCAAATGGCTTTTTAAGGGCGCAGGTAAGACTGATGGTAGCTTGCGTATTAAAAGCACTCAAGATACCAAACGGTGAGGGGCTTTTAAAAGCTCAGCTTAACGCCACCGCACCACTTACTCGTATACCTGCTCCACCACAAGGACTTTACCTAAACCGAGTTTTTTACTAAAATTGACTTTAATCCTTAAGCGCGGGCAGTGACCAGCCTTTATAATATGCAAACATACGAAGAGTTATCCCTGCTCCAAGCAACACAAAAACTGTCGCTATACCTCCAAGTCTACTAATATAAAGAGCATAGTAGCAAGCTCCCACGCCCATACTTATGGTTCCATAAAGCCCTGTTCTCAAAAACCACGGAACTTCGTTAAGCAAAATATCTCGTAAAATTCCTCCACCAACACCGTTACAAAATGCCATCATAGCCACACCAAATATATTATAACCATACTCAAAAGCTATCATGGCGCCCACTATGGAAAAGATAACCATATCAATAGCATCAGCAAAGATAAATATAAATTTTTTCTCCAAGCCATCACGACGCGAGTGTAGGTGTAGATTGTAAGAGATAACAAGCATTGCTAGCACGATGATGATAGGCGCATAGTTAGTGAAACTATAAATAGGACGGCTAACAAGCATATCTCGCACGATACCACCGCCAAGAGCAGTCAAAAAGGCAGACAAAAACACACCAAGCCAGTCACAGCCCTTTTTTACTGCAAATAAAAATCCAGAAAGCGCCGCAGATGCGATACCTATATACTCCACAAACAAAATAAAATCCATCTAGCTCTCTTTGAATTTTTTGCTTGATTGTAGCGTGAAAGTGGTAAAATTTGGCTAAAATTTGCCACTTTATACGCCTTTATACGAGTCAAATTTTCTAAACATGCCCTTTGATGCGATTTAGTTCTGTTATAAGAAGCGGATTATAGGCTCTCATTTTACCAATAAGCTCCTTTGCGTAGCTAGTTTTTTTGAATCTTGCCATAGCCAGCTAAGCTCATACTGCGTAACACCAACCATTTGCAAAAACACAACCTTGCCATTTAGTGTCAAAATTTCTCTATTTTCATCACCTAGCCTAACATCAGGTACGAAAACTATGTCAGCCAGCTTAGTGTCTGTCTGGGCACGGATTGGCAAGCTGGTCTGGATAAAATGATATATCTCAAACCACTTATTGTTCTCATAGACATAGCGTACTAAAATTTTGCATTAAATTTACTGCCTAGTGTGGCCAACTTTTAGCCTTTCTACCATCAATATTTTCGCCACTATCACCTACAAACGACACTATGCGCATACTAACATACTAAACTCAAAGTCCTAGCAGCCAAACTCTACTTCTGTGACACTTGACTCACAATAAAGCTACCCATACCATAGCTTACAATATGGTGGCAAAATTCCTGCTCGTGACAGTCAAAGATACTTACCCCCCCCCCATCATCAAGTGCGTTGCCACCAAAATATACTTTATGAATTTAGAGCAATGGCACTCTTTAGCTTCTGGATAGATTTGCTAACTCATCACTGATAGCATCCCAGTCAGACGATTTGTATTTGCTAAATTTTGCTATACTCATACATATTTGGCGTTTTTCCACTCGTTTTACTCTTTAGTACTAGGCTTATTTTTCAGATTCTTTTTTGTATAAAATTTTATGAAAAATACTCATTTTATCTCTTTTTTGAAATTTTATTAAGTATCATAGCTAATGCAAAAAATCAGTTTAAAAACTTGTTTATTTTTTCAATAAAATTTAGCGGATTTACCTGTACGCCATCGGCTATGACTCCAAAATGTAAGTGCGGACCACTAACTCTACCACTAGCACCACTAAGCCCTAAAATTTCGCCCCTTTTTATCTCTTGTCCAAGTTCTACTGAAATTTTGCTTAGATGATAATACTGAGTGTAAATGCCCTCTCCATGATCTATAACAACAGATCCACCTGCATAGTAGCGATCTTTGGCGATAACAACGACACCATCATTGCTAGCAGCCACCTCTACGCCAACAGCAGCTCTAAAGTCTGTCCCACCGTGATAACTTTTAAGCATTTTATTAAAAACGCGAGCTGAGCCAAAATGGCTTGTGATAGGCGAGTTTAGTGGTAGTATAAATTTTTGGCTGATTTTTAAGCCTAAATTTTGCGTGTTGTAAATTTTATTTGCCTCTTCTCTCTCATCATTTATTCGTTTTTGTACCTTTTTTGGAGGATTTACTTTTTTACTATTGACACTTATTTGCTCTTTTTTATAATCTCCCAAAACAACATTATAAACCACACTTTCATCACCATTTTTAAGCACTATCTCGCCTCTTTTATGATAATTCGCCGCAACTATTGCAAATTTTAAGTCTGAGTTTTTAGCACTTATCCAGCGTTTTTGAGCACCATCAATAGTTAAATTTTTAGGGCTTGATGTAGCATAAATTTCCACATCGCCATTTGTTATATCATTTGCGTTTAAGCACAAAAAAGCAAGTACCAGAAGTATAAATTTGTTCATTTTTATCCTTTTTTGGGTATTGTATCTAAAAAATTAAAATTTTTAAATCCGCAAAAGCGCTAGTATGGATAAAAAAGTTGTGATAAAAGGAGTCAAAAAGCTAGCAAATACATCAAAAATGTAAAAGCTAGCTAACAATCTTAGATCATAAAGAGGGAAACGAAGCGTTTTTTAGAGATGGGTGAGAACTGCGTCATATATTCAAACGCCTCCTCGTAATCGCCGTCCGTAAAAGTGGCTACATGCTCGATAAGTTCATAAAGCTCCTCATCATCCATGCTATCAAAACTGCCACGATTTTCTAAAATTTCAAGCAAAACGGCGTCTAGTTCAAGCTCGTCGTAAGTCATTTGCATTCCTTAGTTTTAAAAAATTGCGAAACTATACCAAAAAAAGCTTAATTTTGCTTGATTTTATCGCTCATTAAGCGCAAATTTTATAAAATTAAGAGTATAAAGGTATTAAATGGGTGATTTTGAGAGCTTTTACAAAAATTTTTCATCATTTCTTAGCCAACTAAACTATAAAAACTCATACATAAAAGAGCGAATTTTAAGCATTTTATACCAAAGCCAAAGCCATTTAAGTGCGGCTCAGATCCAACAAATTTTTTCGCAAAAATATGGCGAAACTATCTCACTAACTGCCATTTATGGCTTTTTAAATTTTCTTGATGAGTGCCACCTAACAAACACATATGAAACAGATGGCGTGCAAAAATATGAGCTAAACTTAAAATCTCATCACGATCATCTAATATGCGAAAAATGCCACAAGGTCATAAGCTTTAGCGATGAGACGATAGAATCCAGACAAGATGAAATTTGTGCCAAACATGGTTTTGTGTGCAAGTCACATTCGATGATAATTTATGGGATTTGTGCTGAGTGCAGTTCTATCAAAAATAATTGATAACGATATGCAAAAAACTTTAAGTTGCATTTAAATAACAACTCGTCATAATCATACAAAAATAAAGGAAAAATATGGAAATTTCGCCACAACTACTTGTTAAAATAGCCTCTTACTTTAATCCCATTAGCCATACACCAGGTAGGATAAGGGTGCGTGTAAGTAGCAAGATAAAAGAGTTTGCAAGTAGTGAAAATTTGGGTTCACTTGATGAGATAATACAAAAAATAGATGGCATAAAAGATGTAAAGCTAAATAAAATAATCGGCTCATTAACCATACATTATGACCCAAAAATTTTTGCAAAAGAGCTTTGGGATGAGCTACTTGAAGGTAAAAATTTAGCTCACATTAGTGAAAAAATAAACTCAATAGCAAAGAAGATAGCATGAGCAAAGAACTCTTAAATATCGCATATATAAGCGAAAAGACTGGCGAAAAACTCTATGAGTGTTTGGCTAAATTTGGTGATACTTTTGAGCAAATTTTAAAAATAAGAAAAAATGGACTAACACTTCTTGAAAACTATGCCCAACTTTCAAAAAATGAGCTTGATGAAGCAACAATAAAAGAGGCTTTAGATGCTCAAAATTTTGAGGCTAGCAATACTTTTGAAGCATATATTTTTGCTCTAAATTATGAGCTAAGTCTAAATAAAAACTATGACAATCTTTGTAAAATTTGCGAAGATGAGACACTAAAGGATATGTTTTTTCGTCTCTGGGCAACTTCAAACAACGAATATATCATGTCATTAAAAGCAGAGCTTGCGGACTGCTTGATAAAAAAACCAAGCCAAAGCCATAAAACACAAGAGCAAAATTTTGGCGAAAATATTTTAAATAATTATCAAAAAAATTTTAACGATATGAGCGAACAAATAAATCAAATAATAAGCGGAAAAATGGATAAAGAGCAGATCTCAAAACTACTTTTAAATCCAAATTTCCCATTTTTTAGTGGTTTAGCTTTAGGTGCATTGGGCACACA
The DNA here is from genome assembly GCF_050586305.1 of Campylobacter australis. NCBI lineage: Bacteria > Pseudomonadati > Campylobacterota > Epsilonproteobacteria > Campylobacterales > Campylobacteraceae > Campylobacter > Campylobacter australis. Next base: position 474,382 of record NZ_JAXUAA010000001.1, on the reverse strand, counting down.
GATGACAAGCAAAAATTTAAAGGAAAATCAAGATGAAAACAATACCAAATAAAGGATCAAACATGGCACTACCATTTATCACAGGAGCCGCGCTTGGCGCACTAGCTGTTGTTGCGTTTAATAAGCGCGAAAAAATTTTTGATATAGCAAAAGAGGGGCTAGACAAGGGTAAAGATCTGGCTGAAGATGGACTAGAAAAAGGCAAAGAAGTTTTACAAAAAGGGAAGAAATTTGCTAATGAGATTGTAAAAACAACTAAAAAACAAACAAAAGAGCAAATACAAGCTGATAATGCTAACAAAACAGTAAAAACTTCAGCAGCCAAAAAGCCAGCAAAGCGTAAGCCAGCTCAAAGTAAAAACAAGACAGCCACTACGCTAACTCCAGCCCCAGAACCAATCGCATAAGGAGCTAACCGATGAATAGCTTTTTAACAACAACAAGAAGCCCCGCCGATCACTTTATCAGCGGGGCGCTTATAGCTGGTATCGGTACGGTAACGCTAAATTTAAATGAAAAAGATAAGCTAAATTTAGCTAAAAAAACGATAAAAATGTCACTAGTTGGCGGGATAACAACTGCTGTTGCGATACACGCATCAAATCAAATTGCAAGCGCAAAATACCTAAACGCAGCTCTTAGTGTTGGTGCTGGCATTGGCTCTGTTTTAATTATAAATAGCCTAATCAAGGAGGAAAAATGAAAAATCCATACATTTTACAAGAGGGCGAGCAAGTCATAGTTCAACAACCAACCCAGCCAAATGCAGTTGATAGTGCCATAAATGAGGCAGCTCAAAATTTACCATTTGTACCTGAAAATTTCAATGTCGCTGGCTTTGTAAAAGGTCTTGCACTTGGTGGTATTGCAGCGTATGTTTTAACCAATCCAAAAGCTCAAGAGTGCCTATTTAAAGCTATTATAAAAGGTGGCGAGCTAGTAAATGCTGGCATAGAAGAGCTAAAAGAGCGATTTGAAGATGTTAAAGCAGAGCTTGAAGCACAAAAATAACCTGCGCATAATACATATATGTAAAAATCGCGCGAGAATTCACTGCGAATCACTAAATAATCGCAGCGATGTAAGCTTTATAGAGGCTAGTATAGGCGAACACAGACTTGTAAAAAGCGTGCGCGTGAATAAATACGCAAAGAGCATTATCGTAGAGCATACTGGTGAGTTGGATGAAATTTTGGTATTTATAAGAACGCTACAGATGCCAACAAAGCCAAAGGACAAAAGTCTGCCAAGCAAAGCCCCTATATATAAGGCTGGCGCAGTTATGGCTTTATCGCCACTTATATCAAGTAGCTACGCCAAAACTGCACTTGGTCTTTACGCAAGTAGCGCAAATTTGCTCCAAGGCATGCAAGAGCTTAAGGACGACGGCATTACATCAAAAGTTCTTGAATCAATGGCTATTGGCGTAAGCCTTGCCAGAGGCGATCATCTAGCAGCAAACAGCACAAATTTTATGCTAAATCTTGGCGAATACATGGAAGAAAGCGCCTCGCACAGAAGCGATGACCTAATAAAAGAGCTAGCTAAGCCAAACATCGAAGAGGTCTGGGTAGAGAGCAGACAAAATGGCAAATTTGTGTTAAGTAAGGTAAAAACCAACACGCTAAAAAAGGGCGATATCGTTGTAGTAGGAGCTGGTGAGACGATAGGTGTTGATGGTTACATCGTAGATGGCAACGCAAGTGTTAATCAAGTATCTATGACTGGTGAAGCTGAGCCAGTAGCCAAAATGCGTGGAGATAGAGTTATAAGTGGCACGGTCGTTGAAGATGGAAGGATAAAAATTTGGGCTGAAAATGTTGGCGACGAAACAGCCACAGCACGCATTAAAGAGTATATCCAAAGCTCGCTAAATGAAAAATCAGCCATTGGACTAAAAGCCACAAAGCTAGCCGACAAACTGGTTCCAGTAACGCTTAGCCTAGCAGGAGCAAGCTATCTTTTAAAGCGCGACATGAATAGTGTTGCTAGCGTGCTTCAGGCTGACTACTCCTGCGCACTTAAGCTTGCCACGCCAGTTGCCTTTAAGTCAAGCATCTCAAAAGCTGGCAGAAACGGCATCCTAATCAAAGGTGCAAAGGCGATTGAAGCACTAAATAGTGCCGATACTTTCGTATTTGATAAGACAGGCACGCTCACACATGGGAGACTTAGCGTTGTTGAAATTTACTCATTTAAAGATGGCATGAGTGAAAGTGACATACTAAATTTAACCGCAAGCGCAGAAGAACACTACTTTCACCCAGTTGCCGAAGCTATCGTAGATGCTGCAAATAAGCGTGGCTTTAGCCATATCCATCACGACGAAGTCGAGTTTATAGTCGCTCACGGCGTAAAAACCTCTATGAACGGCAAAGAGGTTGTGATCGGATCGCGCCACTTTTTAGAAGATGATGAGTGTATAAATTTTGCCCCACACAATGCCGTAATACAAAAGGCTCTAAACAGTGGTCTTACCCTACTTTATGTAGGCTATGACAAACAGCTTGTTGGCGTTATAGCGATGAAAGATGACATGAGAGAAAACGCTAAGCTAACTCTTAGAAAACTACGCGAGCTGGGCGTAAAAGAGATCATAATGCTAAGTGGAGATGTTAGACAAAAAGCCGAAGAAGTAGCACTCGAACTAGGCTGTGATAGGGTTTTTGCCGAGTGCTTGCCGACCGATAAAGCACTCATTATTGATGAGCTAAAAGCACAGGGCAAAAAGGTGGCATTTGTTGGCGATGGCATAAACGATGCCCCTAGTCTTAGTAAAGCAGATGTTGGTATAAGCATGCATAAAGGTGCCGACATCGCAAAGGCTACAGCAGACATTAGCCTGCTAAAAGATGACATCGCAAGCGTTGCGATTGCAAAAGAGCTTGCAGTAAATACCATGAAACTCATCAGCTCAAATTTCAACGCAACCGTTGGCATCAACACAGCTATTTTAGGCGCTGCAACGATTGGAATGCTAAACCCTATCGCAACAGCCGTCCTTCACAACGGTACGACCATTTGGCTACTTTTAAACTCAATGAAAGGTGTGAAATTTGCAAAGTAATATAAAAAACAGCATTCAAGGTTCGCTACTAAATTTAGAAACTCAGAGAAAAGTAGCAAAAATAGGGCTTGGAGTATCGCTTGGACTTGTGACAATTAGCGCTTTTGGCATGAAAAACAAAGCCATAAAAGCCGCACACATTATATCTGGTATCGCACTTGTGGGATTTAGCATCTATCATCACGGACTTTATAATAATGGCTTTGCGCAGCGCATGATAAATAACGCACGCAAAAAGCGAAATTTACGCATACAAAAGGATGAAGTTTTGATAAAAACCAAACAAGCTCCACTTAAAAAACGCAGAACTCGCAAAACACAAACTGCAGTATAAATGATATAAAAAGCATTTAAAGTAAATTTTAAGTGCTTTTTGTGTTTTTAAAATCTGTGACTTTACAAAAATATTTTTTATTTTTTTGATAAATAATAAATTTTAAAAATTTTCATCTCAAAAAGCTATTTCTAAATAATTTTTAAATATAATATTTTAAGAAAAAACAAAGGAGCTTACTTGAACTTAACTGAAATTTTAAATGCTATAAATCTTAAACTTGACGCCACTAACGGCTTTTTGTATGGATCGTTTCTTATTATTGCGCTTATTGCTGCTGGCATATATTTTAGCTATATTACGCGCTTTGTTCAGTTTCGTATGGCTTTTGAAGCACTTCGAGTGCTTGTAGAAAAAAAAGATCGCTACAACAGACACCATCTTACGCCATTTCAAGCCCTTATGATCTCAACTGCCTCACGAGTTGGCATAGGAAACATCGCAGGCATATCAGCTGCACTAGTTGCTGGTGGTCCTGGTGCGCTTTTTTGGATGATGGTCATGGCATTTTTTGGTGCAGCATCAGCATTTGCTGAAAGCACGCTAGCTCAAATTTACAAAACAAAGGATAATCTAGGCTTTAAGGGCGGTCCAGCATACTATATCAAAACAGGGCTAAAGCTTCCATGGCTTGGAGCAATATTTGCTGTTATACTTATCCTTGCCTACGCTTATGGATTTAATGGGCTACAAAGCTACACGATGACATCGGCGTTTGAAGTGTATTATGATCAACTTGGCGCGGATGTAAAATTTGCAGATAGTTCAATGCCGCTAGCCATAGGACTTATACTAATGGCATTTGCAGCCATCATCTTTTTTTCAAAAGGTCATGTTATTGGCAAGATAAGCTCTTACATAGTGCCATTTATGGCTATCGCCTATGTTGGACTCTCTTTTATATGTGTCTTTATGAACTTAAGTGAAATTCCATCCGTAGTAAAGCTTGTACTAGATAGCGCATTTGATTTTGAAGCGATTTTTGGTGGATTTGCTGGAAGTGTGATAGTTATTGGTATTAAGCGTGGTCTTTTTTCAAACGAAGCTGGTATGGGCTCTGCGCCAAATGCTGCGGCGGCTGCGCACACGAGCCATCCTGTAAAGCAAGGGCTTGTTCAAGCTGTGGCAGTTTTTATAGATATGACTATTTGTATCGCATCTGGAATGCTAGTACTTTTTTCGCAAGCCTACATCACAAAACAAACAGGTGCAAGTGGCGAAATTCTCACTGCTTTACCTCTTGTGCAAGCTGCGATGAGAGAGTATTATGGTAACATAGGCATGCACTTTACTACCGTTGCAGTCGTACTTTTTGCTATCACTTCACTTATTGGCAACTTTTACTATGCCCAAGCAAACATAAAATTTCTTACCAAGAACAAGACTGTCATCAATACATTCAAAATAAGCGCTATCATTATGATCTTTATTGGCGCACAAATGAACCTGTCACTTGCGTGGAATTTTGCCGATATACTTATGGCAGCGATGGCAACTATAAATATCATAGCCATATTTATGCTTTCACGAGTTGTTTTAAAGGCACTAAAAGACTACGAAAACCAGCGAAAAGCCGGTCTAAATCCTGAGTTTGACCCACAAAAGCTTGGCATCTCTGACACAACTTGCTGGAAAAAGGACGAAAATGTATATAAGTGATAGTGAAATTTTAGCCTACATTGCCGAGGATTTGCCATATTTTGATCTAACAACATCGCTTCAAGATATTAAAAAGCAAGCAGTTTTAAAAATTTTTACCAGAGAAGAGGTGGTGGTTAGCTGCATTGATGTAGCCGCAAGAGCGGCGGAATTACTTGGATGTGAAGCTAAAATTTTGATACAAAACACTCAAACAGCAAAGACAAACGATATGATAGTGCAAATTTTGGGTAGTTACAGCAATGTTCATAAAGCATGGAAACTAGTACAAATCATGCTTGAATACACTTGCAAAATAGCCACCTACACAAATCAAATGACTCGCCTTGCAAAGGCTGAAAATGAAAAATGTGAAATTTTAGCCACTCGTAAAAGCTTTCCATTTGCCAAAAAGCTCTGCTTAAAAGCCGTGATAGAGGGTGGTGGCGGAGTGCATAGGCTAGGACTTAGCGATAGCATTTTATTTTTTAAAAACCACATCATAGCCTATGCTAGTTTTGATGAGTTTTTAGCGCAAATTCCAAGCTTTAAAGCCAAAATGCCAGAGCGAAAGATAGCGGTTGAAGTCGAGAGCTTAGAGCAAGCAAAAGAGCTTTTAGGAGCCGGCGTGGATGTAGTGCAGTGTGATAAATTTAGTCCACAAATGCTTGAAAATACAGTTGCTTTGCGCGATGAAATTTATCCAAACGCAAGAATAATCGCAAGCGGTGGTATAAACGCTAAAAATGTCGCAGAGTTTGCAAGAACGAATATTGATGCCATTACGACTTCAGCTCCATACGCACAAGGCATGGCAGACCTTACTTCAAAGCTTGAAATTTTAGACTAAAATTTATAATCTTAGCACTAACTCTATGCTACTCCAAGCCGTATTTATACTAACGGCTTGGATGACAAATAATATTTTGACTCTAAGCTCATCATATGAGTAAAATGTTACAAACGCTGAGCCATTGTTTTAAATATTCAAAGCTTTTTGCAAGCTTTATAAACTTATCTCTTTTATATCAGCGATTTTTAAAAACTCACTGTAAATTTCACCCACCAACGCTTGGCGGTTGTGGCGGATTTTAGGATCTTCAGCATTTATCATAACCGCATCAAAAAAGCCATCTATTGCTCCTTTTAGCGCAAAAAGCGCATTAAGCTTATCCTCATCGCTTAACTCACACTGTTGCACCACTTTCTTAAACTCAATATAAAGCTTTCTCTCAGCCTCCACCTCAAACAAGCCCTCATCAACTCCTGTTTTTATCTCATCTTTTATGATGTTTGCAAGGCGCTTAAATGTGCTGAAATTCTCTCTAAAACTCTCACTATCACATACCTTCTCAAGCGCTTTTATAGCTGAAATTTGCGCTAATAAGTCGCCCTTTGCCGAGCTTAAGCAAGCTTTGATGATAGAAGGATTACACTCAAAAAATGTATAAAGTCGCTCATTTATAAAGCCCACAAGCGCGCCTACATCAAAGTTCGCGTATCCTTTTGCTATATCGTTTAAAAACTCTGCCATATCAAAGCTAAGCTCATTGTCTTGCAAAATTTTTATCACGCCATTTGCCGCACGACGAAGTGCGTATGGGTCTTTGTTTCCGGTTGGAATTTTACCTACGCTAAATAGCCCAACAAGCGTCTCAAGCTTTATCGCAAGTGCAACAAGTGCGCTAAATGCGGTGCTAGGCATAGCGCTTGCCTCGCCATTTGGCAGATACTGCTCGCTTATCGCCGTTGCAACTGCCTCGCTCTCGCCCTTTGCTCTTGCATAGTAGCCACCCATCACACCTTGAAGCTCGGTAAATTCATATACCATACCACTTGTAAGATCCGCTTTACTAAGCATTACAGCGCGTTTTAACAGCTCCTTAAACTCTGCTCCGACTTCGGCCTTTAAGCGATCGGCGAAAATTTCAGCCAAAGCAAGAGCGACCTTTAACTCACGCTCTGTTTTTTCGTAAGTGCTTCCAAGCTCTTTTAGATAGGTGATGTTTTTTAGCTTTTCATGGCTAAACTCCGCCCTTAAGTCGCTTTGCCAGAAAAACATCGCATCGCTAAGCCTTGCGCGTAAAACCTTCTCGTTTCCACGCACTATGAGTGAATTTTCGCTACTTAGCGAGTTGCTAACAACAACAAAGTGATTGCTTAATTTGCCGTTTTTAAAGGCTGGGAAGTAGCGCTGATTTTCCTTCATCGAAGTGATGATGACCTCGCTTGGAACCTGCAAAAACTCCTCTTCAAAGCTGCCAAGCAGTGCTGTTGGAGCCTCCGTGATAGCCATAACTTCATCTAGCAAATCCTCATCAAGCCCTATTTCTATGCTGTTTTTGCTTTCAATAGCCTTAAACTGCTCTAAAATTTTAGCCCTTCGCTCATTTGCATCAAGCACTATGCCACGCTCTTTTGCACCGCTAAAATACTCAGCAATACTTGAAATTTTAACCTTGTCATAACCAATGCTTCGGTGAGGAAAACTAGCCGCCTCGCTTGCAATGCCAAATTTAACAAACTCAACATTTTCATCGCCAAAAAGACACAAAAATGATCTTATCGGACGGATAAACTCAAACTCGCCACTTCCCCATCGCATAGACTTATCAAAGTTTAGGCTTAGTAGAAATTTCTCAACCATATCTCCAAGCAAACTCTGAATTTTCGCGCCTTTTTCCTCACGCTCAAAATACAAAACCTCTTTGCCATCTATCTCTTTAAACCTCAGCTCACTCTCGCTGATGCCACATTTTTTCGCAAAGCTAATCGCCGCAGGACTAAACGCACCATCCTTTATCGCCACATGCTTTGGTGCTCCTATCATCTGAGCTACGCTATCAGGCTGCTTTAAAGCAAAATTTTTGTGAAAGAGCACAAGTCTTCGTGGCGTAAAATAAAACTCAAACTCACTTGCCAAACGATACTCTTCAAGCACTGCCTGCCACTTTGATCTAATGTTTGGCAACTCTTTTAAAAACGGTATCGCCGGCAGTTCTTCTACGCCGATTTCTATTAAAAGTTCTTTATTCATTTTCATCCTTCTTGTTCTTTTTTTCTCGTCTTTTCTTATCTTTTTTCATGATTTGCACAGTCATTCCGCGTAGCATAAATAGCAAAAATGCCATAAAAGCCACGAGCATGACCCAGTCTAAAACACCCATTTTTCACCTAAATTTTAAAATTTTATCTATTATACCGCAGCGTTGTTTTATATCGGTTGAAATTTCAAAAAACAATGGAAGATGATCAGAATAAAGGCGTGATTTATCATATCTTTTTACAAACCCACCATCCATCATAAAATCAGGCTTAAACACATTAAAACTATCACAAACATAAACAAGCTTGCCATTAGTCAAGAATTCTCGTGAAAGTAAAATATGATCGATCGCCCGCTTTTTGCCATAAGCAGCAAACGAGTAGCGCTCCTTATAGGCAAGCTCATTCCATAAATTTGTATAATTTTTTGTGGTCATGATATCGTAAAGAAGGTTTGTTTTACCGCTACCAAATGGCGTATTAAAATCACCCAAAACAATCACATTTTTGCGCTCTCCAAGAGCGGTTTTTAGCGTTATTTCAGCGTGTTTTTGTGCTTTAAATCCATTTCTTTTATAAGCTGGAAAATGAACAACAAAAAGTTCAAAACGCTCGTTATCAAGCCTAAAACCAAGCCGCAAAATATCTCGAGTTTTTACTCCAGCTACGGTAAAACGCTCGCTATCTTCGGGGCGAATTTTAGAAAGTACGCCAAGACCTATGGGTGCATTTTTGGTTATAGCAAAGGTAGCGTAAGTGTATTTTGTACCTTTTGCTAGCTCTTTTAAAATTTGCTCATTTTCAACCTCTTGAAGCGCTATAATATCAGCATCAAGGGCATTTAAAACCTCTCTTATGCGATAAATTTTTTGGCTTGCTTTTTGCTTGCTCCACTTGCCTTTTTCGATACGAAAATCAGGATATTCATTGCCATTATTTTCGCCGTCAAATAAATTTTCAACATTATAAGTAGCGATCTTTAGTGTGCTTCCAAAAGCAAAAATACATAGTAAAATCAAAACCAAAAAAGCTCTCATAGTGGCTTTCTAAAATCAAATTTATCAATATTTTGGCGTATAGCTTCATATGCGACTATGCCCACGCTTGTGGCTTGGTTTAAGCTTCTGCCATGCTTGCCCATCGGTATGGTAATAGCGTTTGTGAAATTTAAAGCCATAAGCTCCTGTGGCAAACCCGTGCTTTCACCGCCAAAAAACAAAAAATCTCCTAGCTCATAACTAGCGTCAAAATATAGCCTATTTGTCTTTGTGGTCGCAAAGAAAAATCGCTCTTTATACTTCATGTTTTCTTGCAAAAACTCATCTAAACTCTCCCAAATTTTTGGCTCAAGCTGCGCCCAGTAATCAAGCCCAGCTCTTTTTACAGACTTCTCGCTTATCTCAAACGTCGTCGGTTTTACAATATGTAGTGCAAGATTTGCATTCACGCACATTCTGCCTATAGAGCCTGTATTTTGAGGAATTTGCGGATGAACTAAAACGATGTTAAACATAAATTTGCGCCTTTGACATAAATTTGAAAGATATTTTAGCCAAAACGCCCTTTTAAGCGGTTTAATCGCACTTTTTAAGGCTTTGCAAATATAGCAAAATGGCTTGATCTTGACGGCGATTTAGCTCGGCACCAAATTCCTTTCCTTTAAAACCAAGCGACATTATCTCGCTAGTATCAATATTTGGCGTAAATTTTTCATCATACACGCCAAGCTCTTTTGCGCGCTTTATGCGCTCAAGCCTATTGCATCCAAGCCACTTACTAAGTGGCATATCAAGCGAAATTTTCATCATCTCAAAATCGCTTGGCATTTTATTGTAAAATGGATGCTTTAGTACACTTAAAAAGCTATTTGGCAAAGCTAAATCATGCACGATATTTTTGATATCTACACCACAAAATCCAGCCAAAACATACAAAAACACTCGCTCATCTTGGATGAAATTTCGCGCATTTTTTAGCTCATTTATTAACTCTTCAAGCTCATTTTTATCTAAATTCAAACCAAAAAATTTCTTAAAAAGTCCTAATTTATAAAGATAATACACACCTTTTTCAAGGTGTTTTGCACGCATAAATTTTATAAGCTCATTTGAAATACGCGTCTTGCTAAGGTGCGACAAATCAATACTTTTCATAAGCCTTAAAGTATCGTTTGCAATGTCAAAATTTAAACGCGATGCAAACTGCACCCCACGCAACACCCTAAGCGCATCCTCACAAAATTTTTCATTATCAATATGACGCAAAATGCCATCTTTAAGGCACTGTTTACCATCCCAAAAGTCAAGTATATCGCCACTAAATATATTTATCATCATAGCATTTATGCTAAAGTCGCGCCGCTTTGAGGCTTCACGCTCATCATTGCAGTAACTTACTTTAAAGTCAGTATGTAGTTTGCCAGTTTTACTCTCAGTGCGCGGCAAGCCAAGGTCAAACGCATCAAATTTGTAGATAAAATAACTCTTGCCAACGCCACTTGCACCTACACTTTGCATAATCTCATCAAAACGCTTAGGATTGATATCATAAACCTCGATGTCATAGTCATAAACTTCTCGTGCAAGCAAGGAGTCACGCACGCAACCGCCGACCAAATATGCACGCTTTGTATGCGGTGCGAGCAGTTTTTTTACACTACTTAACTTATCATCTGATATAAGTAGCGCTATAGTATCTTTAATATTGCTACTTGTTAAGGTTTTCGAGGCGGTTTTCAACATTTGCTAGGACAAACTCTAAAAATTTTAGCGTCAGCTCTAGTCGCTCATTCACAAGCTCTTTTGGTAGCTCATTTAGCCCTTCAAATAGTACCTCTGTGCGCTCTTTTAAATTTATTAAAAATATCTTTTCACTACTTAAAATCTCACCATTTTCTATTTGCTCGCTTACGCTTTGAGCTTCATTTATCTGAAATTTTGGCTTTTGCGCTTGTGATTTTTGCTCTGTATTTTGAGTATTTAAAGCATGTAAATTCTCGATCTTTTCAAGCTCTGCACTAACCTCATTAATCGCCATTTTTGCTATATCATCAAGTTTCATAATCTTATAAGCCACCTTTTAAACTCTGTTATCTCGTGTTGTGTTCGCATTTGCAAGAAAAATTCTTTCATCTGCTCATTTGCTATCTTGCGAGATTTTCTAATCCCACTCAAACGCCTTATCGCAGCAAGCGCATCTTTGTTATCTGCGTCGTTTTTTAAGATATTTTTATACACTTCAAGTGCATCATCTTTTAGTCCTTGCGACTCGTAAATAAGCGCTTCTGTTATTGTATTTTTCATCGTTACTTTTGCTCTATAAACTTAACCACAACATCGCCCATATCGCTTGTTGTGCAAATTTCTTTTGCGTCAAACGCAGCTAGGTCCTTAGTCCTGTAACCTTGAGCAAGTGTACTTTTTACGGCTTTTTCAATACAAAGTGCTGCTTCTTCTTCATTTAATGCATATCTTAACATCATAGCAGCACTTAAAATAGTTGCCAAAGGATTTGCTATGCCCTGCCCTGCTATATCTGGCGCACTACCATGGATGGGCTCATAGATACCGACTTTTCCGCCTATACTAGCGCTTGGCAAAAGCCCTATTGACCCAACGACCATACTTGCTTCATCACTTAAAATATCCCCAAATAAATTTTCAGTCAAAATAACATCAAACTGCCTAGGATTACGCACGATCTGCATTGCGGCGTTATCAACATACATAAACTCAAGCAAAACATCTGGATAGCTTTTTGCAACATCGCCAACCACCTCGCGCCACAACTGGCTAGTCTCAAGGACATTTGCCTTATCGACCATGCAAACCTTTTTTTTGCGTTTTAGTGCTGCTTCAAATGCAACTTTTGCAATACGCTCAATCTCATCTTTTGTATATATCATTGTATTAAACGCGCTAGTTTCACATTTTTGCCGCGGCTGCCCAAAGTAAATTCCACCTGTTAATTCACGCACAACAAGTATATCTACGCCTCTAACAACTTCTGGTTTAATGGTACTAGCACTCACAAGCTCATCATATATCATCGCTGGGCGCAAATTTACAAAAGCTCCAAGCTCTTTTCGTATCTTTAAAAGTCCGCTTTCAGGGCGTTTGTCTCGTGGCAAACTATCCCACTTTTCACCGCCAATAGCACCAAAAAGCACAGCATGACTTTCAAGGGCACTTTGAAGTGTTTCATTTGGTAACGGCTCACCGAAAACATCGCAAGCTGCACCACCCATAAGCTTATAGTCATATTCAAAGTTTATATCAAATTTCATACTTATAGCATCAAGAACCTTAACAGCCTCATCAACTATCTCAGGTCCGATACCATCGCCTTTTATCATACAAATTTTATATCTTTTTGCCATTTTTTACCTTATTTTATCTTTTTACTTGCGTATTGCATCAAGCCACCCTCTTTTAAAAGCTCCTGCATAAACGGTGGAATAGGATGAAATTTATACTCTTTAGAAGTAGTAACATTTTTTATGACACCATAATCAATATCTATCTTAACTTCATCGCCTTCATTTATCTCGTCTATCTCATTTATCTCTAGTATCAAAAGCCCTGTGTTAAAACTATTTCTATAAAAAATTCTTGCAAAACTCTTTGCTATAACAGCGCTCACACCAGCCGCCTTTAGTGCTATAGGTGCGTGCTCTCGGCTACTTCCGCAACCAAAATTTTCACCAGCAACTATAACATCTCCAGCTCTCATCTTTTTAACGAAGTCAGGATCGCCATCTTCCATTATGTGTTTTGCTAGTTCATTTTCGTCAGATGTATTTAAATATCGCGCAGCAATGATAATGTCAGTATCTATATTATCGCCAAATTTCCATACTTTTGCCTGTGTCATTTTCGCCCTCTTGTAAAATTTTAGTTCAATTTTAGCAAAATAAATCTAAATAACAAATCAAATAATATATTTTAAACAAAGCATTAATATTAAGCAACATATAAAAATTTTAATGTTATTATTTTTACAAAAAAAATGATAATAATTTTAATTATGAAAGGAGTTTTTGAGAAAGATGAGAACAGGGATTTACTTATCTCTTTTTCTTTGTTGTGCCTTACTGGGACAAGAATCAGAGGTTGCCCTTGAAGAGGTAACTGCATATGGTGATAGCGAGGAACAAACCGTCAAAGAAAAAAAGGTTGGTGAGACAAAAATAAAAGCTGAAACGCTAAACAAAAGACAAGTTTCAGATAGCAGAGATTTGGTTAAGTACGAAACTGGTGTTACAGTTGTTGAGGCTGGTAGAAGTGGTTCTAGTGGGTATGCTATACGTGGTGTGGATGAAAATCGTGTCGGCATCATGATTGATGGACTTAGACAAGCAGAAACACTTAGCTCGCAAGGCTTTAAGGACATTTATGAGGGTTATGGGAATTTTAACAATACAAGAAATGGTGTGGAAATGGAAAATGTCAAAATGGCAACCATTACAAAAGGTGCAGACTCCATAAAAAGCGGTAGTGGCGCTTTAGGTGGCTCTGTAATGTTTGAAACAAAGGATGCAAGAGATTTTTTAATCAATAAAGATTATTATTTAGGTTTTAAAAATGGTTACCAAAGTGCCGATAGTCAAAATTTTAGATCACTTACAGCAGCGGCTAAATATAAGTGGTTTGATATGCTAGTAATTAAAACAAACAGGGACGGACACGAGAGGAAAAACTACTTTTTTGATATATACAAATCGCAAGAACAAGACTACAAAGCTTTAGGAAGAGAGCGAGAAAAGGTTGATCCATACGATATCAAACGACAAAGCACTCTTGTTAAATTTAGCTTTTCTCCATTTGATGAGCTAAGAGTAAGTGCTTCAGTAGATGACTCAAAGCTAACTTCAAAAGGAGATGATCTATCGTATCTTATTCCTGACGATCAAGGGGCTATCAGAAAAACAGATGATTATTCACATAGAAAAAATACTCAATACACAATAGAAAGCTTTACAGAGACTCCATTTTGGGATAGTGTAAAAATTTCTTACTCAAATCAAAAGATTACAAACAGAGCAAGAAACGATCAGTATTGTGATAGAGATGACTGTAAAGGTGTGTTAAATCCAAAAGGTCTAGTGTTAGACAATAGTTCAGATATTATAAAAACAGTTGATAAAGACGGAAATGAACTTACTGGTAAAAAAGATGGATATTATAGAAGCTACCACATAAAAGGAGAAAAACTTTCAGGAACAGACTATATGGAGTATGAGGCTTCAAGAGCTTATATTGATTGCAGTGTTTATGACTGCTCAAAAAAGATCAAAGTCTTTCTTGAAAGAGATGAAGAAAAAGACCAAGATGTTAATAATTTTGTAGAAAGAGAGCTTGAGATAAAAGAGATAAATGGCAAAAAATATGGTGCCGTAAAGCTACATAAATTTAAACAATTTGGCTTTTTACCAGCGATAGAAAAGGCTTATATTATAGTGCCAGGAGGCACAGGATTTGAAAACAACTCTTACACAGATAGGGACTTAAACACCAATACAAAGCAGTTTAGTATAGACTTTGAAAAAGAATTTGAAATTCTAACAACAGAACACAGCCTAAAATACGGCGGTCTTTATGGTAAAACCAGAAAAAGCATGGTAAATAAAGATGGTTTTGAAGGCAAACAAATACAATGGTGGCAAAAGAATTTTCTCTATGTAAAAGAAGAAACAGACTGGGATACAGATACTTTAAACCACATACCAGATCCTACTAGATGGGTTGGTCCAAAGTCGGGTGGAAATATAAAAACAAATATAAATTCAAGAGATTCGTTTTTAATACCAGTTCAGACAACAAATACTGCTCTTTATGTTAGTGATTACATACGGGGGGGGGATTATGCTGACTGGATAGGATTTGATTTAAATTATCGATATGACAAGACAAAACACTCGCCAAGATACGATGAAAACACTCCTGTGCCAAAAGGACTTATTACTGGCACACTTTTAAAGTTACCTTGCCCTATTGGCTCTAGGAATTGCGGATATAATGACCCAGTCTATGAAACTAATTTTCGTCAAAATTTAGCGCTTTTACTACAAGAAAAAGAGTATAAAAACCATAGCTATTCATTTGGCATAGATTTTGATCCATTTTCGTTTATGCGATTTCAAGTGAAATATGCAAATGCATTTAGGGTTCCTACATCAGATGAAATATATATGACTTTTAAACATCCTAGTTTTTCTATATTGCCAAATATAAACCTAAAAACAGAAACAGCAAAGACAAAAGAAGCTGCACTAACCTTTTATCATAACAAAAGCTTTATAACAGCAAATATCTTTCAAACCGACTATAAAAATTTTATCGATATGGAGTATCAAGGCAGAAAAGAGTTAGCATCTGGCGTTTTGCCTTATCCAACATACCAAAGCATTAATAGAGATAGTGCTGTCGTAAAGGGGTTTGAGATCAGTTCGCGATTGGAGCTAGGAGACATACATTCTAAAATGGATGGTTTTAGAATAGGATATAAACTAACCAAGCAAAAAGGCAGAATGGATGGCAATATACCAATGGATGCCATACAACCAGATACATCAGTATACACCATCGGATACTCTACCACTAACGATAAATATGGCATAGATCTTCTTTTAACAGATGTAAGAGCAAAAAAAAGTAAAGACACACACAACCCATACTGGAAAGAGCAAAGCTCAAGATGCAATGATCCATATCATATATATGCGCCACATACTTCACAAAGCTGCCCAGCAGATCATCAGCTGTCGCCAGATATAGTTAATGGGTATGCAGTAACAGATAGTACAAAACACTGGCGTAGTGGCGCATATAGAGTACTTGATCTTATCGCATATGCAAAACCAACTAAAAATTTCTCATTTACTTTTGGAGTATATAACATAACAGATGAGAAATATATCACTTGGGATTCGATGCGTTCCATTCGTGTTTTTGGTACATCAAATTTAATAAATCAGAAAACAGGCGCAGGTATAAAACGCTTCTATGCGCCAGGTAGAAACTTTAAATTCACTTGGGAAGTGAAATTTTAAGCTTAAAATTTCACAGATAAATGAAAATTTTATCTGTGAAATTTTTTCTTTTTATATATCTATAAAGCTATTTTTAACTTATATTTTTATAGAATATATTTCAAACAAAGGAGCCTTTATTGAGAGTTTTGTCAAGAATTTACAACCATCTTTTTAGTCCTGCTTCACTTATAAATATCATTGAAGAAAACAAGATAAAAGGCATGAGTGTAGATTCTAGTGAGCTTTATAAATTTGCCATCTTAAAAACTGAACGCAACATGAAAGCAACCATATTAGCATATGAAGAATTACTAGCAAAACATCCGACAAAACGACCACTTTTTATATTTGAAAACACGACTCAGTGTGAATACACAAGCTCTCATGCAGCCACTGGTGAGTTTTTTTTCGATATTGACGAGTACAATAGATCTTTTGCTAATGGAGCAGCAGAGATTAAGAAGTTTGAGCACATTTTAAGAGTTTTAAACACTAAAAATACAAGCCTTAGCGACTTTTATGGCAAGATAAATTTAAGTAAAAATAATGCATTTAAAGCACTTGCAGAGCTTAGCTACAATGATGCAAAATTCTTAGAAGAGGATATCATCGTGCACCTTTGTCCCACCAAAAAGAGCTCAGAATGTTTTGCGAGGATGATAAATGGTTACTTTGTTGATGACTTACAACCTCACCAAAGCTACGCACTTATAAATTTTGTCTGCTCGTTTGAATATGATTTTATAGGTATAGGCGCGAATTTAATGCTATTTTACAGACCAAATCTACTCGAAAAAAATAGAGCAAAAGAGCTTTTTGCTGAGCTTGAAAAATTATATGGACTAAATGAAAAACAGTTGCAAGAAGCGATCAGCTTTTTAGTAGAAAGCAAAAAATATCTCTTACTACCTTACACAAACTCATTTAGCGACACAAAATCTACTCAACCAAGTATAAAATAATTATATTTTTAAAAAAGGACGGAGTATCTCCGTCCATAAGATTTAATGAGTTAAAAATAGCTCTTGAATTTTTGCTTTATCCATAGTTTTTGTAAGTGCTAGCATCAAAAGCACTCTAGCCTTTTGAGCATTTAAGTTATCGCTTGCTAAAAAGCCGTATTTTGCGTCATCTACCTCGCCATTTAGCGTTGTTTCACCACTTCCTACACGAGAGTCGCGCACTACAACAACACCCTTTTTTACGCCTTCGCCAAGCGCTTCAAGCACAGTTGGGAAAGGGTTTCCGTTGCCCATACCAGCACTTATAATGCCTTTTGCTCCGTTTTTAATAGCTATATTTGCAAAGTCGGCATTGTCATTTGCATGGCTGTAAAGTATATCAACGCGAGGCAACTCAGTGATTTTTGTGATGTCAAACTCTGAGCTAGATGTGTGTTTTCTAAGTGGAGCCATATAAAATTTGACATTGCCATAAAATACAGTACCTATCTTGCCAGCATTTGGCGACTTAAATGTCTCAACTCCAGTGGTATTAGTTTTAGTAACCTCTCTTGCTGCATGAATTTCATCATTCATCACAACCATAACGCCCTTATTTACACTATCTTTACTAATTGCAACATTTACAGCATTAAAAAGATTTAGCGGTCCGTCAGCACTTAGTGAGCCAGAGTTTCTCATAGCACCAACCATAACGATCGGCTTATCGCTTTTAACTACTAAATTTAGAAAATATGCCGTCTCTTCCATAGTATCCGTACCATGAGTGATAACAACACCATCTGCCTTACCACTAGTTAGTAGCTCATTTACGCGTTTGGCAAGTTTTAGCCATACTTCGTTATTCATCTCCTGAGAGCCTATTTGTGAGATTTGCTCGCCCTTTATCGTAGCTATCTCATTTATCTGTGGAACTGCTGCAATAAGCTTATCTACTGTAACAGTGCCAGAAGTATAAGCGGTCGAAAGCTCTCCAGATCCACTACCAGCGATAGTACCACCAGTTGCAAGGATATAAATCGTAGGCTTAGCAAAAGCCAAAGTAGTTCCAAGAAGCATAAATGCTACCACCTTTAATACAAATTTCATTCTATCTCCTTTGTAAGAAAATTGATGAAACATTATATCTATATTAAATTAAAATTTTACTTAGTTATTTTAAAGATTTGTCTAAAATTTTAGAGATTTCGGGGATACTCTCCCCGAAAGTTTTTATAGGTAGCCAAAAAGACCTGTAAATATATAGCCAAATATACAAGAAACTACAACACCGATGAGTCCTGGTATGATAAAGCTGTGGTTAATAACAAATTTACCTATCTTTGTTGTGCCAGAGCGGTCAAACTGTATCGCTGCAAGGTCACTTGGGTAAGTTGGCAAAATATAATACCCATAGCAAGCTGCAGCAAAAGCAAGAATAATAGCTGGATCAACACCAATACCAAGCGCAAGTGGAACAAATGCAACAAGTGCAGCTGCTTGAGAATTTACAAATTTTGAAATCAAAAGCAACATCACAGCATATGTCCAAGGATACTCTTTTACTATATCCCCAAGCGCAGCCTTCATCATAGGCGTATGCACTGCAAACATCGTTTCAGCCATCCAGCTGATACCAAAAACTGCAACAAGCGCGATCATACCTGATCTAAATATCTCATTTTTACCGATCTTGTTAGCATCAGTTGGTGTAAATATAATAATCGCCGCACCAGCTAAAAGCATAAAAATTTGAATAACATGAACCATGCCAAGAGTATATTTTGAAGCTTGTTTATTAGAAATATTAATGTATGAGCCTTGAAATTCCTCTTTTTTACCATCAGCGTTCATATAAGTAACTGTGCCATCATTTGAACGCACAAAGCTCTCTTTCGCGCCATTTTTACTTGTTATCTCAACAGCTTGAGCTTTCTGGCTTGAGCCTATCTTGCTGTTTGAGACACTAAGTTCTGTTGATTGAGCCAAAATGCTACCATCTTTTACGGTAACAGTTTTTAAAATTTTTTGCTCTGTTGGATAGTTTGCAATAACTTGAACTATCGTCGCATCTTTTGTAGAAGACCAGCTTGGACGAAGCTCTTTAAAGTATCCAAGAAATGCCACCACAGCGATAGCAGCCAAAAATATCCACATCGCAGCCCACTGATGATTTGGTAATTTTTTACCAAGAAGAGTTACAGAGTCGCCATAAACATACTTTTTAAATTCAGGATCTTTAATCTTTTCTTGAAATTCCTCATCTTTATCAAGATCTTTTCCTCTAAACCAACTAAAAATTCCTATCACTAAAACACCACAAAATGTCGATGGTATAGTGATTTTCAAAAGATCAAGATAGCCATCAAAGCCAGGGATAGGGTTTTTTGCGCCCAGCAAAAATGCAGTCAGCGTAACAACAGCAACCGAAACTGGACTTGCGATAATACCCATCTGCGATGAAATCGAGCTTGCAGCCATCGGGCGCTCAGGGCGTATGCCATTTTTAATAGCAATATCATAAACAATCGGAAGCACCGTATAAACAACATGTCCAGTACCACAAAGTATAGTAAGCGTGCAAGTAACAAACGGCGCAAGAATGCTTACATATTTTGGATTTTTACGCAAAATTCTCTCTGCGATCTGAAGCATAACATCAAGACCTCCAGAGGCTTGCAAGGTAGCACTGGCCACAACAACCGCAAGAATAGTTAGCATTACATCTATAGCTGGCTTTCCTGGTTGGATATGAAAGCCAAATATAAGCATAATAAGTCCTATACCTCCTAGCATACCAAGAGCTATACCGCCCTTTTTTGCACCATAAAACAGACAAATAAGCACGATGGCGATTTGTATGCTAAACTGCCACCCCTCGCTTAAACTTGTGAGAAATTCCATATTTTCCCCTTCCCATTTAAAATATATTTGACATTATATTAACTTTGCTTTAAAAAATAATTAAATTTTTAACTTTAAATTTACTTTAGCACAATTTATGTTTTATAAAAGTTTGTTTTAATATCTCATCTCAAAACTAACGCTAAAATTTCGCCCAGCTGCTGTATATCGTTCAAGTCCAACGCCAGAGCCTAAAACATAACCTTGATTACCATTATATCTTAGCTGACGAAGACTATCCCAAGTTGTATATTTTTTATCAAAAAGATTAAAAATCCCTGCATTGATACTAAAATTTTTACTTATTTTATACCCTGCAGTTAGGTCGTAGATGGTGTAGGACTTGCCTAGATATGGATGCGGTTTTATATCGCCTTTATATACATCTCCGGTCGTTTTATCGACATTTACTTGAAGTGAGTTTAGTGGGATAAAATCCATCGCATCTTTTTGCTTTTTAGCTCTTACATATTTGCTAGTTAGCAAGAGATTAAGTTTTTCTCCTTCATAGCCAAAACCTAAAATTGCCGTAAACGGCTGAACCGCCATAAGCGAAGTTCCGTCGCTTTTGCGTCCTTTTTGATAGGTGGCTTTTAGCGTTGCAAAATATTCGTCAGCCAAATTTAATACTCCACCATTTGCCCTTGCATTTAGCTCAATGCCTTTGATGACCGCTTGATCAATATTTGTCTGTTTATAGATGACTTTATCAAGCGAGTATTCCGTCCTATGTGTTGGCGTACCAGGAGGGGCACCCCAGTTACGAACTCGTCTAGAATTTACTACAACATCATATCCAATATCTATAAAATCACTATATTTTGTATAAAACGCACTAGCTGCAACTGCGTAATTTTCACTATTTTTAACCAAACTAATTTCATGATTTTGTGCTTTTTCTGGCTTTAAGTCCAAATTTCTAGCATAAACGGTGTTAGAGCTTGAAGTCCCCATCTCAAAATACATCTCTTCAACTTTTGGTGCACGAAAGCCTGTGCTAAACGCATAAGAAAATGCCGTATCATCAGCAAATTCATACTCAAATCCAGCCTCGTAAGTAAAAGCATTAAATTTACTCTCAGGAAGCTGTTTAATTTGCTGTCTTGCGTTTTCATATTTTAAATTTGAAATTTTTGGCGTATAGGTATAGCTATCAGCTCTAATGCCGAAGTTTAAATTTAGTGTGTCATTTACGCTAATATCATCTCTTAAATACGCATAAAAAAGTTTGCTTTCAACAGGTTGCTGGTAAGTGAAATTTTTGGTATCTGCCCCCCCTGCACCGTGGTAGCTGTAAGTTAGCTCGGTATTTTCGTTTGAAAACTCACCATTATGAAGTCCAGCACCAAAGCTAAAAATATGTCCGCCAATATCGCCAAAAATACCCTCGCTATCAAATTGTGTGCGTTTTTGGCTAAACTCATAGCTTCTATACTTATCAATCTTATCATTTAGATGTGCATTTAATCTAGGAAATGCATTATACTGTGTGCTGTGCGAAATTTGCTGGACTTTTTGCTTTGATAGACCAGCCTTAAAATAGCTTAAAATTTCATCACTGCTTGGTTCGTATTCGTAGTATATACCATATCTTTCGTATGGTATTTTTTCATTGAAATTTCGCCTGTTTGCCGATGCGACGCTGTTGCTTTTTTGCTCTGTAAAATGCTCTTGTTTTAAATCTTCGTAAAAACTGTTTATAAAGTGATCGTCATATCTGTAGCCTAGTTTTGCAAGGCGAGAGTTGCTTTTGCTATCTGCTGTGTCTGGTAAAATTCTACCAAAAGAGCAGAGATTTGGGTATTTGTGCGTGTTATTTTCGCCACTTGTTGTCATACCACAATACGATATGTCTTTAATGCTTCCGCTGTAATAGTTTTTATACTCATCGCCGTTTTTGTAAGTGTGCTGAAAAAGTGCTTCGATGCCGTGAAATTTCACACCAGCACCTGTGACTTGGCGAAATTCATTATTTATAGATGCGTAGCCTGTTTTGCTATAAAAGCCAAAATTTTCACCCTCTCTTACAAAATCATCGGCATTTTTAGTCTGCATGGATACCGATCCACCGATCGCACCACTACCTTTTGTTAGAGAATTTGCTCCTTTTGTGATCTCGACACTTGATAAATTTTCAAGCTCAGTAGAGTTGCGATTGCCATTCATTAAGCCTTTGATATAGTAAAATCTTGGCATAAAACTTTGTGCGGCCTCCATCCCATCAACCTTTACAGACACTCTATCGCTATCAACGCCTCGTATAGCATAGCCGTTATTACCACTTCTGCCACCCTCGGTAACGCTAACGCCCGTTTCATTTCTTACAAGATCTTTTTCGTTAAAAATTTGCCCTTTTTTAATATCGCTTTTATTTAAAATAGACTTTTTAGATGAGTTATTTTTGGCTGTTACGCTTACTTCATCAAGCCTAACTTCATTAGTTGCAAAGATCGTATTTACGAGCAACATCGCAACTATGCCACCATATTTTTTAAGCATAAGAATTCCTTTAAATTAAAAATAGTTCTCAATTATAAGGGAATTTTGCTTAATTATAATTGATACTAATTATTAATATATAAAGAAATTTATAAATAAAACAAACCCACAAGTCACAAAATTTGCAGGTTTTAAACCTAGTTGATCGTCCGACTATTTTTAAACTCATCGCTTGAAAAATAAAGCACATCGACCACCCAAGCAAGAAGCATAAATACAATCACAGATAAAACATAAATCATCTTAACCTACCTTTTTAGTCCATTTACTATCTCAAGCATCGAGTCGCTCGTAGTGATGCCTTTTGAATTTGCCTCATAAGCACGCTGACCCGTGATAAGATCAGTCATCTCCTCAACTAGCTGGACATTACTCATCTCTATAAAGCCCTGCCTTATAGTGCCAATACCATCAAGTCCAGCTACGCCAACAACGACATTGCCACTAGCCGCTGTTTCAAGATAGTTATTATCGCCCATAGAGTGAAGTCCTGCTGGGTTTATAAAATTTGCAAGCTCTATCTGTCCCACTTGCGCCATCTCAGCCTCTCCTGGTTGCAAGATAGAAACCGTACCATCAATGCCGATAGAAATTTGTGTTGCATTTTCAGGGATAACTATCTGCGGTATAAGCTGATAACCATCAGAATTTACTACCGTACCGTTTGCATCAAGCTTAAACGCGCCATTTCTAGTATAAGCTGTAGTTCCATCGGGAAGCTGAATTTGAAAAAAGCCATCGCCAGCGATAACAACATCAAGGTTGTTGCTTGTCTCTTTAAAATATCCTTGTGAAAAAATTTTATTTATAGCTGTTGGACGAACACCAAGACCCACCTCAATGCCAGTTGGGCTTGTAGTAGTCTGGCTAGTTGCAGTGCCTGCATACTCCATAACCTGATACATTAAGTCTGCAAATTCCGCACGATTTTTCTTATATCCATAGGTATTTACATTTGCGATATTGTGCGTTGTTACATCTATTTGCGTTTGCTGTGCTATCATACCTGTTGCAGAGGTATAAAGTGATCTCATCATAGCTTTTATCCTTTTAAATTTTATTGTCTTACACTGGCGATTTTTGAGATCGCGTCGTTGTTTAGGTCGTCCATATGGCTTGTCATGACTTTTTGATAAATTTCAACCAAACGCTGTGTCTCAATAAGACCCACCATTTCGGTTACTGGATTGACATTTGACATCTGAGCATATCCTTGAAATACAACATCAGCATCTGCCACATCAGCAACATCGTCCATTGTTTTTGGTTTATACAAATTATCTCCCACCTTTTCTATGTCACGAATTTCTCTTGGTTGCGCTATAAAAAGCTTTACTATAGGCTCGTTATTAGCGTAAGCATTACCGTTTTTATCAACCGTTAGCTTTGTGTCAGAAGCTATTTGAATACCACGAGAATTTTCAGGCAAAGCCTCATATCCACTAGGCAAAACCCTATATCCCTCTTTGCTAACCAAAAAACCTTCACTATCAAGGCTAAAAGCACCATTTTTAGTTAGTCTTGGTCCTTGAGGAGTATCGACTAAGAAAAAAAGGTCATCTCGCTTTATTGCAAAGTCAAGATCATTTGTACTGTGCTTTATACCACCAGAGCTAAAATCTGTATATTCTTCAACGATTTGCGGAACTCTATCAATCGTTCTATTTAAGTATTTTGCAGCATCTTTTGTATGATTTTTAAGCGGAAGCTCATCTTGAACTTGCTTAAAAATTCTAGCAAAATCTCCAACAACAACATCATCTCTTTTATATCCAATAGTATTTACATTTGCGAGATTGTTTGTAATGACATTTAGTCTATTAAACTGCGTAACCATCGCGCCTGTGGCTTGGTAGTATCCATTTTGCATTTTACACCTTAGTATAGGCTTTTGCCAAAAAATTTTTATCTTTAACCTCACATAAGCAAAAAGTGTTCCAAAATAAATTTTATAAAATATTAAGAAAATTTCGGTATAATCCATCTCTTTTAAAACCCGTGATAGCACAAAAGGGAGTATCTACTAATATGAGTTCAGCAAAGAAAAATTTTTCCCAAGTCGAAGAGCTTTTTGCCGAAAATGCAAAAGGTTTTGTTACCTATGAAAAACTTGTAAAACTATTTGACAAAGCCCCAGCAGCAACGGTCATAAAAAAGATCGAATCCTTAGCTAAAACACATAAAGTACAGCTTCTTACTGCTGCTTCAATCGCAAAAATGCGAAATATTGAAGATGCTAAAAAACGCCAAAAAGAGATCGAAAAAACACAAGAAGTTGATATAGAAGAAGAATTTGACCTAGTTGGCGATAGTGACTTTTTAGAGTGGTCGCGCTCTGATAGCCCAGTCAGAATGTATCTTAGAGAGATGGGTCAAATAGCCTTGCTTACAAAAGAAGAAGAAGTAGAGATAAGCAAAAGAATAGAACTTGGCGAAGACATAATAATCGACGCTTTTTGCTCTGTGCCATTTTTGATAGACTTTATACTAGATTATAAAGAGCCACTTATAAACAGAGAGCGTCGTGTTAAAGAACTTTTTAAAAGCTTTGAAGATGAAAATGAAGAGGATATCGAAGAAGATGAAAATGAAGATGAATACACTGATGAAGATGAAAAGCCAAAGAAAAATTTAAAAAACGATAAGCGTGCAGAGAAGGTTATAGAGAGTTTTAAAGCACTTGAAAAAGCCAAAAAAGAGTGGCTTAAAAGTGCTGGAAAGCAAGCAGAGCTTGAAGAAAACGATGTGGGCGGAAACTTAAATATAGCATTTAAGAAGAAGATTTTAAAAGACAAGCTCATGGACTTAGGTCCTACAAGCAAGCTGATAACCGAGATCGTAAAATCAATGGAGACGGCACTAAAAAGCGATGATGAGTTTGACAGAGAACTAAAACGCCTAGAATACCGCCTTCCGATGTTTAGTGATGAGCTTAAGAAAAACCACAAAGGAATTTTAAAAGATATCTTAAAACTTAGTAAAGAAGATATCATCTCTCGTGTTCCAGAAGCCACGATGGTTTCAACTTATGTTGAGATAAAAAAACTTTTTCAAACAAAAGAGGCAAGTAAAAGTGGTTTTAACCTAGAACCAGCTAAGCTTAAAGAGGTTTTAGAACAAATAAAACGCGGAAAGAAAATTTCTGATGAAGCAAAAGCCAGAATGGCAAAGTCAAACCTAAGACTGGTTGTAAGTATCGCAAAACGCTACACAAACCGCGGTCTGCCATTCCTTGATCTTATACAAGAGGGAAATATCGGGCTTATGAAGGCGGTAGATAAATTTGAGTACCGCAAAGGGTATAAATTTTCTACCTATGCAACATGGTGGATACGCCAAGCAATCTCTAGAGCTATCGCAGATCAGGCCAGAACTATAAGAATCCCTATCCATATGATAGAAACTATAAACCGCATTAACAAAATAAATAGAAAATACATGCAAGAAGAAGGCAAAGAGCCAGATGTTAGTGTAATAGCTGAAGAGGTCGGACTGAGCATAGATAAGGTGAAACAGGTTATAAAAATCACAAAAGAGCCTATCAGTCTTGAAGCCCCTATCGCAAACGAGGATGATGGTAAATTTGGTGATTTTGTTGAGGATAAAACATCTTTAAGTCCTATGGATCACATCCTAAAAGGTGACTTAAGACAGCAAATAGATGAGGTTTTAAGTCAGCTAAATGACCGTGAAAAGGCTGTTATTTGTATGAGATTTGGTCTGCTTGACGATGAGAGCGACCGCACACTTGAAGAGATAGGCAAAGCACTAAATGTTACTCGCGAGCGTGTTCGCCAGATCGAAAGTTCGGCGATTAAAAAACTAAAACATCCAAAAGTTGGCAGAAAACTTAAAAACTATATCGAGGGGTAAGCACCCCCCCCACTTCTGTAAGTTTTATAAAAAAGTTTTGCATTTACTTTAAAATACTATAATGTATAAAAATTTAGAAGGATAAAAGTGATCTCAGGGATAAATTCTTTTAACACTTACCAAAACATTAGCCAACCAAGAGAACGCAGTGAGCTTAATCAAGCCGAAGAGGTACAAAAAGTGCAACTTCAAGCTATGAAAGCTTCAGAACAACTTGCCGAGCAAACACTTGAGCTAAGTGCAAGTGAAGAAAATTTACAAGCAAGAAAAAATTTAGATATTTTTGCTTAAACTTAAAAATTTAGGCTAGTTACCCTAGCCTAAATTTACTGATATTTTTTTACGATATTTCTTACGACTTTAGTTATGATCTCCACCGAAGCTATCTCGCATTTTTCACGAGTTGAGTGCGGAGAGTAGATATTTGGACCTATCGAGCAAGCTTCCATATCACCATGCTTATCACGCAAAACTCCACATTCAAGTCCAGCATGTATAGCAGCTAGCTTTGCTTGTGGGCGAAACTTTAAAAGCTCTTCTAAAACTGTATGCGCAAACTTATCTGGTTCTGGTTTCCAAGGCACCGATCTATCCTTGCTAGTTACGCTAAAACCAAGAGCCAAGGCAAGCTCACTAAGCTCAAATTCCATCCTATGAAGCCCATTCCAAGTCATCGAACGAGCAAAAAACTCAACCTCGGCTGTCTTTTTATCAAATTTTAAAAGTGATAAATTTACGCTATCATTTGGCAAGCCAAGCTCTGAATTATAACTTCTTACACCTTGCGAAAAGGCATTTATAAGAGCTAGGATTTTATCCCCATTTTCCAAAATTTCATATTTTTCATCAAGTTTTTTAACGCTTATGTGTGGGTTATCACTTTTTAGTAAAATTTTACTTACAACTATTGCTTTTGCTGAAGTTGGTATAGAGTTGCTTCGCTCGCCACCCTCGATAAAAGCAATCTTTGCTTTGCTTTTTCTCACAAATTCAGCCAAGACTTTTATCGCATTTGGTATATCTTTATGTATCTCATTTCCAGAGTGCCCACCGGGATAGCCAGATACCAAAATCTCATACACATCTCCTTGATCGGCTTTTTTTGAGCTCACATCAATGCTAGCAAATACATTTATACCACCGGCACATCCTGTTACAACCTCGTTATCATCTTCACTGTCAAGGTTTAAAAGTTTTTTACTAACAAGCTTACCTTTAAAGTTATTTGCCCCAACAAGCCCAACCTCTTCGTCATTTGTAAAAAGACACTCAACATTATCAAAATCGGCAAGCATTTGCATCATCATGGCAACACCTATACCATTATCAGCACCTAAAGATGAGTTTTTAGCTCTCATAAAGCCATCATCATGATACTCAACTACAACATTTGGTGCATCACCCATGCAAACCATATCATAATGACTTTGTAAACAAATTTTTGGCTCGCCCTTTATGGCATGTATATTTCCAAACTCATCTACGCTTACTTTTGCACCTTTTTGCTTTGCAAAATCAGCCAAAAACTCACGCATCTGTGCAGTTTCAAAACTACAATGCGGTATCTTGCAAAGTTGCTCAAATTTTACTAAAACTTCATTTTTGATCACTTTTGCCTCCTTATTTTATGATAACTCCTGGATATTCAGTTGCTTCAAGTGCTTTTAATATCTCATTTTCATTAACATCATCGCTAGCTTGTATGGTTAAAATTTTACTTTTCATATCAGCCTTTGCGCTTTTTACACCATCAACTTTCAAACTAGCTTTTCTTACTATGGCTGTACATAATGGGCAATGAATTTTTTCAACCTTTATAACTATCATTTTATCAGCAAAAAGCGACGATGTAAAAAGTAAAATAGCTAAAATTTTACGCATAAAGTTCTCCTAAAATTTCTGGATAAAATAGCAAAATAACCAGCAAAAAACCCAAAAGAGCATATATCACATACCATCTTTTGCGTCTGCTATCTAGCGAGCAGGTATTTTGGTTAAAAAATATATAAAATATCGAAACACCGAAAGAAACAAGTGAAAGCATAGTAAATATTGTACGATATTGACTAAGTGGCTCTAAAAATGAAAGAAACGAAAAACTCGTTCCAAACAAGACAAAAAGTAGCGCAGGAAGGCAACAAAGTGTTGCCATAAATGCGCTTACAATAGCTAAAAATATAAATTTTATATGTTTCAACTCACACTTCTTTTGATGTATAATTGTAGCTAAATTCTTTTGGATCGTAATAGTTTTGTGTATTACCATCAACCTCGGCATACGGATAACCAAAATTATTTATAGGTGTTTGCTCGGCTCTTGGCTTTAAGTTAAAGTCGCGACCATAGTTAAAGCCTATCCAGCACATCTCCCAGTTACCAAATAAAAACTCGCGCACCTCATTTAGCTTCGCATCGCCATTTTGTAGCTTCTCGCCAAGTCTAACCTTTGTCACATCAGCAGGATCAACAGGTATCCAGCCATAACCCTTAAGATAAAACTCTGCTCTACAATGCTGAGCACCAGAAATATGACTTAGTCCGTCATCTTTTGGCTTTGCACCCATTTGACCGCTAAATCTTGATGAGCCAACCCTAATACCAAAAAGCTCACGAGCAGGGATACCTAGCGCCCTACAAAGCCCAACAAATACACTATTTATATCCGTACATTTGCCAACTAATTTACCACTTTCAAGTATCATTTTTACATCGCCCAGACCACATCCCATAACGCTATTATCGCGCTCCATCGTATCAGCTACCCAGTTATAAATAAGCCTTGCACGCTCCAAATCGCCCTTAGTCTTGCCAACTATCTTGTCTGCAAATTCTTTTACTATGCCCGTTGTTGGAATTTGTGCAGTAGGTTCTAAATAGCGCGATATCTCAGGAACAAGCTTTTCATTTTCGTTAAAATTTACCTTGCTAAAGTCAGTGTTTCTCTCAGTTGTTTGAATTTTAAAGCTAACATCTATAAACGCCTTTTGCTCGTCTTTATTAAAGTCTGCAAAAAGTGTAGGAATTTCAAGATCTGAGATAAAATACTCTCTTGCGCTTGTGTCTACTTTATAGTCACTTACAAGTTGTTGAAAAGGGGTATTTGTAACAAGTGGCAGCCAAAATCTGGTCATCTTGCCCTTTTCTAAAATGGCATGTTTTAAACTCACATCAAAAATTCGCACTGCACCCATTTTTTGGACACTATTAGCTCCAAAAGCAACACTTGGCAGCACACTTGCTGCACCTAAAACCGCACCTATTTTAAAAAAATCTCGTCTTTGCATAAAAATGCCTTGTATTAAAATGACTAAACTTAGTCCTAGTGCTTGCATTTTACTATAAATTCTTAAAATTTATGATAAAATCAACGCCATGAGAAATTTTTTTAAACTTTTTATCCTGATATTTGTTTCATTTTGCCTAAATGGCTGTCTATTTTTAAATGAAAGAGGCATTTCTACAAGATATTATAACGACTGCAAAGAGTATTATGATGCGGCTGGAAACTACCAAAAAGACTGCCCACACAATGTCATAGACTGGAAATAGCATGCAAGAGTTTTTAAAACTTAAGCAAAAAGAGCTAAATACAGCTAAAAATTTAGACATCTTAAAAAAGCTTGAATATCTTGGTAAGATAGAGGCAAAATGCGATTTTGATGATGTTGTAAGAATAAATTTTAGCAATATAAGTGGCCAAAATTTAAAGCGCATAGAAGACATAGCAAAACAGCTAAAACCATGGAGAAAAGGACCTTTTGCGCTAAATGAAATTTTTATTGATACCGAATGGCAAAGCTTTATAAAATTTAATCTACTCGCCCCACATCTTGATTTATGTGAAAAAAGCGTTGCAGATGTTGGGTGCAATAATGGCTATTATATGTTTCGTATGTTGCCATTTAAGCCCAAAAAACTGGTTGGTTTTGATCCTAGTGTGCATACTTTTATGCAGTTTAGATTTTTAAATCACTTCATTTGTTCAGACATTCAGTATGAACTTCTTGGCGTGGAGCACTTAGCTAGCTATGGCATGAAATTTGATACTATTTTTTGCCTTGGTGTGATATATCATAGAAGCGATCCAGTAAAGATGTTAAAAGAGTTAAAAAGTGCATTAAATGATGGCGGAGAAATTTTTTTAGATACGATGTATATTGACATGCGAGGAGACTTTGCGCTAACACCAAAAAATACATATTCTAAAATCCCAAATATCTACTTTGTGCCTACCATTTCAGCACTTCAAAACTGGTGCGAAAGGGCAAAATTTAAGGATTTTGAAATTTTAGCAACAAAGCCGACAGACTTTGAAGAGCAACGAAAAACTGAGTGGATAAACGGACAAAGTCTTGAAAGCTTTTTAGACCCATTTGATAGCACAAAAACTATCGAAGGCTATCCAGCGCCACGCAGAGTTTATATTAAAATAAAAATTTAAGGAAAAATATGGCTGAAGATAACATTTATGAAGAGGCTAACGACTCGCAAATCATCCTTCCAGAAGATGAAAATCCATTTCGCAATGACATAAAAACATCAACAGAGATAAAGCTAAACTTAAGCGGAGTGGTGACAGAACTTGAAAAAAACCATTCAAAAACACGGCTATTTACGACAGCTGAGATGGTTTGCGACACTGAAGGACTTATACATAGCGGTTTTATATTTTCTGCTGCAAACTATGCGGCACTAACATCAATAAATTTACAAAACTGCGTTACCATAAACGCTAGGATAAATTTCTTTGCTCCCGCAAAGCTTGGAGATGTTATAGACTTTGAAGCCACAGCTTATTTTGACGAGTCGCGCAAGCGAGATGTGCGAGTAATAGGTCGCATAAGAGAGATGAAGGTCTTTGAAGGCACATTCCAGCTAGTGACACTTGAAGAGCATATATTTACAGCTCAACAAAAAAATATCCAAAAAGAGGCTGCCCTAAGGCGTGCTAGAGATAAAGAACAAGCTTAGGTCAATACATTTTTACATATTGTAGCCAAGAGGTAAAATTTTGCTTCTCACGCTGTAGTGAAGTTTCACCTCCATGCCCTGGCAATATCCTAAAATCACCCTGCAATTTCATAGCCTTTTCAAGACTTTTTATCATATCATTTTTATTTGAATACGGAAAATCCCATCTGCCTATACTATCTTTAAATAAAAAATCCCCACTAAACACAACATCTGCAAAACGAACCATCGAACAGCCAGGAGTGTGGCCTGCAAAGTGCATAAACTCAAAGCTAAACCCCTCACACTCATAAGCACCCTCATCAACGGCAAAATCTGGTTTGCAAACATTATATCCTTCATTAAAAATATCATTTTCAAGCATAAAAGCATCATCTTTATGGATAAAAATTGGTGCCAAACTTGCCTTTTTGATCTCACAAATATCATAGATATGATCGAAATGTCCGTGCGTGCAGATGATAGCTTTTAAATTTTTAGCATTTTTCATAACCCAGTCAAAAGCGCCGTCTCCGGGGTCTATAACAGCCTGTTTGTCTCCTAAATTTACTATATAGCAGTTTGTTGCATATACGCCAAAGGCTTTTGAGAGAATTTCCATATTTTTCCCTTTTTTAATTCATTTCTTTAAGAATTTTACAAAAAAATCCTTAAACTTAAAAAAAAATTTATGCTAAATAGGCTACAATAGCTATTATTAAATAATATTTTAAGAGGGCTATTAGCACAAAGTTATGATGGATTTTAAGAATATCAAGTCAAATTTAGTAACTTTTTTGCAAAATGCACAAAAAATGACTAGGGCTGAAAATTTACTACTTGGTGTTAGTGGAGGTCTTGATTCTGCTGTTGTTGCAACACTTTGCAAACTTGCAGCACCACAAAATACATATGCCCTTTTGATGCCTACAAGCTCCTCAAATAAGCAAAATTTACAAGATGGACTTAAGCTTTGTAAAACACTCGATATAAATCATAAAATCATCAACATAGATGAAATTCTAACCGCATATCAAAACCAAATAGGCGAAAATTTAGGCAACCTTAGAAAGGGAAATTTATGCGCAAGGATTCGTATGAGCTTACTTTATGACTACTCTGTAAATATCGATGCTATCGTTGTTGGCACAAGTAACAAAAGTGAACTTATGCTAGGATATGGTACGATTTTTGGCGATCTAGCATGCGCTATTAATCCTA
Source organism: Campylobacter australis (assembly GCF_050586305.1). Classification (NCBI taxonomy): domain Bacteria; kingdom Pseudomonadati; phylum Campylobacterota; class Epsilonproteobacteria; order Campylobacterales; family Campylobacteraceae; genus Campylobacter; species Campylobacter australis. Next base: position 441,878 of record NZ_JAXUAA010000001.1, on the reverse strand, counting down.
TCGGCGAGCTTTATAAGAGTGAAATTTTTGAGTTTGCGCGCTTTTTGGGTATAAGTGAAAATATCATAAACAAAGCCCCATCGGCTGACTTATGGGAGGGTCAAAGTGATGAAGGCGACCTTGGATACAACTATGGCGTCCTTGACGAGGTATTACGACAAATAGATGAAAATAAACAAAATTTAAGCCTTTTAGACGAAAAAGTAGGCGACAAGGATCTGCTAAAAAGTGTTTTAAGTAGATACCATAAAAACCGCTTTAAAGCGCATATGCCTATCATCGCAAAACTATAAGATAAAACAAGGAGATAAGATGAGTGAGATTAGCTTTTACAAACCAAGTATCGGAGATAGAGAGCGTGAGCTTATATCCGAAGCACTTAGTAACCCAAATTCTCAAATGGTAGAAAGGCTTGAAGAGAAGCTAAGGGAGTATTTTGGAGTAAAGCATGTTATTAGTACAAATAACTCCGCTGCTGCTCATCATCTAAGTCTTTGCGCGATGGATATAAAGCGTGGGGATAAGTTTATCTGTTCGGTAAATGCCTTTCCAAGCATTGCTCAAGCTATCCGTCACTTCGATGCCGAGCCGATATTTGTGGACATCAATGAAGATGATTTAGGAATTTGCCCAAAAGCACTTGAGGTAACTTTAGAGAAATTTAACCACAAAAAGCTAAAAGGAATTTTTCTAAACCATGTCGCTGGACAAAGTGCCGAATTAGATAAAATTTATGATATAGCAAAACAGTATAAAATAGAAGTTCTTGATAGCGCTAACAGAGCTATCGGACTAACTTACAATGGTCAAAAAATAGGCAACACTGGCTCACTTTTAACTTGCTTTCAAACTTATTCGCAAGTTAAAGACTCAGTTGCAACAGCTGGATTTATCGCTACAAATAACGATGAGATAGCCAAAAAAGCCGAGCTGCTTCGCAACTATGCCATTACAACTGGTTTTGATAAATTTGGAAACCTAAGCTATATATATGATGTTGTTGATATTGGAGTAAAATACGACTTAACAACGATAGATGCGGCATACTCGCTCGCACAAATCGAAAAAAATGATGTGATTATCAAACGCCACCAAGACATAGCTGCGTATTATGACGAGCAACTTAAAGACTGCCCACATGTAAGCACCCCAGTAAAAAAACGAGACCACATATACACACAATACATCATCAAGATAGACAAAAACAGAGATGGTTTTGCTAGAGAGTTACTTGAAAAGGGCATAAATACTTCGCTTCACTATATACCTATCCATCTTTTAAGCTACTATAAAAATAAATATGCCCTAAAAGTAAATGCTTTCCCAATAGCGCTTAAAACATATCAGCAGATACTATCCTTACCTATCTATAATGTCATGAGTGATGCCGATGTTGAGCGTGTCGCAAAAGAGATAAAAACGATAGCACACTCTCGTGTTTAAAAACAAACTCCACCTATGGGCGCAAGACTTTTTCTTGCACCCTAGCCTTACTCAAAGGCTACTTGCCTACGCACTTTTACCACTTTCTTTAGTATATGCATTTTGTGTTTGTATTAAAAAATTCTATACCAAAGAAAAAGACTTTTATGCACCTATTATTAGCATAGGAAACCTAACTCTTGGCGGTAGCGGCAAAACCCCTTTAGGTATCGCTATAGCAAATGAATTTTCAGGCTCTGCCATCATACTTAGAGGATACGGTCGCGCTTCAAAGGGGATGATATTAGTAGCTAAAAATGGTAAAATTTTAACAGATGTAGCAAAGAGTGGTGATGAAGCGATGGAGTATGCAAAGTGCGTCCGAAAAGCTACTGTTATCGTTAGTGAAAAGCGAGAAAAAGCCATAGAGCTAGCTAAAAACTTAGGGGCAAAATATATCTTGCTGGATGATGGCTTTGGCAAATTTCATATCAAAAAGTTTAATATCTTAGTAGTTCCGACCCCAGAGCCAAAACTAAATTTTTGCATACCTAGTGGCGTATATCGATATCCAAAATTTTTTTATAAATATTCTGATTTTATAGCCAAAGAGGGTATTTCACATTTTAGAGAGAGTGAAATTTTAGCTGCGACTAGTCGCATGGTACTTGTAACTGCTATTGCTAACCCAAGCCGCCTTGAGCAATTTTTTAACAAGAGTATAGCTCAAGTTTTTTTCCCAGATCATCACACTTTTAGCAAAAAAGAGTTAAGCGAAATTTTAGAAAAATACAACGCAACTTCGCTTTTAATGACACAAAAAGACATCGTAAAGGTTGAAAATTTCAACCTGCCCATATCGCTCATAAAGCTAAAAACCACACTTTGTGATGAGTTTAAAAGCGTTCTAAAAACATTTTTGCTATAATTGCCTAAAATAAATTTGCCCAAACATCAAGGACAGCCAATGAGACTAAATCCAACCAGACTAAATCTAAACGAAAAACCAAAACAAGTAAACTTTAGCACCGCACTTTTAAGCCCAAGTAGTATGCACGGCGGACTTTATGCACCCACAAAACTACCAAAAATAAGCATGCGAAAATGGCTTGAGCTTAGCACTCTTAGCTACGAGAAGTTGGCTACTGAGATTATTTTGATGTTTAAATTTGATGTAGATGAGAAAATTTTTAAAAGTGCTATCAAGCGTTATAAAAATTTTGACCGTCCAAATCAACCAGTTGAGTTTAAAAAAATAGACAAAAATCTCTATATAAACGAGCTTTATCACGGACCAACAAGGGCCTTTAAGGATATGGCGCTTCAGCCATTTGGCGAAATTTTAAGCCAACTGGCCAAAAAACGAGATGAGAACTACCTTATCATGTGTGCAACAAGTGGCGACACTGGTCCAGCCACGCTTAAAACATTTGCCAACACTTCAAATATCAAGGTAGTTTGCCTTTATCCAGATGGTGGCACAAGTGATATACAAAGACTTCAGATGACATCAATGAAGGGCGAAAATCTAAAAAGTATCGGCATAAAAGGAAACTTTGATGATGCACAGCGTGCCCTAAAAACACTTTTAGTAAGCCAAAATTTTAAAGATGAACTAGCCAAAAGTAACTTAAAGCTAAGTGCGGCAAATTCAGTAAATTTTGGCAGGATCTTATTTCAGATCATCTATCACGCTTATGCCTATGCAAAGCTAATTAAAAACGGCGCTTTAAGTAAAAATGAAAGCTTTGATATTATCGTACCAAGCGGAAATTTTGGCAATGCACTTGGAGCATATTATGCCAAAAAAATGGGTGCAAAGATTAACAAGATAAAAATCGTTTCAAACGCCAACAACATACTTACCGAGTTTTTTACAACTGGCACATACGACCTACGCAACAAGTCACTAATACAAACAATAAGCCCAGCCATGGATATACTAATTAGCTCAAATGTTGAGCGACTTCTTTTTGATAAATTTGGCGCAGTCCGCACAAAAGAGCTTATGGATGATCTCACAAATCAAAAATTCTATAAACTCACAAAAGCCGAACTAGAGAGCGTAAAAGAGGACTTTGAGGCTGATTTTTGTACGGATAAAGAGTGTGAAACATTTATAAACGAGCAAGCAAGCAAGGGTGTTATCGTAGATCCGCACACAGCGACTTGCTTTAAAGTGATAGATAAAACTCGTATAAATATCATAACTTCAACGGCTGACTGGGTGAAATTTACACCAAGTATGCTAAAAGCTTGTGGTCTAAAAGCAAAAAGCGAGCTAGAAGGTTTAAAAGCTTTTGCAAAAGCACACAAGCAAGAAATTTCACCAAATATTTTAGAACTTTTTAGTGCTAAAATTTTACATCCAGATGTGATAGCCAAAGAAAAGATCGAAGATAAAATTTTAGAATGGATCAAAAAATGATAATCATCCCAGCAAGACTTGGCTCAACCCGCTTTGCAAATAAAATTTTAACCGACATTGGCGGAGTTCCTATGTTTGTAGCTACCGCTAGACAAGTATCAAAGTGCGATGATGTCGTGGTTGCAGTTGATGATGAAAGCGTGGCAAAAATTGCAAAAGAGTACAAACTAAACTCTGTTTTAACCGATACTTCGCATAACAGCGGCACAGACCGCATAAGACAAGCTTGTGAAATTTTAGGGCTTAGCAAAGATGAGATCATTATAAATGTCCAAGCTGACGAGCCATTTATCGAAGCTGAAAATATCTCAAAATTTCGTAGCTTTTGCGAAAAAATGCGCGAAAGCGCCTTTATGTTTTCGTGCTATAAAGTGATAGATAGCTCGCATGTAGATGATACAAATTTGGTTAAAGTGGTGACGGATAATAAAGGCTTTGCGCTTTATTTTTCACGCTCAAGAGTGCCATTTAACCGCGCTGAATGCGAATTTTACAAGGCTCATCTTGGCATTTACGGATATAGTGTAGCAAGTTTAAATGAATTTTGCACACTACCCTACTCACATCTTGAAAATACTGAAAAACTCGAGCAGCTACGCGCTCTTGAAAGTGGTAAACGCATAGCGATGCTTGAAGTAAAAAGCGAAAGCATAGGTATTGACAGCAAAGCAGATCTTGTACGAGCAAGAGCAAAATTTGGTTTTTGATATAGGATTTTAGCACAAATTTGTTGAGCTACATCAAAGAAATTTTTTCATTTTTTTGCTAATCTTTTACAAAAAAGGATAATGATGACAACTGAAAAATTTATCTATGAAGTTACAACGGTTACAAAATTTATACAAATTTATTGCAACGATAAGCACAAAGATATTCCAAAGCGCGAAAGCTCTGCAACACTTGACTTTAAGAGTGAAAAAGCAGTCGTAAAAGCTGAGTTTTGCCTATGTGCAGAGTGCGAGCAAATGGCTCGCTACGCCTACGCACGCTTACAAGCATGTTCACACGAAGTAAAGCCACGCTGTCATACCTGCCCACACCCATGTTACGAGCTGCCAGTGTGGAAAAATATGGCTAAGATGATGAAATACAGCGGTATGAAGCTAGGATTAAATAAAATAAAAAGGCTATTTTTACGCTCAAGAGAGGAGTAAGTTTAAAATTTCTAGCTATTTTTTACTAAAATTTTATCCTTACTCTTGCAAAGATCGGCTAAAAAACAGGCTTCACACTGTGGTTTTACCGCCTTGCAAGTATAACGCCCAAAAAGCACCATGCCTTGATGAAGCTTGCCAAGATCCGTTTTAAACATTTTTACTAGGTCATCCTCTGTCGCTTCTGGTGTCTTTGCGTTGCTTAGCCCAAGTCTGTGCGAAACGCGAAAAACATGCGTATCCACAGCCATTACATTTGCGCCCACAGCCTCAAGCATAACTACATGCGCAGTCTTTTGACCCACGCCAGCTAGACTTTTTAAGTCATTTTCATTTAGCGGAATTTCTGCGTTAAAGCGCTCTATAACAGCGTTTGCCATTTTTATTAAATTTTCAGCTTTATTGTTAAAAAAACTACATGAGTTTATTAAAAGCTTTAGTGACGCTAGTTTTGCATTTGCTAAAGCGCGCACATCAGGATACGCCTCAAAAAGAGCTGGAGTGATCAAATTGACTCGCTTATCCGTACATTGCGCACTTAACATTACACAAACTATTAATTCATAGTAGTTTCTAAATTTTAGCTCACTTTTAGCGCCATCAAAGTGCAACAAAATTCTCTTTTTTATCTCTAAAATATCTTTTTTCGTTCTCATAACTGAATTTTACCATAAATTACTAAAAGTTAATGAGTTTCTTGCTATAATATAGTTTTTCAAATTTTATTTTAAGGAAACACAATGAAAAAATCTTTACTTTCTGGGCTTATAGCTCTTTCAATGGCTGCAACACTTAACGCTGCAACAGTAGCAACAGTCGATGGAGTGGCTATAACCGACACCGAAGTAAATGCGCTTCTTGCAGTAACTGCACCTGGCGCAACTATCGACAAGATACCAGCTGATGCTAAAAAACAAGTTATAAATTCTCTAATAGACAGAAAACTAATTATCAAAGATGCTCAAGCAAAAGGTATCGACAAGGACGCTGAGTTTGTTCAGGCTTTGGCAAATGTTCGCGAGCAAGTTTTGGTTGAAGCATACATGAAGAAAATTTTTGACACTATGAAAGCTAGTGATGCTGATGCAAAGGCATTTTATGACAAAAATAAAGAGATGTTTAACCAGCCAGCATCAGCTCGTGCTAGACACATCTTGGTTGAAAAAGAGGCTGATGCAACTGCTATCATCTCTGAGCTTAAAGGCTTAAGTGGTGACGCTCTTACTAAGAAATTTGCAGAACTTGCGAGCACAAAATCTATCGACAAAGGCTCTGCTTCTCAAGGTGGCGAACTAGGCTGGTTTGGTCAAAGCCAAATGGTTAAGCCTTTTGCAGACGCTGCATTTGCACTTAAAAATGGTCAAATTTCACAAAAACCAGTTAAGTCAAATTTTGGCTACCATGTCATCTTAAAAGAGGAGTCAAAACCAGCTGGAACTATACCTTTTAACGATGTTAAAGAGCAGATCATTCACCAGCTAAAAATGGAAAAATTTCAACAAAACATCAAAGCTCAAACAGATGCTTTAAAAGCAAAAGCAAAAATAGAGTATAAATAATCAATCAAAGGAGCAAAAATGGGCGTTTTAGATGTAGTAAAACCTGGTGTTGTAAGCGGTGATGATCTAAGCAAACTTTATGCCTATGCAAAAGAGCATGGTTTTGCTATCCCTGCGGTAAATGTCGTTGGCTCACACTCGATAAATGCAGTCCTTGAAGCTGCAAAGATTGCAAATTCGCCTGTTATAGTTCAATTTAGCAATGGCGGTGCTGGCTTTTACGCCGGCAAAGCCTGCCAAAACGCTGATGTGTTGGGCGCGATCGCTGGAGCCCAGCAGGTTCATCTACTAGCAAAAGCATACGGGATTCCTGTTATCCTTCACACAGACCATGCCGCAAGAAAGCTTCTTCCTTGGATAGACAGCCTAATAAATGCAAGCAAAGAGCATAAAAAAACTCATGGAGTACCGCTCTTTAGCTCACACATGCTTGATCTTAGCGAAGAAAATTTGGATGAAAATTTATCAACTTGCGAAGAGTATCTAAAAAAACTTAGCGAACTTGGTATAAGCTTAGAGATCGAGCTTGGTGTTACTGGCGGAGAAGAAGATGGAGTGGATAATACAGGTGTAGATAACGCGCTTCTTTACACGCAACCAGAAGATGTTGCTCTTGCTTATGAAAGGTTACTAAAAATAAGCGATAAATTTAGTATCGCCGCTAGTTTTGGCAATGTTCATGGCGTTTATAAGCCTGGCAATGTCGTGCTTCGTCCAGAAATTCTTAAAAACTCACAGGAATTTGTGGCTAAGAAATTTAACACAACTGATAAAAAGCCTATAAATTTTGTCTTTCACGGCGGTAGCGGAAGCGAACTACAAGATATCAAAGATGCCGTTAGTTACGGTGTTATAAAGATGAATATCGATACAGATACACAGTGGGCATTTTGGGATGGGGTAAGAGGCTATGAGTCCAAAAATAGAGCCTACTTACAAGCTCAAATAGGTAACCCAGAAGGCGAAGATAAACCAAATAAAAAATACTACGATCCGCGCAAATTTTTACGAGCAGGAGAAGAGAGTATGGTAAAACGCCTACAAATCGCATTTAGCGACCTAAACTGTATAAGTAGGAACTAAAAAATGGCAAATCATGCCGAATTTACAGACTTAGCCCTGCCACACTCGCAGGGCAGTTCACCGCTGACTTACTTTAAGATCATATTTTTACCCATCTTAGCCTATATTTTTGTACTTCTTGGATATTTTGGCATAGTAAATTTCAAAGTCCATCTTCATACACTTTTAATGATGGGCTTCATACTGGTTATAGCGCTCATTTTTGCAAGACATAGCGCAGAGCTAGCCTATGCAAAACTAGCCAAAAGCAGTGATGATTTTAAACTAGGTCTTAAAAATTTCATAATGTCACACCTTATAGAAATTTCTGGGAAAAAGAAATCAAATGCAAAATTTGAGCAGTTCTTAGATGATTACACCAAGGATCTACGCAACGATAACTTCGCAAATATCGGCACTGGATTATTTCCGATGCTTGGAATTTTAGGCACTTTTATAAGTATAACCATCTCCATGCCATCGTTTGATTCAAGCGATACTCTCGGTCTTGAAAAGGAGATAGGTGTCCTTTTAAACGGTATCGGAACAGCCTTTTATGTCTCTGTATATGGCATCTCTCTTGCTATTTGGTGGATGTTTTTTGAAAAGCTGGGACTTACAAAATTTGAGCGCTTTGCAAATGAGCAAAAACGCATAAGTAGTGAGTTTTTTTGGCAAAAAGATGAACTAGAACAAAGCTTTATGAGTTTAGCTTCACGCCATTTTGATGATATCAGAAGTGTTTTTGCACGCATTAGCAATGAGGAATTTTTCAAGAATCTTGACAATGTTGTGGGAAGCAAATTTGCCTCATATAAAAACCTACAAGAGCTAGAACAAAAAATCATCTCAGAAGCCCAAGTTAGGGTTGATCAAAACCTACGCCTACTAAGCAAAGCTGGCTTAAAACAAGAAGAGTTTTTAAAGGTAAATAGCGACATCTATAGAGCTCTTAGCGAATTTAACTCAAGCTTGCGTGATGTTGAGCTAAAATTTTCAACCCACTACAACCGTCTAAACGACCTAAATAATGATCGTATCGGCGGACTAGAAAAAAGTATAGCCAAATTTGATGCCACACTAAAAGGGCTTGACATGAGCCTAAAAAGCTTTGCTGTAAAAGTTTTAGAGGAGCAAAACCGCACGCTTGAAGCATTTAAACATAGCGTTTTGGAAGGGATTGGTGAATTTAAAAAAGTTTATGATAGCGAAGTTTTAAGCGAAAAAGAGCAAAAACGAAATGCCTTATTAAACGACCTAAAGCAAGATGCAAGCGAGCTTGAAAAAGAGATCGAGCGAGTGATGAAAAACCTAGAAAACAGCAATGAAACTAAACAATAAACAAACCGAAGAGCAGACATTTTGGGTTTCTTATGCTGACCTTATGGCTGGTCTTTTGTTTGTTTTTATGCTTATTATCGGTGCCGTCGTTGTTAAGTATGTCTTATCTCAAAACACCATCGCAAAACAAGACGCTACTATAAGTGCCGCACTTGCAAATTTAAAAGACGAACAGGGTAAAAATTTAAGCCTAGACAAACTAAATACACTACTAAAAGATGAGCTAGAAAAGGCGAGTAGTGCAAATTTGGCATTACAAAATAAAAATGAAGTCATTATCGTAGAACTTCAAGCACTAAAAAAGCGTATTTCTCGTTTAAGTCAAGAAAATAGTGACGCAAACGCCTCGATACTAAGCCTGCAAACCCAAAATTTAGAACTAAACAAAACTACTCAAGACCTTCAAACAAGGCTCATACTTCTTGATGATGAGCTTGAAAAAAGCAAAAATGATTTAGATGACGCAAATAAGACAAATATTAAAAATTTAGAGCAAATAGCTGCTCTTTTAAGTCAGATAAGCGATAAGGAGACTAGATACAACCTACTACTAACTGATCTAAACACCACACAAAGTCGTATCAAAAATTTAACCGGCATTAGAGTAAAAGTTATCTCCGAGCTTAAAGAAAAGCTTGGTAGCAGCATAGAGATAGACCAAAATTCTGGCGCGATGAAGCTTAGCTCTTCTGTGCTCTTTGACAAAAAAGACGCAACACTAAAAGATGAGGCAAAAGCAGAGCTTAAGCAAACCCTTACAAAGTATTTTGATGTACTTTTAAATGATAAAGAGATAAGTAAAAATATCGATCAGATAATGATAGAGGGCTTTACTGATAGCGATGGAAGCTATATCTACAACCTTGAGCTTTCTCAACGCAGAGCCTATGCCGTAATGGAGTTTATAAACTCATTTTACAAAGATGACCGCCTACGAAAACTACTTGTGGCAAGCGGCAGGAGCTATAATGACCTTATCTTAAAAGATGGGGTTGAAGATAAAGACGCTTCAAGGCGTATTGAGCTTAAATTTCAGCTTTCAAACAAAGAGGCTATGCGCGAGATTGAGAAATTTTTGGAACAAAAAAGATGATAGCACCCATAGAGCCATTTAACTTTTTAGGAGAAAAAATTTGGCTCTTGCGCGATGACTTGCTTGGCGAATTTAACGGCAACAAAGCAAGAAAGCTTGAGCGCCTATTAAGTGTTGATTTAAGCCAATACAAGGGCATTATCTCGCATGGCTCAAGCCAGTCAAATGCCATGTATAGCCTTAGTGTTTTTGCAAAAATGCGTAGATTAAATTTTCACTATGTCATCTCGCACCTTAGCTCATATCTATCGCAAAATCCCACTGGAAATTTCAAAGCCGCCCTGCAAAATGGCATGCTACTTACGGTAAATGAAAACAGAGAGCTTTTTGCTAAAGAATTTGCTATAAAAAATAGCCTTCTTTTTATTCAAGAGGGCGTTGCTATGAGCGAAGCTGAAGCTGGCTTTAAAACACAAGCTGCACAGATAAAAGAGCATGCAAAAAAGCTTGGCGTAAAATTTGATATATTCCTACCAAGCGGCACTGGAACAAGCGCTACATATTTAGCCAAAAACATTGATATGAGCGTATTTACATGCCCTTGTGTGGGTGATAGCAAGTATCTAAAAAAACAAATTCTCGCCCTTGACCCAAACTCAAAAGTAACCATACTAAACCCACCTAAAAAATACCACTTTGGCGATCTAAAGCCAGAGCTATTTGAGATATGGCAACAAATTTGCAAACAAAGCGGCGTTGAGTTTGAGCTGCTTTATGACCCAGTAGGTTTTTTGACACTAAAAAGGCATTTTCAAAACTTTAAAAATCCCATCCTTTACATACATCAGGGCGGAATTTTAGGCAATGAAAGCCAACTTAAACGATATCAAAGAAAACTAAAATAAAGGTAAGAATATGAAAATTCTAAACACAAAAGACAAAAATTTTAAAGATGAATTTAATAAACTAGTCCATCGCTCTGATATGGATATGAGTAGCGTTACACCAGTGGTTTTAAACATTATAGATGAAGTAAAAAGCCAAAAAGACAAGGCTATAATCTCACAAATTTCAAAGTTTGATCGCTGGGAGCCAAAAACAGCGGATGAGCTTAGAATTTCAACTGATGAGATGAAAAAAGCCTTTGAAAATTTAGATGAACCCCTAAAAAATGCTTTAAAGTTAGCATTTAAGCGCATAAAAGCCTACCACGAAAAAAACAAGCCATCTACATGGAGCATAAAAGATGAGCACGGCAACACATTGGGAGCGAAATTTAGCCCAGTAGATAGAGCTGGACTTTATATACCTGGAGGAAAGGCGGCATACCCTAGCTCACTTCTTATGAATGCCGTCCCAGCTATCGTGGCTGGAGTGCGCGACATTATCGTTTGCACACCTGCTATTGGTGGTGAAGTAAACTCTCTTTTGCTAGCAGCCATGCATCTTTGTGGTATAAAAACTGCCTTTAAGCTAGGCGGGGCAAGTGCTGTTGCAGCGATGGCATACGGAACGCAAAGTATCCCAAAAGTAGATGTCATCACAGGTCCCGGAAATATCTATGTCGCAACGGCTAAAAAGCTAGTTTTTGGCGAGGTAAATATCGATATGATAGCAGGTCCAAGCGAGATAGGCGTGATAGCTGACGATAGCGCAAACGCCCGCCACATAGCTATTGACCTACTTAGTCAAGCCGAGCATGACGAGCTTGCAAGTAGCTTTTTGCTAACTCCAAGCGAAAATTTTGCCAAAAGCGTAGCAGAGCATGTAAAAACTGAGCTTAACACACTCAAAAGAGAGTCTATCGCAAGAACTAGTATCCAAAATAAAAGCGCCATCATCGTATGCGCCGACATGCCTGAATGTATAAATTTAATGAACGAGCTTGCGGTTGAGCACTTAGAGATAGCTACAGATGATTGCGAGCGTTATCTTGATGACATAAAGCATGCAGGAGCGATATTTTTAGGACACTATACACCAGAAGCAATGGGTGATTACCTAGCTGGACCAAATCACACTCTACCAACTGGCGGAAGCGCGCGCTTTTACTCGCCTTTGGGGGTTGAAAATTTTATGAAAAGAAGTTCTATTATCGGTCTTAACAAGAGTGGTTTTCGCGCACTTTCATCAGCATGTATCGCACTTGCAAATGCAGAAGGTCTTGGCGCACATGCCCGCTCTGTAAGCGCTAGATTAGATGAGTAAATAAAGCTTAAATTTATATTGTCTAGGTTATAATTAGAAAATTTTTAGAAGGAGCTAAAATGAAAATCAATAGCTTTACAACAAATTCCCAGCAGATAAACGCCAATGGAGATAAGGCAAAAACAGCTGGAGAAAAGGCACTCCAAAACATATCTGCTGCTCGTGCTTTAAGCGGAGCTGACAGCTCAAATTTAGCCATCGCTGACGCGCTATTAAGTCAGAGTAATATCCTAGAACAAGGCATAACAAATGCTAACGACGCTATCGGCATGCTCGGTATAGCAGATAGTACTCTTGCAAATTTAAGCCAGAGTGCAGACCGTTTAAATGAGCTTTCAGTTAGAAGCAACAGTGCCGCACTAAATGATACCCAACGCTCTATGTTAAATAGTGAAGCTAACGCGCTTAAAGACTCTATGAACCAAAGCTTACAAGATGCTACATTTAATGGCAAAAATGTGTTTGGTGCAGAGATGAACTTCTTTACTGGATCAGCAACACAAGAGATAAATCTAAATTCAGAAACTATCGGCGCAGGAATTTCAAGCCTTGATATATCAAATCCTTCAACTATTGACGAATTTACAAAAAATATCAACTCACTTCGTGGCGATATAGGCGCAGCGCAAAATGGCATGCTTTCTGACATCTCAAACACCCTAAGACAAGGTGTTTCACTAAGACAGAGCGAAAGCAATTTACAAAATAACGACATAGCTAAAAATTTAAACGATATAAATAGCAGCAACTTACAGCTAAACGCTGCGCTTTTGGCTCAAGCACACAACACACAAGCTCTTGCAGCACAGATGGACAGACTTCTGGCGTAATAAACTTATCATTTTTTGGGGCTAGCACGCCCCTTTTTATTTTTAAATTTTCAAACAAACCAAAAATAGATTTTACAAATAATCCAGCAAAAAACATCATTTATCTACACAGCCAAAGCCCCAAAAATACTCTTTGTTAAATTTTTCTTACAACATATTCATTTATTTACCGTTTTACCGATATAATGATGTAATTTTTTAAAAGGAGTAAAACATGGGTTTTCTTTCATTTGTAGCAGAGGCGGGCAAAAAGCTTCTAGGCATAGGCGACGACAACAAGAGTGTTAAAGATGAGCTATCAACAAGCCTTGGTGACGCTGTTAAAAATTTTGAAGTCAAAGTCGAAGGAGACACCGTAAAGATAACTGGTGACGCACCACAAGATGTCAAAGAAAAAGCAGCACTCATCGCTGGCAATGTCGCTGGCATTAAAAATGTCGAATTTGACGGCGTCAAAGACAGCGAAGACAGCTTTTATACTATCCAAAAAGGCGACAACTTATCAAAGATAGCTAAGCAATTTTACGGCGACGCAAACAAATATCCAAAAATTTTTGAAGCCAACCGAGAAGTCATAAAAGACGCAAACCTTATCTATCCTGGTCAAAAGATCAGAATTCCAAAGCTTTAAAGGAACACAATGAACATTCTAAATCTTTTACTAAACTCTGGTCTAAGCCAAAACACCATAGAGCAGATGGCAAACAAAACAGGGCTAAACCCAGCAGATGTAAGCTCTGTTATAGCTAAAGTCGCGCCAGTATTTATGCAGCGCGCAAATGCAAATTTTAAGTCAGACGAGGACTCAAGCCAGCTACTTGATCTTATAAAAACAGCCGACATGAAAAGTCCAGACGCACAGCATGGCAACGAGCTTCTAGGCTTTTTAACAGGCTCAAAAGAAAACAGCCGAGCACTTGCTGGCGATGTTGGCTCACAGCTTGGTATAGACGCTGGCTCTATAAAGCAGCTTTTGCCACTTATAGCTCCAATTGTTGCAGGACTTTTTAACAAACAAGTAAGTTCATCAAATTTAAGCCAAAACGCTAGCCAAGGCGACCTTACCACTATGCTTACAAATTTCATCGATCAAAACAACGATGGCTCTATCGTTGATGATCTTTTTAAAATGGCTGGAAATTTCTTCGGCAAAAAAGCTTAAATACTTGGCGAGTTATCTCGCCAAATTTCTCTTTTTACTATTTTTTCGCACTTTTTGGTTAATATTCGGTAACAAATTTTAAAAATTCCACAAAATTTAAGCATACTTTAAAATATAAAAAGTTACCATTCTACTACATTTCTTAAAAGGAGAACATTATGAAACTTGCAAAAATATCACTTGCAACTATAGTTGCTCTAGGTGCTTTCTCAAGCGTAGCTTCAGCTACTCCACTTGAAGAAGCTATAAAAAATGTAGATGTATCAGGTATGGCTAGATACAGATATGATAGCATTAAGGATAAAACACAAAAAAATGATCATAATTCACACCATACTTTCAGAATCAAGACAAATTTCAAAGCAGCCATTGACGACAACTTCTTTGGCGTTTTAGGTCTAAGATATCAGTCAAGAGATACATCTGGTAATAATGGTCTTGATAAAACAGATGCTGATAAACATTTTGGCGTATACCAACTATATCTAGGCTACAAAGCTGGTAATACAACAGTTACAGCTGGTAAGCAAGAGGTCGGTACATTCTTTACAGATGATGAAGTTGGCACAGGTATTAGAGTTGTTAACCAAGATATCGAAGGTCTAACACTTGCAGCAGTAGCATTTGATGCACTTGATTATGATACTTATGAGGCAGATGGCCAATTACTAAAAACTGCAAACGCTAAATCATATAAGCCAGGCAACCTTTATGGTGTAGCAGCTATCGGCTCTTATGATCCAGTAGGCTTTCAATTATGGTATGCTAGCTTAGATAAGGTAGCTGATCTACTTGCAGTTGAGCTAACTGGTAAATTTAATGTTACTGACGATGTAGCTATCAGAGCTAAAGCTCAGTATGTTCACTCAGATGCTGACAGTAAAGCAGAAAAAATACTAGGCACAACAGATGGTAACTTCTATGCTGCTCAACTTGGCACAGATCTATTTGGCGCTGCGCTTGACGCTGGCTATGTAGGTTTTAAAGCAAAAGACTACGGCACTACATCTTATGCTTTTGAAGATGCTGGCAAACTTATCGAACCAGGCGAAAGACTAGTAAGTGATAAGATTGACTACACTCTAGCTGATGGCAAAGGCAGCTTTTGGTTTGTAAAAGCTGGATATACATTTGACAAATTCTTTGTAGGTGGCGACTATGCTGATGGAAATAAAAAGATTAAAAACGCTAATGGCATATCTAAAGTAAAATATGATGAGTGGGTAGCTAGACTAGGCTATAAATACAGCAAAAAGCTTAACTTTACAAGCTGGTATTCACAAATTACAGAAAAAGACAATAGCGGCAAAGATAAACGAGACTACTTCCGCTTCCAAACTGTATACTCTTTCTAAAAACTTGATATAAGTTTTACTCACCCCAAGCTAGGTTCGCCCTGCTTGGGGTTTTTAAATTTTATACTTTAAGACTCTGCTCTTACTTATTTTTACAAAAAATTTATAATTTTCAAGTAAAATTATCCCTTTTAAGGAGATAAGATGCTACGACTGATGACAGCCCTACTTTTAACCACCTGCATAGCTTTTTCACAAGTTTTAAACATAAGCGAAGCCTTTGATATAAAACATAAAACAAACACAGACGGAGTTGAATTTAGCTTTAAATTTGGAGAAAATATCTATATCTATAAAGATACTTTTAATATCTTGCTTGATGGGAAAAATATAAACAACAGCCTAGATATGCCACCCCATGAACAAAGTGGCGAGTACAACATCATCTTTAAAGAATTTAGCCTGCTTGTACCTAAAAATTTGCTTCAAAACGATATATCTACAATAACACTAAACTATCAAGGCTGTGCTAAAAATGGTATCTGCTACCGACCGCAAACTAAAATATATACCATAAGCTATAAAAATGGCGAACTAAAAGCTAGTGAACAAGTTGAAAATACAAGTAATGAAGTACCAGAACTTGCTGATGATGAGCGCATAGCAAATGAGTTGAAAAATACAAATTTCATACTCTCGCTCGCTACATTTTTTGGCTATGGCCTACTTTTAGCGCTTACGCCTTGTATCTTTCCTATGATACCAATACTTTCATCTATCATCATATCAAAAGGTGGTTCACAGCTTGGAGCTTGGCGCGGTTTTGTGCTTTCGCTAGTATATGTTGTTGCGATGAGTTTGGCTTATGCGCTGGCTGGTGTAGCGGCTAGCTTTTTGGGCTTGGGTCTTGGTGGTATGTTGCAAAATGGCTGGGTGCTGGGCTCTTTCGCTCTTGTATTTATCGGGCTTGCATTTAGCATGTTTGGTTTTTATGATTTAAGACTACCAGCAAAATTTGAAAATTTTATCAATAAGCGCTCGCAAGGCAAAAGCGGTCTATTTGGCGTTTTTATCATGGGTTTTGCAGCGGCTCTTGTGGTTTCGCCTTGTGTGGCTGCCCCTTTGGCTGGAGCCCTACTTTACATAGCACAAAGCGGAAATGCACTTTATGGTGGCGTAATGCTTTTTGTAATGGGTCTTGGAATGGGCATACCGCTACTTGTTATAGGAACTAGCAGCGGTAAAATTTTACCAAAGCCTGGTAAGTGGATGGATGCTATAAAGGCTGCATTTGGCTTTTTGATGTTAGCTATGGCAGTATGGCTTCTTTCTAGGACGCTAGGAAGTGGCTTTGAGCTTGCCGGATATGGAGTGATCGGTGTATTTATGGCGGTATTTTTTGGAGCATTTGAACCAGCAAGTAGCGCAAAACAAAGGGCAAAAAAAGCGATATTTTTACTTTTATTTATATACTCAGCTATGCTTTTAGTTGGGGCTTTTAGTGGTGCAAAAGATCCTTTAAAACCATTGGCAAATTTTAATCAAAATACAAACTCCAAAGAGATACAAAATGAGCTAAATTTTCGCTCTATAACAAATCTAAACGAGCTAAAACAAGCCATACAAACCGCCCAAAAACCGCTTATGATTGACTTTTACGCCGACTGGTGCGCTAGCTGTAAGGAGCTTGAGAGCATAACTTTTACTGATCAAGCAGTTGTAAAACGCCTTAAAGAATTTGAGCTTATCCGTATAGATGTAACTAAACAAAGTAGCGAAAATGACGCAATGTTGAAAGAATTTTCACTCATTGATCCACCAGCTTTGCTCTTTTTTAAAAATGGCGAACAACTTAGCTCAAAACGCATAATCGGCTTTATATCGCCCGAAAAGTTTTTAGAGAAAATTTCAGGGATATGATTGTTATTTTTTAAATTTTAACACAAAAAAACAAGGGCAAATTTTTGCCCTTGTCACTAGAAGTTAAAATCCAAATTTTACTTTTGCATACGCTCCATGCGACTTGCTATTGTCATTAAATGCTCCGCTATAGCCTATACCAAGCATTAAATTTTTTATCGGTTTTGCCTCAACACCAAACTCAATCGTAGTTAAATTTTTCGCTTTATTGTCTTTCATTGTAGTTTCGCCAATATCCTTAATATACATGTCTATGCTATTTTTGTTGTTTAAAATTTGATTATAAGCAACATCGGCGACCACTGTTATACTGCCAAAAGCCACACTAGGACGCACACCAGCCGTTGCGACTTGTGTGTTTTGGTTGTTTGCCTTGATGGTATAAAGCGATGTGTTTATCTCAGGAATTTTCATGCTGATGTTTGCTGCACCAAGATACGGCTCCACGCTAACTCCACCAAGATTAAGCTTGCTTAAGGCAAGTTCGACAAAGCTTGTCATCACTTTTTTATTGTATGCTACACTGTTATAAGCGATCTTGCTGTGCTCCAAGTAAGCTTCTTTGCTCTTTACATCACTGTTTGAGCCTAGTATGCCCATTTTAAGTGTAGCATTTAAAAGATAAACATCACCCATTACACCAAAATATCTAGTGTTTGCTTTGTTATCAATGAGCTTAACTTTTTCCTTACCGCCACCCAAGAAAATGCCAAATCTATATCCATCATTTAAAACATTTACACCGATAATCTCATCAGTTGTGTTTAGATTTGCGCTTTGCAAGTAACCATTTTTCCTACTTGAAATTTTATTTGCTAGTGTAGTACTCCATAGTTCAAGTCCATCGTCAAGCTGAGTGCGTTTAAATTTTGAACTAGTAGCAAGCGCATTTTTAAGCAGTATCGTATGAACCAGCTCATTTTGTCGAGCAGCTAACTCGTCATCTTTTGCAAGTGCTCTATTTATGGCATTAAGGTTATCCTTTGTGCTAAGCATCATCGCTTTGTAAAGCTCACTTTGTCGATTTGTATTAGCTAGATTTACTAGGCGTTTTTCGTTTTCGCTTTTAGCAAATTCGCTCATAGTGGCTAATTTTTTAACCTTTAAAACCACTTGTGAGTTGGTTAAAACTTCACGCTCAGTCTTAAAAAGTGCATATTCAAAGACTTTTGTATTATCCTGTCCAACAAATGTGCCATTGCCAGTAAAGATTAGCTCATTTTGGCTACCATCTTGCAACGCCTCTGCTTTGCTTATGTCAAGAGCAGCTTTCATTACAGAATTTTGTGCATAAGTTATATTTAACCCACGAACATTTTCGCCAATAGCAAGGGTTGCGCCAGAGTTTAGTGTGGCAGTAACGGCGGAATTGTCACTATTTTTTGTAATGACTTCAAGCCCTGTTGCTGTAGGTTTTACGATGTCTGCCTTGCTTAAAATTTCAAGCTCTGCACCATCTTTTACGATAACTAGTTTAGAGCTTGAAAGAGATTGATTTAGAGCTGAAATTTTACCTTCATTAATTGTAGTTTTTCCAGTAAAAGTATTGTCTCCTGTTAGTATTAGCTCGGCGCTGCCATTTTTGGTTAATGCACCCTCATATCCTTGTGTAGTTCTAGCTTCTCTTGCAGTCGCTCTTGCGGTTTCAAATTCTTTTTCAAGTCTTTCATGTTCAGTTAGTGCGCTTTTTGCATCCAAAACAGCCTTTCTTGTCACCCATTCTGCTGCTTCTGTTTCATCTTCTGTTTTTCTAAATTTTATAGCCTTATCGCTTATGTCGTTACTCCAAGTATCATCACTTGATAGATTTAAGTTAAACTCACCCAAAAACTGACCAGGACCAAACATCGCCTTACCAAGATCAAGCGCGCCCCAGCCCCATATCTCATCTGGCGTACCATGTTGTGCTGTAAAATTATCCAGTGGAGTTACGCCATCACTTTTGGTTTGTCTAGCTGTTGTTAGCATTACCTCTCTGATTTGTTGTGGTGTCATATAGTCATATCGCTGAGCCATCACTCCAAGCGCTCCTGTTACATGCGGCGCTGCCATTGATGTGCCATTTTTGCTTTGGTATGTTGGCGTACCATAAGTATCTTCATTTTCAACATCCACAACAGTTGATAAAATTTTATTTCCTGGTGCGGCTATACCCCACCATTTTGATGCACCAACATAGTTGTAGTCTTGCTTATCATCATCTTTTATGCCAGTAACTGCAACCCATAAATTTTCAATATCTGGACGAAAGTACGGCAGTATCGCACGAGTAAATGGATGTGTCATCTTGCGCTGGTTGCCGGTGGTGAAAACTTGCACCATATTATTTGCCTTTGCAACATCATAAGCTGCGTCTAAGAAATTTTTATTGCCATTTTCAATAAACTGATAATACGCCTTTTTTGCAACTTCAAGATCTTTAATGTAAATATGCGCATCTTTATCTGATGGTTCTGTAATGGTATCGGTTGATTTTTTATATTTATATCCCGGCGCGCCATTGTATGATGAGTTTAATCTAGGATTTGACCCCCAGCTATTATTTACAAATTTCACACCTTGCTTAGCAAGTTCGTTGTAAATTTCATAAAATAGATTGTAATCCAAATTTGCACCATAGGTTATATTGTCATTTGTGCCGTGATTTCCCACATAAACCTCAGACTCAAATGCTACGCCATGCATCTCCTTTCCATCTCTTGCTGCACCAATAGTGCCTGTTACATGAGTGCCGTGGTTATCGTTTGTAGCATATATCCAATCGCCATCGATGTTAAAGGCTTCGCCTTTTTTAAATTCACCTTTGTCTGATTGATCATAGTTTCTGCCGCCGCCATCTGCAACTGGCTGTGATTTATTTATAGGGGCATTTACTCGGTTTCCATCAATGCTTGCATCAGGGTGTTTAAAACCATCTTTGCTATATACTCCAATTGCATTTACGCCAAAAACCCTTCCGATAAATTCTGGATGCGATAGTAATGCACCAGAATCAACAACACCAATTTTAACCCCTTTGCCAGTAAAACCAAGCGCATAAGCAGTAGAGGCGTTTATGCCTTTTAAGCCCCAATATTTGCTATATTCAGCACTTTCCCAACTTGTCGTGCTACCCCCCCCATTTCAGTATAGCCATTTAGCCCACAAGTTAAAAACATCAAGGCCACTGTGGAAGCAACCATCCTCCTCGACATATAAACTCCTTGTTTTATAAAATGAAACTTACAAAGTATTATATGTTGATCAAGATTAAAAGTTAATAAATTTTTTTAGTTTTATATTTTAAGATAAAATTTATGTAAGAAAAATTTCTATTTTTAGACCTTTCTTGTAGTAAAGCCTTAAAATTTTACATTTAAAAAGATAATTTTAGCGGACTTTCATCCGCTAAAATTATACCTTACTCGACTTCGGCGTCGATTACATCATCATCTTTTTTCTTAGATTGTTCGCCACCAACGGTGTTTTCGTCCTTTTTATACATCGCTTCGGCTAATTTGTGACTAGCTTCGCTTAGAGCTTTTACCTTCGCATCGATCTGCTCTTTTGTTGCACTCTCATCTTTTAAAGTTTCACGAAGTGCGTTTAGAGCCGCTTCGATATTTACCCTATCATCAGCTGGGACTTTCTCGCCTAGCTCATCAAGGCTCTTTTGTGTCTGATGAACGAGTGCGTCAGCTTGATTTCTAGCCTCTACCGCCTCTTTGCGTTTAGCATCTTCTTCTTTGTGAAGCTCAGCCTCTTTTACCATTTTGTTGATCTCATCATCACTTAGACCGCTTGAGCCTGAGATTGTGATGTTTTGGGCTTTGCCAGTGGCCTTGTCTTTTGCTGAAACGGTTAAAATTCCGTTCGCGTCGATGTCAAACTCAACTTCGATTTGTGGCACACCACGAGGTGCAGCTGGGATACCTTCAAGGTTAAACTGACCCAAAGATTTATTATCTCTTGCAAACTCACGCTCACCTTGAATAACATGGATAGTAACGGCGTTTTGGTTGTCTTCGGCAGTTGAGAAAGTTTGGTTTTTCTTAACTGGGATAGTTGTGCCCTTTTCGATGATCTTTGTCATCACACCGCCCAAAGTCTCGATACCAAGGCTTAGCGGAGTAACATCAAGAAGCAATACATCTTTTACATCGCCTTTTATAACAGCGCCCTGGATAGCCGCACCGATAGCAACAACTTCGTCTGGATTTACGCTTTTGTTTAGCTCTTTGCCAAATGCCTTTTTAACCTCTTCGCCAACAAGCGGCACACGAGTTGAACCGCCGACCATAACGATCTCTTTTACTTCGCTCTTGCTAAGACCTGCATCTTTTACTACTTCGTTGATTTTAGCGATAGTTTGGGCAACCAAGCCCTCGATCATACCTTCAAATTTTGCACGAGTTAGCGTTTTAACAAGGTGTTTTGGACCTGTTGCGTCGGCTGTGATAAATGGTAGGTTGATGTTGCTTTCTTGTGCTGAGCTAAGCTCTTTTTTTGCATTTTCAGCAGCCTCTTTTAAGCGCTGAGATGCCATAACATCTGCTTTTAGATCGATACCTGTTTCGCTTTTAAACTCACTTGCGAGCCAGTCAATAACAAGGTTATCAAAGTCATCGCCACCTAAAAACGCGTTACCACCAGTTGCCAAAACTTCAACTACATTATCGCCAGTCTCAAGCACTGTTACATCAAATGTACCACCACCTAGGTCATAAACTAAAATTTTCTCAGCCTCTTTTTTATCCAAACCATACGCCAACGCCGCAGCTGTCGGCTCGTTGATGATACGAAGCACATTTAGCCCAGCTATCGTTCCAGCCTCTTTTGTCGCCTTTCTTTGGCTGTCGTTAAAGTATGCTGGCACTGTGATAACAGCATCTGTAACGCTCTCGCCAAGATAAGCTTCTGCGTCTTCTTTAAGCTTGATTAAAACTTTTGCTGAAATTTCTTGCGGAGTATAGACTTTGCCTGAAATCTCAATCGCGCAAGCTCCGTTGCGATCCACAACATGATACGGAAGTCGCTCTTTTGCCTCTTTTGCAGCATCTTCGTTACTCATAAGACCCATAATACGCTTAATAGAATAAATCGTCTTTTCAGGATTTGTAACCGCTTGACGCTTAGCCACATCGCCCACCAAAACATCGCCTTTGTCGGTGAATGCCACAACAGAAGGAGTTGTGTTTTTGCCCTCTTTGTTAGGGATAACCTTACTCTCGCCACGCTCATAAACGCTAACACAAGAGTTAGTCGTTCCTAGATCGATTCCTATAACTTTTGCCATTTTTTATCCTTTTTATTAAATTTTATTCTCATTTTTGGGCGTTTTCACGCTGTTTTACACAAATTTTAGTTTGCTATACTAACCATTGCTGGACGCAAAACCCTACCATTTATCAAATACCCTTTTTGCATAACTTGAACGATCGCACCGCTTTCGTGCGCCTCACTATCAACTCGCATAATGGCATTATGAATATTTGGATCAAACTCGCCATCAGTTGAAATTTGACTAACGCCGTGCTTTTCAAGCGCCTTTTTAAACTCATTTATAGAAAGTTCTATACCCTCTTTTATCTTTTTGGCAAACTCATCTTCAGCCTCAAATCCAGCGCCCATCTCAAGCGCATCAATAACTGGCAAAAGATCGCGTGCAAATTTCTCATTCGCATAGCTTGCCACATCTGCCTTTTCCTTCTCGACACGCTTTCGCATGTTCTCAAAGTCTGCATTTGCGCGGTAAAATTTATCCGTTAGCTCCGCCACTTGCTTTTCTAGCTCGATGATTTTGACATTGTCCGCATCAAGTCCATCAAAGCTTATATTTTCGCCTTGCATTTGCACCTCTTCCGTGCTAGCCTGCTCTTTTATCTCCTCGCTCACGCTGCCTCCCTTATCTGTTTTAGTAGTTTTATGTAGTCATTATAGACACTTCCAGCGCATATCATCGTAGATGTCTCTCCGCTAAATTTTACCCTTAGCTTTAATCCCAAATATTGACTTTCAAATATCGGATCAAAGTTTAGCCCATCACTCATGTGTGTAGCAAAACTTGGCTCAAGTATCATCTTAAAGCGCTCATCTTCAAACATTTTATAAGCAAAAATCTCATTTTCTTGAAATAAAATTTTAGCCCTTTTAAGCTCCCTGATCTTGCTTCGCAGTTCGCTTAAACCAACTTGAGAACAGATAAGTTCAAGCTTGTCTAAGCTAACTTCACCGATATTTTGTAAAAATTTTTCAACCCTTGTGTCATACTTTAAAACTATCTCATCTTTTGTAAAATTTAAAACCAAAAAGCGGTTTTTAACATTTAAAATTTCAATTAAATTTTGTTCAAATTGAGCATATATCATAGTATAAACTTCATATTTGTCGCTTAAAATTTTAAGTATCATCTCATCATTTATATCAAGCAACTCTTGATTAAAATCAATATCGCCAAAAACATTAGCCCAGTAGTGCCTCATAGCATTTACAGTAGGGATCCTGCCACCACTTATATGAAGCTGTGTTATCGCCCCTTCATCTGATAACTTTTTAAAATAAACTCTTATAGTTGAGGCTGGCATAGAAACATCCATACGAGAACCAAGCTCACTTGAGCCTATCGGTGCATTTTCATCAAGATAGGCTTTTATGATGGAATTTAGTATCAAGTCACGCTTGCTAAGTTTACTCATTTTCCTATCACCTTTCTTAATTTTTAGCACTCTATATTTTAAATTGCTAAGTGGATTATACTATAATGAGTATATAAATGTCAAGTCTAAATAAAATTTTTTATAAAACTTTAGTCAAATAGACTCAATAATAATTATAGATAAATTTTAACTCATCCTACAATAGTTTAAATTTTAAGTTATTTTATAGATATTTTATACATTATACCGTATAATAATAATATTTTAATTGATAAAATATACTTAAATATTAATATTATAAACAATTTTTTACTTTTTTTATTATTTTTAATGTATATTTAATGAATTATATTGTATTATTTCGCCCATGATTGAAACAAATGATATCTTTAATCTACTTCATAATGCTATAGAGTCTAAAAATTTGGGCAAGAAAATTTCTCAAAGCGATATGGCTAAATACCTTGGCATATCGATGCGCACATATCAAGACTGGCGACTAGGAACTTCAAAACCGCAAGCAGCTGTTGCTGTTTGTCGTTTGCTTTGTGAGCTAGATGAAGATGAGATATTATTTGTTATAAGTAAATTTAAAAAGTTAATAAAAGGATAAATATGGATAGTATCACACAAAAAGAAAAGCTTGAGCTTGAAGAGGTTTTTGCGGCGATTTATACCAAAAAAGATAACAAATTTATCCAGTTTTATAAGGAATTTTACTCAGTTGCACTAATAAATATAAAAAATTTGCGAAACAAACTATCTTATGTAGGTAAAAAGTAGGTAGTAAAATTTACTCTTTTTGCTTTAGCATTACAGCCGCTATGGCAAACCCACCATCGTGCGTAATGCTTAAACTTGTTGATGAGATGTTAAAATTTTGCATTATTTTATCTGAGAATTTTAATATCGGTGCGCCACGCTCATTTTTAGAAATTTCTATATCAAAAAAACTACATTCAGCAGATATGCCAACACCAAGAGCTTTGCTTGCTGCCTCTTTTGCTGCCCAAAAGCCAGCCAAACTAGCATCGCTTTTTATAATATCTATCTCTTTTTGACTTAAAAAGCGCCTTAAAAAATCTACTCCAAAACGCTCTTTAAGCCTAAAAATTCTATCTATACTAACGATGTCAATGCCTATCATTGTATAACAAAATCAGTAAAGAAAAGGTTTTTGATATATCCGTCACTAAGAACTTCATTTATCCGAGACACTATCTCGTCTTTTAGCCTATCCTTGCCTTTTGTAGTGCTTATCTCTTCATATGTTTTTGATGAAAGAGTACGGATGATAATATCACGCAAAAGCGCCTTTTTTTTATCAAGCTCTGGCGTCATCGACTCGATACTTTGCTCCAAATCTATCTTGGTTTTTAAAAACCTTGAACCATTTTCACTTAGTAAATTTACTATGAATTGATCAAGGGGATAGACTGGTCCCATATTCATAAAGTCAGCGCTTCTCTTGCCAGGCTGTGCGGCCGGTGCTTTTTGTGTAGCCATCGGCTGTGCTTGCTGAACTGCTGGATCTGTTGGAGGAACTTCATCATCACCCATAAGTAAAAATGCTATCAGACCGCCAACCACAAGTAAAAGTACCAAAACTGCAATGATAATAATGATAAGCAGACTCTTGCCACCCTTTTTCTTGCCATCTTCTACAACTTCTTCTGCCATAATTTCTCCTTAAATTTTCGTGATTATATCAAATTTTAATGCTTTTTAGGTAGTTTTAAAAAGATACCATTTTGATTTTGGTAAAATTTGTTTTATCATAATATATTTTGATGGGTGCATTTTTGGCAACTCGCTATCGCTTTGAACGCGCATAAATCCAACGACATTATCCACCATACCTCCAACTATCAATGAAAAAACCTCATCCTTTTCAACTGCATTAAAATGTAAATCCTTAAGCTCACTTTCATAATCTTTGCCAGATTTTTCAAGCTCATAAATTTTTTCAAACTTATCAACATTTGCATTTGCAAACTCTAGTAAATTTTTATCAGAGCTTATAACAAGCTTATAGTTTTCAATATCAATGCCAGCCTTTAAATCCTCTGGAACTTTATCGTAGTTTTTAACCATATCAAGCATCATACCAGTCATAGCAAGGCTTCTCATGGCATAAATTCCATCGCTCTTGGCATAAACATAAAGATCGATAAAAGCATCATCTCTTGCGCTACTAACTGCGTGCATAGCGATGATGTCATGCTCATCATTTTTGCCAAGCATATCAAAACTTAGTTCAAAATTCTCTGCTATATAAAACTCACTTGCCTTGTGCTTTGCAAGTTCGCCTTTTAGCTTATTTTGGCTAAAATTTTTATCAGTAAAAAGCGCTTTTACAAGCTCAAAACTATCAGCAAAAATAAAATTTAAAGCTAGCAATAAAAATAAAACTACTCTCATAGCTCAGCCGCCATTTTTTCAGCTCTTACCAAAAGCTCTTTTGCACCTTTTTGAATAAATTTTTGTGCAAAAATTTTACCAGCGTCTTTATACTCATCTTTTTTTACACTTGTGCTATCGCGCAAAAACTCACTACCATCCGGCATACCAACAATAGCACTTACAAAAATTTCATCTCCATCAAGTCTTGCACTAACTCCAATAGGAGCTTGGCAACCACCATTTAAAGTAGCGACAAAGTCCCGTTCTATAGTTGTTTCTACAACAGAAACTTCATCGTTTAAAAACTCGATTTGATCTAAAATTTCAGCCCTTTCAACACTCTCTATCCCTAACGCACCCTGCCCCATAGCTGGTATCATCTGCTCTTGTTTAAAAGCATAGATAAACTTTACCTCATTTTGGACATTTAAGCGATTTATGGCTGCCATCGCTAGGATGATAGCATCAAACTCCCCCTCTTTTAGTTTGCGCAAACGAGTTTGAACATTTCCACGAAGCGAGATTATGTTTAAATCAGGTCGCATGATAAGTAGCTGCATGCGGCGACGAAGGCTTGTAGTACCTACCTTTGCGCCTTTTGGTAACTCATCAAAACTTGCAAATTTCTCACTTATCATCGCATCTCGCACATCTTCACGAGAGCAAATTGCTGCTAGTTTTAAACCATCTGGAAACTCCACTGGTACATCTTTTAAGCTATGTACCGCTATGTGACTTTCGCCACGAAGCATGCTTTCTTCAAGCTCTTTTGTAAAAAGCCCCTTTCCGCCGATCTTTGAAAGCGGACTATCAAGTATCACATCGCCTTTTGAAAGCATACCAACGAGTTCAACCGATAAATTTGCATCATGTTTTTCAAGACGAGCCTTTATATGCTCGCTCTGCCACATCGCAAGCAGGCTCTTTCTAGTTGCAATTTTGAGTGTTTTCATCTTTTACCCTTTTATAAATTATACTAACTTTCTCTCCCAAAAGCTCATCTCTCATGCTTGTTTTTGCATTTACATCTATAATGTCATTTGTAAAAATTTCATCTTTTACAAATAAAACTTCATTTTTTCTTATCATTTTCTTTAGTGGTTTAAATTCTAGCTCAAGCTCAAAAAAGTGAGCCTTAAAGCCATTTTCTAGCTCTAAAATTTTAACTGGCTTTACACTTATTACATCAAATTTTTCATTTTTAGAGTAGCTTTTTTGTAAGAAATTTTCAAGCATGCTAGAATTTACAAAACTAGCGCAAAGAGCTAGACTCACTAACCACTTCAACATCTATAATCTCTCCTTCGTTTTTGCTGGCTTCAGAGTGGTTTGAGTTAAAATTTTCATAATAAAAACTATTGTCTTTTGTCCCTTTAAGTCGTGCAAAAAGCGATATAACAGCCAAAATAGCACCTACAATATCACACAATATCCCCGGCAAAATCAGTAAAAAGCCAGCTATACCTAGCCCAAATGAGCTAAAAATATCACTTGGCTTAAGCCTGCTAAAATTTGATCGAAAATTTAAAAATCCAACTTGAAATATACAAACTATCCCAACTATTCCACTTATAAAAATTTCAAGCAAAAACGCACCAAAACCATAAGCGCTCACAAAAAAGTAAGCAAATACAAACTCAATAAGCAAATAAGGTAGCGGCAAAGCTCTTAGCATAATTTCGCTTTTAAGGCTTCTAGAGCCCTGCTGACTTCTATCTCAGTTTTTACAAGTTTATCCCTGCAGATAAGCTCAACTTTGCCATTTTCAAGACCCTTACCAACAACGATAGCATAAGGGCAACCGATAATCTCAAAGTCATTCATTTTTACACCAAAACGCTCATTTCTATCATCATAAAGTACATCTATACCTATACTTTTTGCATCTTCGTATAGCTTGTTAGAAAACTCGCTAGCTTGCTCATCTTTGAAATTTGAAAGTATTATAACAGCTTCAAATGGCGCACACTCTTTACTCCAAACACAACCTCTCTCATCATGGCTTTGCTCTATCATGACAGCCATCAAACGGCTTACTCCTATACCATAACAACCCATAATATAAGGCTTTGCCTTGCCATTTTCATCAAGAAAAGTGGCATTCATAGCCTTTGAGTATTTATCTCCTAGTTGAAATATATGCCCAACCTCAATACCCTTACTAAGCTCTAATCTACCGCCACACTCAGGACATCTATCGCCAACACTAACGCTTGCTATATCTTTAAAACGATCATCATTAAAGCTACTTACACTAACTCCAACAAAATGGTAGTCTTTTTCATTTGCTCCACAAATCATCTGCGATTGCCCTTTTAGCTCGGCATCTATAAAAAACTCAACTCCTTTTAATCCAACAGGACCGCAAAATCCAGCCACAACACCAGCCATACTTATCTCTTCATCACTAGCATCCACGAGTTCTAACGCACCGCATGCGTTTTGCGCTTTTATCTCTTGAAGCTCGTCATTTCCACGCACAAAAAAGACAACGATTTTTTGAGTATCTTCATATATCGCTTTTTTAATGACTGCTTTTATCGTATAAAACTCATCGACCTTAAAAAACTCAGCTATATCTTTTATAGTCTTTGTATTTGGTGTGTAAAATTTATCCGCACTAGCTTCTGGTGCTTGAGCACTTGTTGTTTTTAAGGCACGCTTTGCAGCTTCAACATTTGCAGCGTATGAGCAATCCTCACAGCAAAATATATCATCCTCTCCATTTTGCGCAAGCACCATAAACTCCTTGCTTCCGCTCCCACCTATCGCTCCACTATCAGCCGCAACCGCACGGAAATTTAAACCAAGTCTCTTAAAAATTTTTGTATAAGTTGCTTCCATAAGGTCAAACTCGCGCTTTAGGTCCTCATCATTTGCATGAAAGCTATATGCATCCTTCATAATAAACTCACGCCCACGCAAAATACCAAATCTAGGCCTTGCCTCATCGCGAAATTTTGTATTTATCTGATATATATTTTTAGGCATATCCTTATAGCTAGTAAGCTTTCCGCGCATTGTAGCCACAGCAGACTCTTCGTTTGTAGGACTTATGACAAAGTCATTATCCTTGCGGTCACGAAAGCGCAAAAGCTCTTTTCCATAAACCGAATATCTGCCACTTTGTTTCCACAAATCAGCATTTGTAACAGCACTAAATTTCATCTCAAGCGCACCAGCTGCCCCCATCTCTTCACGGATAACTGCTTCTATTTTATTTAAAACCCTTTGCGCTAGTGGCAAATAGTTATAAAGTCCAGCACCATTTTGTTCGATAAATCCACCACGAACTAAAAAAACATGGCTCGGTAAAGTTGCATCTTTTGGAGCTTCTTTTGTGGTTGGTGCGTAGAATTTAGAAAACTTCATCTAGTTCGTCCTTTTTGTTTGTTTGAAAATTAAAAATATATCTCATAGCTCTTGCAATCTCATTTGCATCATCTTTTGATGAAAGTGATTTTAAATTTATGGTAGGCGTGTGTAAAAACGCATTTGTAAGCTGTATTGCAAATTTTAGCACCTCATCCCTATCGCAATGCCTTAAATAGCCCTTTTGCATCGCTTTCTCAAGCTCTTTTTTAATGCAGGCATTTGCACTTAGTCTAAGCTCTTTTATAAGTGGGGCACTTACGCTATCTTTTATAAATTTTAAAAACTCACTTGTATCTTTTGCCACGATACCGTAAGCTATTTGCGCTTGTTCTTCTCTAAGAGCAAGATTTGCACGCACGATCTCTTCAAGGTCATCAACAGTATAAACTTTTATATCTTCATTTTGAACTATATCTATATCTCTAGGAACTGCAATGTCAAAAAAGTAGCGCTTAAATGGCGTTTTTTCAAGCATCATATCAACGATGATAGGATGCGGGGCAGAGGTACTTGAAAAGATAAGTTCATGTGAATTTACATACTCTTTTAGCTTTAATATACTATCCCAGCTAGCCTTATCGCCAAGCTCATCAACTAAAGCCTCAACTCGCTCGGTCGAGCGATTGACAATAACAATATTTGCGCCACTTCCAATAAGATGCCGTGCAGCCAGTTCTCCCATCTCTCCAGCCCCCACTACAATGGCTGTTTTCCCATCTAGTGTGCCAAAAATTTCCTTTGCCTTAGCTACTGCGACCGATGAAACTGAGATGGGATTTTTAGAAATTTGTGTTTCATTTCGTACTTTTGCCGCACATTTGATAGCATATTCTAGTGCTTTTTCAAGCTTTTCGCCACTTGTATTTGCGCTTTTTGCAAATTTAAAAGCATCTTTTAGCTGTCCAACTATCTGCGTTTCGCCAACAACCAAGCTATCTAGCGAGCTTGCCACAGCAAAAAGATGGTGGATGGCTCCACTATTTTCATAGATATCAGCCCTTTCAAACAACTCATCTTCAAATACTCCAGAAAAAACCGCCATACATCTTATGATATGTGTACTAGCAGGTTTTATCTCATCTACGCTGGCTAAAATTTCGACTCTATTACAGGTACTAAGAACAATGACTTCGTCTATATTTTTACTTGATTTAATAAGTCTTAAAATTTGCTCTTTTTTCTCGTTGTTATCAAGTGCTAGCTTTTCTCGCACCGAAATATCAGTGTTTTTATGAGTAAAGCTAATGTTTAAATAACTCATCAAAACTCCCTATCGATCATGCTGGTGATGATGCTTTCAAGCTCGGTATCTTGATACTCTTTTATGCAGTTTAGTGCCTCTGCTCCAAGCTCTCGTGCTAGATTTATCACCTTTTGGATAGAGCCTGTAGAGTCAAATTTTTGCCTTAACCATGAGATCTGAGCGCTATCTAGCTCTTTTTTATAAAGCGACTTTAGCTTATCTTTATCGCTGTCATTAAGGCTTTCGTAAAGATAGATATATGGCAGCGTCATCTTGCCTTCAACAAAGTCATTAAGCGCTGGCTTGCCAAGAGTCTTGCTGTCTTGCGTGATGTCAAGCACATCATCAATAATCTGAAAAGCAAGACCTAAATTTTTACCATAAATGCTAAATTTCTGCTCATCCTTGCCAGCAAGCAAAGCCCCACAAATAGCGCTAACTTCGATCAAAACTGCCGTTTTATTATATATCATTTGCATATACTTTTCTTTATCAGTGTTAAAAAAACCAGAAAGCTCAACATCCATAAGCTCACCGATACTTAGCTTACTAACTGCATCTGAAACGACTTGAGCGATCTTTGGCTCGAATTTTGAAAGCTCAAAAAAGCCTTTTGAGTATAAAATATCCCCCAGCATTATGGCATTTTTAGCGCCAAAAAGAGCGTTTATGCTAGGCTCACCGCGCCTTGTATTGGCATCATCTATCACATCATCATGAAGCAAACTAGCAAGGTGTATAAGCTCTATAACAGCACAAAGTGTAAATGCCTTTTGGCTTGGGCTAGCTATCTTTAAAAGAAGTTTTGAGCGCAGTTTCTTGCCAGAGCTGATACGCGAAAACATTTGCGTTGCGCTTTGGTAACCAAGCTCGTTTATAAATTTTAACATTATCTCATCAATTTGTTGCATTTATCCCCTTTTTTGGTGGGTCGACAAACTCGACATCAACCCTATTAGCACCGTCAATTATATCTACTTTAAATTTTGCCTTTTTGTCCTTAAAATCAATAAAAGTCAAAAGCAACTGTGCCGAATCTGTAGGCGGCATTGTAAAATCAGGCACTAATTTTTGCAAAAAACTTGCTCTTTTGTTATCAAGCGCAAGCGTTAGATGTTTTGGGTAGCGTCTAAAAAAGCTTTGTACGATGATATTTGTCGCATCAAAAAGTGTCCAGCGAAAGTCAAAACTATCTCGCTGCTGTGTCGCTTTTTCGGTCACCCAAACACGAGCCCACTCATCTTTTTTAAGCTCAAATGTATGCGTGCTGTTAAAAACTGGTGGAGCTGCAAAACAAAATGCGGCAAGCATTAAAAAAAGCACTACAATTTTACTCATTTTTGCTCAAAATTTCTCCGCTTACCTGAATGTAAAAGTCATTTATCTCGCTATCTATCGCAGCTTCATTCTCATCTAAAAAATCTAAAATTTCCGCCTCTTTAAATCCATTTTTCTCTAAAAAAAGTCTCATAGCAGCATAAAATTTAAAAATCTCATCAAGCTCAGTGGATACTAAATTTTGATTTGCATTAAATAAAATATCATAAAATTTTTGCTTTGGCGAACTTTCAAAAATGTCAATCATCAAGCAAGCCCTTTATCATCATAAGCGCCTCTTGTACGCTTTTAGCATTAAATTTAGCACTCTTGCTTACTTCGCCAAAACCCCAGCTAACCTGAATGTATGGCATTTTTGCATTATTTGCAGCAAGTTCATCTTTTAAACTATCACCTATAAAAACAGCTTTTTTAGCATCAAATTTATCACAAACTAGATCTAACATCTTTGGGTCTGGCTTTTGTGGGATCTCATCATTTGCACCGATAATGTAGTCAAATTTTTCAAAAATTTCACATTTTTTAAGTATAGCTTCAAGTGTATAAAGTGGTGCATTTGAAGCAAGTGTAACAGCATATCTCATAGCCCTACACTCATCTAAAAGCCAATCCACTTTATCGTAAGTGCAAGCAAATTTTGCGTAGTTTTGTTTAAATTTCTCTTCAAAGCTATCCCTTAGCCTTGCGTCTGGATTATTTATACCATAAAGATCGTAAGCCAAATTCCTACCTGGTTCATTTATTGCCGTGATGATAAATTGCGTTGATAGTGGTTCTAAAGACAGCTCGGCTCTTATATCATTGACTGTTTTTTCTATCGCAACTGAGCTGTCAATAAGCGTCCCATCCATATCAAATATCGCAACTCTCACAAATCTTCCTTAAATTTATTTTTATGTTTATCTTTTTTATAACTTTTTTGATTTTTTAGCTTTTCAAGCAAATTTGCACTACGCAAAAGCTCATCTTTTTCACCATTTAAAATGACTTGATTTACAAAATTTTCAAGCTCTTTTGTGTATGGCTGATCTAAAAAAACAGGCTCTAACTTTTCTAAAATTTTAGCATTTTTTTCACTTCTTTTTTCAAACTCACTTTTGTCAAAATCATCTCGCTTAAGTGCACTAATAGCAGACTTTGCAAATTTCTCAAGAGCCCTAATATACTTAACTCGCTTGGCTTTTTCCTCGGCTAAACTCATCATTTTCCAAAATTTTTATTGTTATTGTAGCAATGTTTTTTAAATTTATTGCTGAAATGACGATTTTACACACTTTTATCCAAAATTTGATAGCTTACTTTAAATTTACGCAATTTTTTAAAAAATTTTTATACAATTTAAAACAAAATCTTTGGAGGCAAGAATGAACCTAGAAACCATAGCAACACATGCTGGATATGATACCAAAACCGCAGCAGGAGCAATGTGTGCGCCACTTTATATGAGCACAGCTTTTGACTTTGGCAACACACAAACTGCAGCAAATCGCTTTGCTTTAAAAGAGCTTGGACCGATATACTCGCGCTTAACAAATCCAACTCTTGATGTACTTGAAGCTAGGTTTGCCGCTTTTGAGGGCGGACGCGCAGCTATAAGCACAAGCAGTGGTATGGCGGCGATATTTTACTCCATCATAAATTTAGCCGAATGTGGTGACAACATAATCGTCTCAAACAAAATTTACGCCTCAGCCTTGCTTACTCGCACGATGAAGCGTTTTGGTGTTGTAGCTAGGATTTTTGACCCAGATAATCCAAGTGAGATAGAAAATTTAATAGACGAAAAGACAAAAGCCATATTTTTTGAAAGCCTTTCAAACCCGCAAATCGTCATACCAAACATAGATGAGATCGTAAAGATCGCCAAAAAACACCGCATAGTAACGATAGTAGATAATACCGTGGCAACTCCAGTGTTATTTAAGCCGTTTAAGCATGGTATAGATGTTTCAGTGCATAGCGCCACTAAATACATTGGCGGTCAGGGTTCGGCACTTGGTGGTCTTATAAGTGTATCTTATGAGCTAAATGACCTGCTTAGAGATAATGCTCGCTATGCGTTTTACAACGAACCAGACGAGAGTTACCACGGTCTTATTTATGCAAAACTACCAGATGATTTTGATATATATATACTAAGAGCAAGACTTTCCTTATTAAGAGATTTGGGCGCTACGCTAGCTCCAATGAATGCATTTTTGCTTATACAAGGGCTTGAAACGCTAAATTTAAGGATGAAAAAACACTGTGAAAATACACTAAAAGTAGCTGAATTTTTAGCTTCGCACCCAAAGGTTAAAAGTGTTAATTATCCACTTTTAAATGGCAACAAATACAACGAAAGAGCAAAAACTTACCTAGAAAATGGCGCTAGCGGACTTCTTAGTTTTGATGTTGGGGATAGAGAATTTGCTACAAAGATTATAAACTCAACTAAAATTTTTAGTATCGTTGTAAATATCGGAGATAGCAAGTCGCTCATCACTCATCCAGCAAGCACTACACACTTTCAATTAAGTGAAGATGAGCTAAATGCTATTGGTATAGGCTCTGGTGTTATTAGGCTAAGTGTAGGGCTAGAGGATGCCAATGATCTTATAAATGACCTAGATCAAGCGCTTAGCGCCATCTAAAATAAGGAGCTCATCCCCCTTTTTAACCTTATAATAAATTTTTATCGTTATAATTTTAAAAAAAATGGAGAAAATATGACAAAAATTTTAATGATAGAAGATGACCTTGAGCTGGCTGAAATTTTAAGTGAGTTTTTAGAGGCAAACGAGATGAAAGTAACAGTGGTAGATGAGCCTTATCTTGGGCTTTCTACGCTAAATACACAAAGCTTTGACCTAGTCATACTTGACCTTACTTTGCCTAGCATTGATGGGCTTGAGGTTTGTACAGAAATTCGTAAAAACCACAATGTTCCCATCATCATCTCAAGCGCTCGCCACGACATAACAGACAAAGTTAAGGCACTAGATAACGGAGCGGATGACTATCTGCCAAAGCCCTATAATCCTCAAGAGCTTCTAGCTCGCATAAAAAGCCATCTGCGCCGCCAGCAAAATATGGCAAACTCAATACAAAAAGAGCATATAGATACAAATAAAGACATAGTCTTAAAAGATTTTGAGCATGAAATTTTATTTAAAGGCACTCCACTCTCATTAACGATAGCCGAATACGACATACTGCGATATCTTATCACAAAGCAGGGTGGTGCAGTAAGTCGTGAAGAGCTTATCTATAACTGCGAAAGCTTAAACGAAGACAGCACTAGTAAAAGTATAGATGTGATGATAGGTCGCATACGCACAAAACTTGGCGAAAACCCAAAAGAGCCTCGCTATATACACGCTATACGAGGTATCGGCTATAAGCTGGTTTTATAATGCAGCGCTCATCTATTTTTATAACGATCACCTTTATCTTTTCGCTTGCGCTTATCTCTATATGTCTGGCGTTTTTGTGGCTTATGGGATATGATAAGCAAAACTACTCAAAAGAGCTAAACAACAAATACTCAAATGTCGCGCAAGCACATCTTTTTTATATGAGCGGGATAATAAACGAGGAGAAATTTAAAGATTCACTTAAAAACATAAACATGCCAGAGATAAAAGACCAAGTCTTAAAAGCAGAAGTACTCGAAAAAGCCCAAGTTTTAGAAGAAATTTCTGATGATATAGGTTCAAGTGCTATACTACTTTTTAAAAGACATCACTATCTTAAAATTCGCCACATCGACAACATTAAACTACTTATGGATACTGAGTTTCAGCCATATCGCTATGAGGTTATAAAGGTTGTTTTTGGCATAGTTGGCATTATCTTACTCGTTGCATATATTTTTGTTATTTATAAGCTAAAACCACTTAGAAAACTAAAACGCCAAATAACAAAATTTGCAAATGGCGATATAGATGGCGTAGTAAATGTAAGCCGTGGAAATGACGAAATTTCCGATGTTTCTCAGGCTTTTTATGATGCTGTCTTACAGATAAAAACACTAAATGACTCACGCCATCTTTTCTTGCGAAACATCATGCATGAGCTAAAAACACCTATCACAAAAGGTCGTTTGGTTGCTGAGATGATGGATGAGGGAAAGAGCAAAGATAGATTTATCAGCGTTTTTAATAAACTAGAAAATTTGATAAATGAACTTGCAGCGATTGAGCAGACCACATCAAAGATAGAACTTAGCAACAAAACAACTTGTTTTTTAGATGACATCATAGATGAAGCTATTGATCTAGCGATGATAGAACCTAGTCAAGTTGGACTAAACAGAGTTGAGAATTTAAAGCTAAATGTTGAGTTTAAGCTTTTTAGCATAGCCATTAAAAATATGCTAGATAACGGTCTAAAATACTCAATTGACAAACATGTAAATGTTTTAACCACACCTGATAATATTAAATTTATGAGTCGTGGCGAACCGCTAAAAGAAACGCTTGAGTTTTATATCCAACCCTTTATCAAAGGTCAAAATACACAAAAAAGTTTTGGTCTTGGGCTATATATAGTAAGCAATATCCTAAGCGCACACGGTATGAAACTAAGCTATGAATATAAAAATGAAATGAATATATTTATTTTTGATAATTTGTGTGGTATAATTTCAAAGTAAAATTTACATAAAAAAGGGACAAAAATGGCTGCAAAACACTTTTTGCCACAAAATTTATCGTCACTTATTGATCTTGAAATTTCAGTCATGAAGCGCTATTACAACCATACAAAAGACGCCAAAGAGCTCTCTCTTATATACTTTCAGATCCCAGAAACAAACACTGGCTATGAGTGGATAATAGAAAAAATTTTAAGAAATACCGATGCTGTTGTGCAAGAAAAAAACCACTTTGTTGCCTTGCTTTTTGCGACAAACAAAAACGGAGCTCTTAAACTTTTAGAAGGTATTCAAGAATTTTTAAATGAAAAACCACTTGATATTGTAGTCAATTACCCTCACGATGGCAGCAGTTCAAAGGTCTTGCTTGAAAAATTTCAAGATGAGATAAAAGATAATTACGGTGTCTTGCTAGAATGCCTAAGAACAACCGACCTTGATGCGACTACAAATGATGAGTTTTTTTAATTTTTTAGGTTAAATTTTGGAAAATTTACTTTTATTTTTTGCGATCTTACTTATAACTTCGATATTAGCTAGCAAATTTACCGATAGACTTGGCATACCTTCACTGCTTGTCTTTCTTGGCGTTGGTATGCTTGCTGGCTCAGATGGGCTTTTAGGTGTAAGCTTTGATGATCAAAGTATGACACAAAATGTAGGCATGCTAGCGCTTATCTTTATACTTTATGCGGGCGGGCTTGACACGGTTTTTAGCTCTATAAAACCAGTTTTTTCAAGAGGCATTATATTAGCAACTGCTGGTGTTATACTAACTGCCCTAGCCTTACTACCAGTGGCTAAATTTTTACTTGGATATAACTGGCTTGAAGCATTTTTGCTTTGCGCCATCATCTCATCAACGGATGCAGCAGCAGTTTTTGCAGTATTAAAAGCAAATAATCTCTCTTTAAAAAACAATATCGGTCCGCTTTTAGAGCTTGAGTCTGGTTCAAACGACCCAATGGCGATATTTTTGACCTTAACCTTGATACAAATCATCTCATTATCTCAACTTCCAACAGGCAATGATATAGCGCTAACATTTTTTAAACAGTTTGGCATAGGGGCAGTTTTAGGCTATATCTTTGGTATATTATTACCTAGCATATTTAACAAGATAAAGCTTAAAATTTCTGGACTTTACCCAGTTTTTTCGGTTGCTTGGATACTGCTTTTATATACAGTTTGTGCAAAATTAGGAGGTAATGGGTATTTAGCTGTTTATATGGCTGGAATTTTCATAAACAAAAAAGAGTTTGTGCATAAGAAAAACTTGATTGGCTTTCACGATGGTATAGCATGGGCTATGCAGCTTGTTGTATTTTTAACACTTGGACTTTTAGTAACACCTTCTGAGCTTCCTAGCATAGCACTAATGGCATTTTTACTAGCCCTATGGCTCATCTTTGTTGCTAGACCTATAGGCGTTTTTGTATCGCTAGCATATTCAAGATTTGGGCTTAAAGATAAACTTTTTATCTCTTGGGTTGGTCTTAGAGGGGTAGTTCCTATCGTGCTTGCAACCTATACATATGGTGGCGGATTAGAGCATGCAAATATGATATTTAATATTATATTTTTCATGGTCTTAATCTCCATTTGTCTTCAAGGCGCAAGTATCCCATATGCTGCAAGAAAATTTGATGTCGTTCTTGAAGAAGAAACAAAACAGCCACCCCTTAGTAGCTCGCCGATACTCACATACGCCCTCAAGCAGTTTTGCATACAGCCAAACTCAACTCTTGTGGGCAAAAGCCTAGCAGAGATAAATTTACCAACAACTTTGCTAGTCATTATGATAAAACGCAACAATGAATACATAAAACCAACTGGCTCATTTATCTTTGAAATCGCAGATACATTGCTAATACAATGCGAAAGTAGTGAAATTTACGATGAGTGTATGTCTAAATTTTAAAAGAGCCAAGACGGCTCTTTATATTTGAGATTACCTTATAACTAGTCCTTGAGCCACGCCTCGTCTATTTACCCAAACTAGCTTTTTGCCTTTATGTTTTTTAATGACTTTTGTAAAAGTATCTATATCAACAATAAGCTCATCAGCCACTTGCATGATAATATCACCACGCTCAAAGCCGTACTCTTCAGCCTTTGAGCCACTTTTTACCTCAGTTACTAAAACGCCATTTGTCTCTTTTGGTATTTTGTATTTATATTTTATGTCATCAGTCAAATTTGAAATTCCAAGCCCATCAACAACACTTTCATCAGCCTTTGCTACCTTTGCTCCGATATCCATGCTAGAAAGCTTTAGTTTGTTTTTATTCATCTTGCCATTTCGCTCAAAAGTTACCTCTACTTCACGATTTGGTGAAAGCGATCCGATATAGTTTTTAAGATCATTTGCATCTTTTATATTTTTATCATCTATCTTAACGATAAGATCACCGCGCTTTATACCAGCTTCATCAGCTGCAAATCCCTTTTCTACGCTACTAACAAGCGCTCCTTCTTTGTTTTCATAAAGCTCTTTTTGGTCATTTGTCAAATTTGCTATCATTACGCCAAGATATCCGCGCTCTATCTTACCGTCATTTATAAGTCTTTGAGCAATATCCTTTACCATACTTGAAGGTATCGCAAAACCTATACCGCTACTATCTCCGCCACGAGAAAGAATGGCTGTATTTATACCCACCAAAGCTCCACGACTATCAACCAACGCTCCGCCCGAATTTCCAGGATTTATCGAAGCGTCGGTTTGGATAAAATTCTCATATTGATTTAAACCTATGTTGTTTTTATTTAACCCAGATATAATGCCTCTCGTAATCGAGGAACCAACGCCAAATGGATTTCCTATCGCAAAAACCACATCACCTTCAAGCACCTTTGATGAGTCTGCAAATTTTATCGCATTTAACCCCTTAGCATCTATCTTAATAACGGCTAGATCAGTCTTTGGATCAAGCCCTACAACCTTTGCCTTGTACTCTTTATCACTGCCTGAAAGCACGACTGCTATCTCATCACTATCCTCCACAACATGGTTATTTGTAATAATGTATCCATCGCTTGAAATGATAACGCCAGAGCCTAAAGAGCTACTTTTTTGACGCTCTTGCGGTATACCAAAATTAAAGCCAAAAAATTCTCTAAACATAG
Organism: Campylobacter australis; assembly: GCF_050586305.1. NCBI lineage: Bacteria > Pseudomonadati > Campylobacterota > Epsilonproteobacteria > Campylobacterales > Campylobacteraceae > Campylobacter > Campylobacter australis. Next base: position 401,705 of record NZ_JAXUAA010000001.1, on the reverse strand, counting down.
GATCGTTTAAAAACTCATCAAAGCCATGCGATCTTACTTTGCTTGTTTTTGTGGTTGAGATATTAACAACCGTTTTTTTCGCATCGGCAATTGAGTTATGATACGAAAGGATCGCATTATCGTTACCATTTTGCAAAGGTGAAACTCTTGAAATATTAGAATTTGCCTCTTCGATATTTACGCTTGCAGCCACAAGCATAGTTGAAAGAAATATTGACGAATATATTATTTTTTTCATTTTTTATCCTTAAGACTTGAAATTTTGGTTATTATAAGACATTGTTCGCAATAAATTTTTAATGGCAATTTTTAGCAAAGTAAATACAAACTTGATTGACATACACTAAAGTTTTATGATACAATACATATAAAAAAGAGGTGAAAAATGAGCGAAAGTTTATATGAAACACTAGGTGTTTCAAAGTCGGCTTCTGCTGATGAGATAAAAAAATCATACCGTAGACTAGCCAGAAAATACCATCCAGACATCAACAAAGATGCTGGTGCAGAGGAGAAATTTAAAGAGATAAACGCAGCGTATGAGATTTTAAGTGATGAGAAAAAACGCGCACAATACGACCAATACGGCGATAGTATATTTGGTGGGCAAAATTTCCATGACTTTGCTAGAGGCTCTGCAAATATGGGCGATCTCAATGAAATTTTACGCAATATCTTTTCTGGTGGTTTTGGAGCTGGCAGTTTTAGTCAAACAGGTGGCTTTGGTGGCTTTAGCCAGCAAGGTTTTGGTGGTTTTGGTGGCGTAAATCTTGATATAAATGCCAGAGTTAGTATACCTTTTGATGTTGCGATTATGGGTGGAGAACATAAGATAAATATAAATTCAGAAAGTCTAAAGATAAAAATTCCAGCCGGTATAAACAACGATGAAAAACTACGCGTCAAAGGCAAAGGCAAGAGCTCCATGGGGCAAACTGGCGACCTTATACTTAGTGTAAATATCGAGGATAGTGATGAGTACGAAAGAGATGGTGATGATCTTATAAAAGATGCGTTAATACCGCTTAAAACTATGCTTTTTGGTGGAAAATTTGATGTAAAAACTTACAAAAAAGATGTTACAATAAAAATCTCCCCCGACTCTAAAACTGGTACCAAAATTCGCCTAAAAGGCTACGGTGCTCAAAACAGAAAGAGTGGGATTTATGGGGATTTATACCTTAAAACAAGGGTGCTACTGCCAAATATTGATGAACTTGATGACGAGCTTGTAAAACTTTTAAAAGAAAAACTTCCGGAGTAAAATATGCAAAATTATGATGAGCCACTTTATCTAATAAGTGTCGTAGCAAAAGTTCTTAGTGTGCATCCTCAAACCTTACGCCAATACGAAAGAGAGGGGCTTGTCGAGCCATCACGCACTGATGGACGAATGCGTCTTTACTCACAAAGAGATGTTGATAAGGTAAAGATGATACTACGACTAACAAGGGATCTTGGCGTAAATTTAGCTGGAGTTGATGTGATACTTCAACTAAAAGACAAGATGGATGAATTTGAAGCTACTATTAATGAACTAAAGGCCCAACTTGGACAAAAAAATACAATCATACCTAGCAAAAAAGCTCTTGTAAAGCGCAAAAATAACTTTGATATTATTTTTTACGAGAGTAAGAGTTAAATTTAAGGGGTTACCCCCTCTTAAATTTATTCATTTCGCAATGTTTGTAAAACATCAACTTGGGCTGACTTTTTAGCTGGATAGTAAGATGACATGCAAACTATCACGATAGCCCCCACAACTATCATCGTAAAATCCCCCAAAGAAAGCTCCATGGGTAGTTTTGAGCTTCCATAAACATCTGCTGGCAGATCAATTATATTAAAACTACCAAGCAACCAGACGCCAAAAAGACCAAGAAGCAAACCAAAAACTATCCCACTTCCACCTATAACTAGCCCCTGATAAAAAAAGCTTTTTTTTATCTCGCTCTTACTAGCGCCAAGTGCCAAAAGAAGAGCGATCTCTTGACGACGGTTCATAACTGTCATAAGAAGCGAGCTAATAATATTTAGTGAAGCTACCAAAATAATAAGCATTAAAACAATAAAAAGTGCTCGCTTTTCAAGCGCAAGAGCTGAGAAAAAATTTCCATTTTGCTCCCACCAGCCTATGGCTTTCATACCAGCAGGCAGGGCAGCTTGCACTCGCTTTATGTCATCAAATGGTTTTTGTGAATAGATATGTATGCCATCATAAGCATCATTAGGGTATTCTAAAATTTTCCTAAGTGCGCTTGCTGAAGTATAACTATAAGCCTTGTCATAAGCAACAAGTCCAGAGCTAAAATTTGCCACCACATCAAAGCGCTTCATTTTTGGGATAAGTGCAAAACCGCTTGGATCAGCCTTAGTAAAAATAACCGTAGTCTTTTCACCGTTTGGTAAATTTAGCCCCTCGCTTAAACCTTTGCCAACAAGGATCTCAAACTCATTTAACTCAAGCTCCCCAAGCCCATCTGCTATGACTTGATTTATCTGCTTCTCATCTTTTGAATTTACGCCAAAAAGTAGCCCACCTTCAAGCTTATTTGCCCCACGCAAAATGACTTGCGTACTTATAAATGGGCTAAAGCTTAACTCTGGAAATTTTTGTTTAAGCTCATCTACAAGCTTATCATTTACTGAGCCTTGAAATGGGCTAAGTATAGATATTGGGTAGTTCATAGTAAAAAGCTTACGCTCAAATTCTTTGTCAAATCCATTCATAATAGCCATCGCAACGATTAAAACCATAAGACCTATACTTACACCAAGAAACGCAAGCACGGCACTTAGCGTGATAAATGGCTGACTTTTATCAAAACGCAAATATTTAAAAAGTAGATATTTTGGCAAGCTTTGCAAAGATAATCCTTGAAAATTTATTTAAGATAAACATACAAAAACAAAGAAAAAATAGCAAGCCCGCTTAAGAAAAGATCTAAAATTTTAAGCAAAATTTAGATCAACCAAAACAAGCTTGCTACAACTCACTTTTATGCAAAAACGCCTTTTTTAGGGCCGCTTTTGCCGTGACACTCTTTGTATTTTTTACCGCTACCGCATGGACAAGGGGCATTGCGTGGAATTTTTTTATTTCCACTTAACTGCTCCTCTGCTCTTAACATCTCATTTTGCTCATCTTGCATGCGTGATCTCATAGCAGCAGCCTCATCTTGCAGTGCTTCATCACGAGGCTTTAGCCTTAAAAGACTTAACATCTTTACGCTCTCAGTTTTTAACCGAGTTACAAGCTCTACAAAAAGGTTATAACTCTCTTTTTTATACTCGGTAAGAGGATCTTTTTGGTTATACCCACGAAGTCCGATACCTGTTTTTAGTATATCCATCTGATATAAATGCTCTCTCCATGCACCATCAAGCACCTGCAGGTAAAGCACTTTTTCGATCTCTCTCTTTTGCTCAGCACTTAATATACTCATCTTTTTAGCATAACGCTGCTCTAAAATCTCACAAATTTTAGCCACAAGTTCATCGTAATCAAGCCCCGCAAGCTCGCTCTCATCGATACTTTCAGAGCTATCACTCTCAAGATGTGAAACTAAAGCTTTAAGATCAAAATCCTCTTTCATAGTAACCTCAAATATCTCAACACTTTCAAGCAAATTTGTAACATATGCGAGTCTATTTTCGGCTATCTTTTCACTCATGTCATACTCTTTATCAAGAAGCTCATCGCGGTATTTATAGATAGTCTTTCTTTGCTCATTTGCCACATCGTCGTATTCAAGAAGGTGTTTTCTAGCTTCAAAGTGTAAATTTTCAACCTTTTTTTGTGCATTTTCAACCGCACGAGTAACAAGTTTACTCTCTATACTTTCACCCTCATCAATACCAAGTCTATCCATGATAGCCTTTATGCGATCAGCACCAAAAATTCTAAGGAGATTATCCTCTAAACTAAGATAAAAGCGACTCATACCAGGATCGCCTTGACGACCAGCACGACCACGGAGTTGATTATCTATGCGACGGCTTTCGTGACGCTCTGTACCGATTATATAAAGTCCGCCAAGGGCACGCACTTCATCATCTATGCGTATATCAACACCCCTTCCAGCCATATTTGTAGCGATCGTTACCGCACCTTTTTTGCCAGCTTCAGCGATGATCTCTGCCTCTTTTTCATGGTTTTTAGCATTTAGAACAGAGTGTGCGATACCAGCCTTAACAAGCATTTCATGCAACATCTCACTTCGCTCAATACTTGCCGTTCCCACAAGAACTGGCTGACCTTTTGAATTTGCCTTTTTTATCTCATCTATAACAGCTTTAAATTTTTCAGCCGTTGTCTTATAAATAAGGTCGTTTGCATCTATTCTCTTAACAGGGACATTTGTGGGAATAGAGATGACTTCTAGCTTATAAATTTGCGAAAACTCAGTAGCCTCGGTCTGCGCTGTACCAGTCATGCCTGCCATTTTTTTATACATTCTAAAGTAGTTTTGATAAGTTGTATCAGCTAGAGTTTGGCTCTCTTCTTGAATTTGCACCCCTTCTTTTGCCTCAAGTGCTTGGTGCAAACCCTCGCTAAAACGCCTACCCTCGCTTAAACGCCCAGTAAATTCATCAACTATGACTATCTCATTACCACGCAAGACATAATGGACATCTTTTTCAAAGAGATTGTGAGCTTTTAGGGCTTGGTCTAGATGATGGCTTAAGATAGCATTGTTTAGATCATACAAATTTTCAACGCCAAATAGCTTCTCAGCGTTATTTATACCCTCTTCTGTGATGATGATATTGCGGTTTTTCTCATCCACAACAAAGTCACCAGTAGGTTTTGAGCCTGGCACGCTTAGATCAGCTGGCTCACCGCGCACAAGCTTTTTAGCCACCTCGTTTGCTTTGATGTAGCCATCAAGAGTGCGATTAGTAGGTCCTGAGATGATTAGTGGGGTTCTTGCTTCGTCAATTAATATACTATCAACCTCATCAACTATGACAAAGTTATGCCCACGCTGAACCTTATCGTTTGCATCAAATTTCATATTATCTCGCAAATAATCAAATCCAAATTCAGAATTTGTTCCATAAGTTATGTCTGCGTCATAGGCTGCTTTGCGAATACTGTCACTATTTTGACCGCTTAAAGCAACATCAACGCTAAGCCCAAGAAAGTTATAAAGCACACCCATTTGAGTCGCGTCACGCTTTGCAAGATAGTCATTTACAGTTACTACATGCACGCCCTTACCACTCATCGCATTTAACACAACAGGTAGTGTCGCCACAAGGGTTTTGCCTTCGCCTGTCTTCATCTCAGCTATGCGACCCTCGTGAAGTACCATGCCACCGATGATCTGGACATCAAAATGACGCATACCAAGCGTTCTTTTGCTAGCTTCTCTGACGATAGCAAAGACATCATTTAGCATCTCATCTTCGCTTTTTCCAGCTCTAACTTCATCTTTTAAAGCGTTAAATGCGGCTTTTAGCTCATCATCGCTCATTTTTTCATATTTTGACTCAAGCTCATTAACGCCTTTTAGTCTTTTATAATATTTTTTAACCTCTCTATCGTTTTGTGTTCCAAAAATTTTCTGAAATATAGTTGAGATCATTCATAACCTTTTTACAAAATTTTTAACTTTTGATTGTACCATAGTTTAACTATTTATTTAATTAAACTTAGTTAAAATAGCGCATTTTAAGGAGAAAAAATGAGAAAATTTTTATTATCATCACTTTTAGTGGTTGGAGTATTTTGTTCTGATCTTAGCTTTAAAAGCTTGCAAAGTGAATTTACACAGGTTGTAAATAGCAAAGATGCTAGCGTGAGCTATGTTGGAAAATTTTATGCAAATGCTGATAATACCGCGCTTTGGATATATTCATCTCCGACACCAAAAAAGATATATTTTAGCGACACACATGTTGTTGTGATAGAAGATGAGCTTGAGCAAGCTATCGTCTCAAAGCTTGACTCAACACCAAATTTAACGCAAATTCTAAGCTCTGCAAAAAAGATAACCCCAGATCTTTACAAGGCGAAATATGACGATGTAGAGTATCTGATCACCATGAAAAATGGGCTACCTTTAGTCATAGACTACAAAGATAAGTTAGAAAATAAGATAAAAGTTACCTTAAAAAATGTCATCAAAGATAAGGCAATCTCAAAAGAGCTTTTAACCCCAAATGTCCCAAAAGGCTATGACATCATCACTCAATAATCAAGGCTCGCCAAAGTCAGAGCCAAAATTTTCGATACTGTTTAGGTCGATTGGGCGATTTATATCATTTAAATTTGGCGAGATGATTATATTGTTTGAGTTATTTTTATTTGTTCTTGTTGAATTTTCATTATGAGAAGTCGGCGCTCTTAAGCCACATAGATCGCGCATTTTTATAGCATTTATTATATCCTCTATCTCGACCTTTTCGACAACTTTCATAGCTATTATCAAAACATCATCGATAGTTAGACCGTGCTTTTTTGCAGCATATTTTATATATGCTTCTTTAAATTTTTCCTTACCAAGCGAAGTAAGAAGATCTTCTGCATAAAAACTTCCAATAATAACATTTAAAGCATCTAACACATAAGCTTCGTTGGAATTTAGATCATTGCCAATAAGCTCCAAGCTAAGTCGCATCTTTTTTGTAGTACCTTGTGCCATTTTTGAATAAACATCAACTTCAAATTCATTTACTCTAATGGCATCTGCACTTGCAAAAACTGCCAAAAATATAGCCAAAAATATCTTTTTCAAAAGCTCTCCTTGATGTTTTTAAACTCATTTTCTGCGTAAAATTTACGAACTTCATCGTCTATTTTAACCACACTTTGTAAATATCTACTAAAGTCAAGCCGTTTATTATAAAAAAGCTTAAGATAAGCTGGATCAATAGCGCGCGAAAGTGCGACATAAAGCTGACCATTTGCAAAAATGTTATTTAGATCGCACATTAAATTTTTTATACTCATGCCCTGCGATTTGTGAATGGTAAGAGCGTAAGCTAGTTTAAAAGGAAACTGTGAGAAGGTCGCAAGCGTCTCTTGCCAAATCTCTCCGTCGCGCATAACAAATTCCATAAGCTCAAAGACATTTCGTCCGACTTCACAAAGCTCCCCATTATCTTTTTTGACTATCACCTCGCTTATCTCATTGCCATCACGCACGACTTGGACTATCTCGCCACGCTCGCCGTTATAATAACTACCCCATTTATTAGTGGCAAATATCACCTTTGCTCCAAGCTTTACTTCAAGCGCTTCTGGGACATTTAGCGAGTTTTTAAAACTTTGCAAGCGCTTTTGGTTTAGGGTTTCGTCTATGATTTTTAGCTCTGCTTTTAGGGTGAAATTTTGAGAATTTAGACGCGCTAGCATTATGTTATTTAACCTATCAACACCAAAATTTGTCCCAAAAAGTACGCTTGTGTTTGCATCTGGCTCAAATTTAGGCGTTAAAAGTGAAGAGATATATCTTATCACATCATCGCCTACATCGCCCACTCGAAGCTTTGAGAGCATGGTGTAAAATCGCTCATCTTGTGTGCGTTTTGAAATTTTTAGCTCAACATTTACGAGTTTAAAAGCCTGCCAAGCATGCGAGCTAAATGCGTATTTAAAGCTAAAAAGCGCATTTTGGTTTTCATTTTTTTTCACCGGTGGAAGCTGATAAAAGTCGCCCACAAACATCAAGCGACCCTTAAATTTTGAACTATTAAGCCTTAGATATATCATTTCAAGGATATTTGCACTAATCATTGAAATTTCATCAAATACGATAAGATCGGCACTATCAAGTATCGCTCTAAGTTTGCTTAGCTTATCTTTTTGTCTTTTATCATAAGCTTTTAGCTCATTAAAGTCATTACAAATGCCAAATTTAAAGAAGCTATGTACGCTCACTCCGCCGATATTTACGGCGCTTATACCAGTGCTACCAAGCACGATGACATTTTTAAGCTCGCTTTTATAGTGGGCTATGACCGCGCTTGTAAGGTAGCTTTTGCCAACCCCTCCGCCACCGGTTAGAAAAAGATTTGAGTTTTTTAAAATTTGCAAAATTTCTTCTAGCAATACTTGACCTATTTTTTGCAAAATTATACCAAAATAAGTCATAAATTTACATTTTTAAGATAAAATCATAACTTTAATCTCAAGGAAATTCATGAAAAAAAAACTTATTTTACCGCTTTTTATAGTTCTATTTTTAGGGTGTTCTGATAAAAATCAAAAACTAAACGACCATACTTTAAGTCAAATACCAACCTCAAGCATAAGCCTTATATATCTTGGCGAACAAAGTGTAAAAAATTTGCCTCAAAGCACGATAAACGAGCAACTTGATGGAGCTGCGTTACTTAAAAAAAGATTTAACACATTTGATACAAAAATTAGTAAAAAAGAGAAAAAAGATGCCTTTTGGGCACTTGATATATATAAATTTAGAGAAAAACGCCCATATTATGGCTCAAATTTTCGCCCCGTTACAAAAGAGTGGTTTGATCAAGCTCATCAAAACGCCAACAAAGAGAGCTTCTTAGCGCTAAACACACTCGCAATAACCACGGCAAATACGGCACTTCGCAACCTTCCAAGTAGTGATCCGCTATTTTATAACCCACAAAATGCCGGAGAGGGCTATCCTTTTGACTACTTGCAAACCTCTGCACTAAGCATTGGTTTTCCGCTTTTTGTCTCACACCTCTCAAAGGATGGCGCATGGGCAATGGTACGAGATGATGATGTTTGGGGTTGGGTAAAAGTAGAGGATATAAGATTTATCTCACATTCAGAGGCACAGACATATAAAAACTCGAAATTTTTAACAATGCTAAAAGATAAAACTCCAGTTTATAACGATCGTGGCTGGTTTTTATTCTATGCAAGACTTGGATCAATACTGCCATTTTTAAGTGAGGATACACAAACTTTTTATGGCGAAATTTACACAAGAGCTGGCAAGCATAAATTCAAAATTCCCAAAACACAAGCAGCGCACTTCCCACTTGCTTTAAATCAAGCAAATATAAATATAATGGCTAGCTCGCTTTTAAATGAGCCTTATGGTTGGGGTGGCGTGGATAATCTACGCGACTGCTCCTTGCTTACTAAAGACATGATGGGCGCATTTGGAGTTTGGCTGCCTAGAAACTCTAAAGCTCAAGCAAACATCGGCAAAAAAGTTGAGCTTTCGTTTTTAACAAACGAACAAAAGATAGAAGTTATAAAAAAACAAGCTGTGCCCTATATGACACTACTTCACTCTCCAGGACATATCATGCTTTATGTGGGCATTAAAGATGATCAAATTCTTATATTTCACGACGCGTGGGGGATAAAAACCGCAACAGATGGACGCGCACTTATAGGTCAAACCGCGATAACAACACTTGATGTAGGACGAGATGTTGTTGGAGTAGAAACTGGTTCGTTACTACTTTCAAAGATAAAGTCGATGAATATCTTGCTGGCAAAAGATGACAGACTTACAACATTAAATGACTTTTCAAAAGAGCCAGCTTTAGTTAGCGTAAACACCAAAACCATCAAAGATGAGCCGTGCAATGACGCTGACGCAAATGCCACATATCCCGCTCTAAGCCACATAAATGCGCCACTTGTCGATGCTGGTAGATGTAGAGACTACGAGCTACTTCAAAGCCTGTACGGAGATAGCGAAGCAAGCGTGAAAGCAAACTTAGTCGATGTCATTTGGCTAAAGGACTTTGGTGCAAAAAAGCTTAAATTTAACATACAAAACGGCGCCGCTAAGGCACTTCAAGCGGTGAGTGACGAGCTAAATGAGCTAGCCAAAAAAGATGAAAAAATCCTAAAATTTTTAAAAGACAGCGGAACATTTAAGTGGCGTCCAATCGCTGGCACAAATCGCTTAAGCACCCACAGCTACGCCATTGCGATTGATATAAATGTAGATGGTAGTAGCTACTGGAGATGGAGTAAAGAATACAAAAATACCTTACCACAAGCCGTCGTGCATGCATTTGAACGACACAAATTTATCTGGGGTGGGCGCTGGAGGCACTTTGACAGCATGCATTTTGAGTATAGACCTGAGCTTTTTAAGGAGAGCAAATGAAGAAAATTTTACTTTTTCTAACGGCGTTTGTCTGGCTAAATGCGGATAAAAATTTGATGGAAATTTATCAAAATGCTGAGTTTTTACACCAAAGCTTTGATAATGTAAAAGATGAGCTTATCGTTGCCGTACCAGATGGTGTGCAAGTGGATGATGTAGATGTGCGCTCAACTTGCGATGTGACAAAAATGAGCCTTAGTAAGCCTCTTAGTACACAAAATGCAAAAGTGAGCGAGCTAAAACTTCAAATGTCAAAGATTGAAAATGAGATTTTAGCGCTTAATGACAAGCACGAATTTTTGCATAGCATTGCACCAAAAGCGAGCGATTTTGAGACACTAAAGGCAAGTGGTGAGAAATTTTACGAGCTTATTTTAGCTGATAAAACAAAGCAAAATGAGCTAAAAGAATGGCTTTTAGAGCTATCTAAAGAGCTAGATAAACAAACACAAGAGCTAAGGTATCAAAACCTTACTATAAATTTTGCTTGCGAGCCAAAAAGTGTGGATGTGAAATTTGAGCTATTTGAGCCAAGTTTGCTAAAAAATGAAGTCCGCGCTAGCACGCTTACTCAAAAGCTTGAAATTTCACAAAGTATAAGCGTCTTTAACCCTCTACCAACACCACTTGACAACTTAAGTATCGCCGTTTATCCATTTAACTACGACGCTAGATTAGCACCCGATGAGTTTGTGCCTAGATACTATGATGAAAGTGCAATAAACTACGATATGCATCCTCACATGGCTGTAACTATGAGTGCAAAAGATAGTGCAAAATTTGAAAAAGCTCGTGCAAAAAGCGAGCAACTAAGCCTTGCGGATACCTACAAGCTTGAAGGGCTAAATATCGGTGCGTTTGAGCAAAAAAAACTTTGAGTACGATAGGCAAAGCGTGGAAGCTAAATTTAGCATATTTATAGATGGTTATGCAGATGTCAATGCCTTTTTAGTAGCAAATTTCACTCCTAAAAATAGGCTAAATACGGCAAATGCCAGCTATAAAGTAGATGGCATAAATATAGGTGAAAGCCTCGCGCAAGGCTTTGAAGCAAACGCGCCAAGCGTGCTATATCTAGGCAAAAATCCGCTCATAAAAGTAAGCAAAAAAGTTGATGAAAAGATGAGTAAATCTAGCTTTTTTGGCAACACAAAAACAACTACAAACTCTTGGGACTACGAGATAACAAACGGCTCAAACCGCACTTGGGAGATAACTTTAGCCGAGCGCATACCATTAAGCACAAGCGATGACATAAAGATAAGTGAAAAAAGCAACGACAAAGCAAGCACAGACAAAGAGGGTAGAGCTGAGTATAAATTTAGCCTAAAAGCAAGCGAGAAAAAGAGTATAAACTTTGGCTATGAAGTGAGCGAGCCAAAGTAGCTTTAAGCTAAAACGGAGTTTGATCCAAAATAAATCAAACTCCGCGCTTAAGTCAAATTCTCACTTAAAACTTATACCTTACACCCACGGTGCCGTTGTAGTAGTTTTCCTTACTCTTGCTTTTATATCCAAAGTTTATGTTTGTAGATAGATTTGGAGTTATAGCAAAATCAACCCCCGTCTGCATAGTGGCGTAAGTCTTTTTCTTATCGTCATTGCCGATGATGATTTGATTATTTGAGCCTATGAAATTTGCCATAAAGTCATCACCATGCTTGTAAATTTCACGCTCAATACCTGGAGTAATGTATGCAAAACTTCCGTCATTTATATATGCCCTAAACTCTGCTCCAAGCTTTAATGATAGTATTTTTGAACTTGTTTTATCATAGTTTAGTCCAGCCGCGCCACTCTCGCTAAATGCGTCATTTTTGACATAAGAGTATGAAACTCCAGCTAATGGCTTGATAAATTTCCCCTCATTTATCTCATAAACATAGCCGTATTCTAAATCAACACTTGCAAATTTTGAGTCATATTTTGCGTCGCGTTGCTGTGATGTGAGGCTATCTGTGCGCTTAAAATCATTTTTGCCAAAGCCAAATGATACTTTCGCATCTATCTCATGAGCGTCTATAAAACTTCGTGAATACACACCAAACTGATAGTTATCAGCGTCGTTTTTGACTACTTTATTATCGCTTTTTGACTTAGCATATGTCATGAAGCCACCTACGATGGTGTTATCAAACGCTTTATCATATCCGAGTGTAAAGCCGTAAATTTTAGGATTTGCTCCGCCTTTTATCTTTGCTTTTCCGCCCATTAGCGTTCCCCAAAGGTTATTGTCATACTTAAAGAGGTCTGTATAAGCTCTAACGACTGAGCTTAGCGCGCTGTGATCGCCACTGGCAAATGTCGTACCGCTTAGGCTATTTATCGCACTTGCAAGAGCTAGGTTGTCATTATATGGGTTGCTAAGTTTAGCAAGGCGTGTTGTGGTAGCTAGGTTTGTGTTAAATTTTATTATATCGGTTGCAATACCGCGATTTAGCGAGTCTGAGACGCTTTGTATTTCGTTTTGCACGGTTCTTACAGCCTCAATGATAGTAGCCTTATCCTCGCTCATAATGGCTAGAATTTGATCATTTCCTGAAATTTCACCGAGTGATTTTACGATGTTTTGCTCGTTTGTAGTTAGGGCGTTATCTTTATTTTCAGCGATTGCTTTTGCTTTTTGTGTAGCGGCTGCAACTTGCTCTTTTTTAACCTCAGCTACCTTTTCCTCTACCTTAGCAAGCTCACTTTTTGCCTCATCAAGTGCTTTTTGTTTAGCACTTACATCGCTTGCACCAGTTTTTTTCGCCTCATCTAAAGCCTTTTTAGCCTCATCAAATTTAGTAGCAGCTTTTGCTTGTTCTGATTTTACAGCCAAAGCGCTATCGTTGATAGCTTCTAGCTTTTCGGTAGCCTCTTTTTCTGTCACACTTATTGCCGCTGGAGTTGGCTTAGGTGTCGGCTCTTTTAGACCTAAAATTTCTAAAATTTTGTCTTTATTGTCAGCAAGTAGTTTATCTGCCTCATCATAGACTCTATATAGCTCAGCCTCTTCTAGTCTTGAAATTTCAACTAGCTTTAGCAAAGTATCCATATCGGTGTTTTCATCTATTTTAGTAAGAAATCCATCGTAATATTCTCTACTACCTGCCGCACCTGCACCTATTGTTATATCATTGTCTCTTAGATATTTATTAAGCGTTGCAATACTTTGAGTTTTATCGCCAGTAGCCGACTTGATAGCCTTTGCTAACTTTTCTATCTCATCTACATGCTTTTTCTCTTTTACACTTTCATTTTTCATTGTCTCCTTGCTTTTTAGTATGGCATCCACATCACCAAATTCAGATAAACGAGCACCGTACTCTTTTAAAAGAGCATTATCAGTATTTTGCGTCTTTAAAGCTACATAAATAGCCTCAAAAAAGCCTTCTTTTATGACATTTTCTTTAAAGCCTGCTACGGTTTGTGTCATCTTATCTTTTATGGCACCTGATAAAATTTCTAAGTCTCTTTTGCTAAACTCTAATGATGATGAACCGTATCCTTTAACCTCAACCTCACCATTGCCATTTAGGCTAAAATTTACACCATTGCCATTTTCATCTGCAAGCCATATATCATTACCCCATGTATTTATACGAACTTTTACACCATCTTCTTTAGTAAAAGTAAAACGATTTTTGGAATTTATACTAATATGACCATACTTATCCTCAAGCTCAACAAAGCCATCATCTTCCCTAGAAGACCCATAGTCAAAGCCCTCTTGAGCTGTCTTTACAAGTGAAAAATATCCATTTAGCAACTTACCAAGAGCCGCATTTTCTCCACTTTCTTTTATGCTATCGGTAGTTAAATTTTTTACACCATTATACCCAGTGATCTCATCTGCATATTTTGAGACATTTTCACTAAGTGGCTTTAGGGTATTGTTATAAAATTTTAAATTCTTACCCAACGACTCTGCGGCTTTTGGATTTTCTTTTATCGTCGGTGAACCGGCAAAAGCACTTGAGCTAATAGCTACGCTAAGCAAGATACCGCTTGCAACTTTTGAAATTTTCATGCAAAACTCCTTATAAAAAAGATAATGTTAATTATACCCCCCCCCCCCCCCTTAAATTAAACTTAAATTTAGCTTAATTATTAAAAATTTGTCTAATAGAAAGTATGATTTAAAATAATATGATAATTGATATAATTTTTTGTATTTTTAGATATAAGGAAGAGTAAAATTTTAATTTACTAAATACCAAAAAGCAAAAGTAAATTAAAATTTCTATAAAAAATAATACTTAAATCCCAAACTCTGCAAAATCAAATACAACTCGTCCACTTTTAATCGTTTTTACAGCTGAGCCTTTTATCTTTTTGCCAAAAAGTGGTGAGTTTATCGACTTTGAACGATTTACTTTCTCATCGTAGATATACTCTATATCAGGATCGATTATAGCGATATCAGCTAGCATACCAGCGGCTATCTTGCCTTTGTTTGTAGCTTTGATAATATTTGCTGGATTATATGAAGTAAGCGCGCTCATTTGCTCTAGGCTTATCACACCCTCATTTACTAGGCGCAAGGTCAGCGGCACTAGCGTTTGAAGCCCGATGATACCAAATGGCGCCTTGTCAAACTCCACTATCTTCTCATCGCTGTGGTGCGGGGCGTGATCGGTAGCGATGACATCTATAAGCCCACTTTTTAGCCCATCTCTTACCGCCTTTACATCGCTTATCTCGCGAAGAGGCGGGGACATTTTAAAATTCGTATCATAGGCGTTTCGTAAAATTTCCTCATCGCTAAATGTAAAGTGGTGTGGCGTCGCCTCGCATGTTATGCGTATGCCATCACGCTTTGCCATTTCGATGATCTTAAGCGAGTAAGCCGAGCTAACATGCGCTATGTGAATGTGTCCACCTGTAAGCTTGGCTAAGAGCATATCGCGACTTACTGAAATTTCCTCTTTCTCGCGCGCCATACCACGAAGACCCAAAATCGCCGAGACTTTACCTTCGTGCATCACACCACCGCGACACAGCGAGCAGTCCTCTGAGTGGCTAATGCAAAAGCTACCAAACATATTTGAGTACTCAAGCGCGGCACGCATCACAGACGAGCTAGTCACCGGCAATCCATCATCGCTAAACGCCACAGCTCCAGCACTTATAAGATCGCCCATCTCAGTTACTTCATTACCTTTTAGGCTCTTTGTGATGGCAGCGATTGGCAAAAGATCTATGAGTCCTAACTCTTTAGCTTTTGCGATCATCGCACTTGTGATGTAGGCGTTGTCATTTACTGGGTTTGTATTTGCCATAGGCATGCAGGTAGTCACGCCTCCCGCTACCGCCGCGCGAGAGCCTGAGATGATGTCATCCTTATACTCCTGTCCTGGGTCACGAAAATGCACATGCATATCGATAAGCCCTGGAAATACCAACTTACCGCTTGCATCTATGACGGTGTCAGCTTGCGGGGTGGCGTTTGAAATTTCAGCGATATTTTCACCTTTGATGATGATGTTTGACTTTATAATGCCGTCGTGATTTACGATAGTTGCGTTTTTTATAAGCGTTTTCATTTTAACTTCTATTTTTCATCAGTGTGTTAAGTATCGCCATACGGATGGCAACGCCGTTTTCGACTTGATTTAGAATGCGTGAGTTTAGGCTATCTGCGACATCTGAGTTTAGCTCAACACCACGATTTATAGGGCCTGGGTGAAGCACTAGCGCGTCAGGCTTTGCTAGCTTTAAGCGCGTACTGTTAAGCCCAAAAAATTTAGAGTACTCGCGCGAGCTAGGAAACGCCACCTCGCCATCGCCCCTTTCAAGCTGAATTCGAAGCATGATGATAGCGTCCACCCCCTCACACGCCTCTTCCATACTCTTTGCTATCTCACAGCCAAAAACTCCTGCCTCAAGTGGCATCATCATCGCTGGCGCAAAAAGACGGACATTTATGCCAAGCTTTCTCATCGCCCAAATATCCGAGCGAGCCACCCTACTTCTAGCGATATCGCCGATGATCGCCACAGTCGTTGAGCCATCTAGCCTTTTACCGTTTTCTCTTAAGGTAAAAAGGTCTAGCAGGCACTGGCTTGGGTGCTCGTTCGTGCCATCTCCGGCATTTACGATACTAGCATCAGTGTGCTGTGTGGCTAGAAGCGCAGCGCCTGAGCTTGGGTGACGAAGTACGATGATGTCGCTTCGCATGGCTTCTAGGTTGTTCATGGTGTCAATTAGTGTTTCGCCCTTATTTACACTTGAGCTTGATGCAGTGAAATTTATCGCGTCTGCACCTAGCCTTTTTGCTGCTATCTCAAAGCTCGTACGCGTGCGAGTTGAGTTTTCGTAAAAAGCATTTATCGTGGTCTTTCCGCGCAGATGATCGCTCTTTTTGATCTCTTGTAAATTTAAATTTTTAAACTCCTTTGCGGTATCTAAAAAATGCATTATCTCGCTAACTTCTAAGTCTCTCGTGCCTATTAAATGTTTGCGTGTGTAGCTCATTGCCTTACCTTAAATTTATCTGATACTAGCGTAAAACGCGACCTTTATTTCTCAAAAAGTTTTGAATGGTGTTTTTTCATGTACTCAACTATAGCTATAACCTCATCAACACCCTCAGCATCAGAGCCCTCAAGCGCGTCATCTATGCACTCTACATAGGTACTTGCCGCCTCTTCAAGCTTTGATTTTTTTACTCCAGCATAGTAAAGCAACCCCTCCAAAACAACGCTAAGCTCGTAGCTTAACTCCTCTACGCTCACATCTTGCTCTCTCATAAATCCTCCTGTGTTTTTTTGTTTATCAACTCAACTATCTGCTCTTTTATCGCAGCGTAGCTGTATCCATCTTTAAAATTTGCGTATAGTCCGCCACTGGCATTGACATGTCCGCCACCACCCACCAAATGCCTTGCCATCGCGCTCACATCGACTTTGCCGTTTGCGCGAAAGCTTAGTGTTTTTTTATTTGTTACATCAATGAAAAAGTCAAAATCAGGATTTGCCACTAAAAAATCGTTGCCAATAACTGAGGTATTGCCGATATTATAGGTTAAAATCCCTCTGTGTTCATTGTAGGAGATTGCGAATTTTTCGCGGTTTTGTTTGAGCAAATTTACAACATAAGCCGAAATTAGGTTGCTAAGCGTATCATCTTTGTCAAATTTAAAAAACTCTTTTTTGATCGAATGAACCGCACTATCAAGCCCGATATAGTCGTTTTTCTCATCAAAAAACTTGCTTGCTTGAGCCAGCAAAAACTCGATATATTCGTTATTTTCACGCTCAAACATTACTTTATTTATCTCTTTTGCGTTTGCTACAAGCCCAAGGCAGACCTTCCCCATCTCAAAGTCCTTCTCGTCCTTTAGCCAAATATCAACCGCATTTACTACATCGCAAAATTTTGCAAGCTTATCGTTAGCACCTAAAATTTTAGCGAAAAAATCATAAGTGATCTTAGTCGCACATCTTGAACTATCCAAAAAATACCACCCATAAGCACTTGCGCACTCAGCGCCAGTCGCGTGATGATCCAGCAACCAAAGCTTAGCATTTTTGCCCTTTAGTCTCTCTTCAAAGTCCTCACACTGAGACATTGTCAAATTTAGATCGGTTATTAAAATAACGCTTGGCTCGTTATCATCAAGCAAATTTAAAATTTCACTAAATTTTTCATCGATCTCGCGACCATAGTTTGAGTTAAAAAATTGTAAATTTTTAAAATAGTGTGCCGTCACAAACTGCGCGCCATATCCGTCTAGATCAGTATGTGAAAGATGATAAATTTTCATTATTTTCCTTTATAAATTTTCTATATTTATTACACCAAGTGTTTCAAAAGGCGTGTTTGGAGAAATTTCAGCAAAGCTTAAAACAACGATATCAATGCTAAAATTTGCACAAATATCAGCAATAAATTTACGCAAACTTGGCTCAACACAAACAACCATCGGCCCACTTTGACTTATCGGTCGGCGCTGCTTTTCAGTACGCAAAGCCTGTACTATCGCAGAAGTTTGGGCGACATTTATCATAAGATGATACGCACCGTCCTTGTACTGCACGGCTTCAAGTAGCTTTTGCTGGGCAGCAGTTTCAAATATGTAAAAACTTAGTTCGCCTTTTTCGTTTGCATAAAGTGATGTTATCACGCGAGAGAGCGAAGCTCTTACATGCTCGATGATCATATCTAAATTTTTACTAACTTCTGCTATATCACTAATGGCTTCAAGTATGCTTATAAGATCTTTAATTGGAATGCTATTTTTAAGTAGCGCACGAAGTACCTTTTGGATAAGCCCCACGCTGGCCACTCGCATAGTATCTTCAACAATAACTGGGAATTCAGCTTTAAGCTTGTCAAGCAAGTTTTGCGTCTCTTGGCGCGTGAGAATTTCGTGCGCATTTTGTTTAACCAGCTCGCTAATGTGCGTGCTAATCACGCTTGCTGGATCAACTATCGTATAACCTGAAAGAATTGCATCTTCTTTTGTATTTTGATCTATCCACAGCGCATCAAGTCCAAAGGCTGGCTCCTTGGTAGGAATTCCCTCGATATCTTCGCTCACAAGCCCACTATCCATCGCAAGAAATTTATCCGCATAAATTTCACCCTGCCCCACAACTATACCTTTTAGCTTAAAACGATACTCGTTTGGCGGAAGCTGTAGGTTATCTCGGATACGGATTTGTGGCATCAAAAAGCCAAGCTGTGTAGCTATATTTCGCCTAATACCACGAATTCTTTCTGTTAGATCCGTCTCAGCCAGCTTTATAAGTCCATAACCTATCTCAAGCTCCAAAAACTCTGGCCTCAAAATATCATTCATCTTTTTCTCTTCTTCGCGCGCTATCTCTTCGATACTCTTCTTAGGTGGTCTTTGAGTATCTGCACCAGCTGCGCTAGTAGCAGCTGTACCAGAGGTTGGTGAAGCACCACCTTTTGCTTTTGAGCCAGCAGCAGAAGATGATATATCTAATAAATTTCCATCCTTACTCTGCTTTACAATATATCCAAGTCCGAGAAAAATAATAGCTATAAAACCAAGCGAAACCGTAGGAAGGCCTGGAACAAGAGCAAACATAAAAAGTATAAAACCAACGATAAATAAAATTTTATAATCGCCCGTAAGTTGGTTTATAGAGCCCTCAGCAAAGTTATCACCCTCTTTGCTTGCGCGAGTGATGATGATGGCAGTTGCTGTTGAGCTGATAAGTCCTGGGATTTGGCTAACTAAACCATCTCCGATAGTAAGTATCGTGTAGTATTGTGCTGATGTAGCCATATCAAGACCGTGCTGAAATGAACCTATCGCAAAGCCACCTATGATGTTAATGATAGTGATGATAATGCCAGCTACCGCATCGCCTTTTATAAATTTACTAGAACCATCCATGGCTCCATAAAAATTTGCCTCTCCTATAACCGCATCACGCCTCTCTCTTGCAGTTTTTTCATCTATCAGTCCCGCATTTAAGTCAGCATCTATCGCCATTTGTTTACCAGGCATAGAGTCAAGCGTAAAACGCGCCTGTACCTCAGAAACACGCGTCGAACCCTTTGTTACGACCATAAAATTTATAAGTACTAATATACAAAAAACAATGATGCCAATAACAAAATTTCCGCCCACAACAAACTCACCAAAGCTTGAGATGATGTCACTCACAGCCTCTGGGCCATTGTGCCCTTCACTAAGTATCATACGAGTTGTAGCGATATTTAGCGAAAGGCGAAATAGTGTGATGATGAGAATGAGTGTTGGAAAAGTGGTAAGGTCGGTTGGTTTTGGTACATATATTGAGATTAGGATTATTAGTACTGAAATAGCAATAGAAATCGCTAAGAAAAAGTCAAGTACGCCACTTGGAAGCGGAACTATGATTATAGCTAAAATAGCCATAATAACACCAACAATACTTAGCCCTTTAAACTGGCTAAATTTATTGACATATCGTAACACTGGCAAAACAAGCGTATTTATGTTGTTTTTTGCCATTTTATCTCTTGATAATATCAGCTAGACTAATGCCTTCAAGCACCTCATCAACCTTTTGTTGTAGGTTGTTAAACATCGACCAAATTTGGCAATTTGCCGCTTTATCGCAGTCAAGCATAGAATTTGAACATTCAAAAACGCTAGTTGGACGCTTTTCAACGCTTTCTATAATGGTTTTTACGCTTATATTTTCAGCCGCTTGCATTAGTACAAACCCACCATTTGCACCTTTAAAAGATTTTAAAATTTTATCTTTTGCTAGGGATTGTAAAATTTTTGCTAAAAAGCTCTTTGAAATGTTTAGCTCGCTTGAAAGAGTATCTACATCAACTGGTTCTTTACGCTGCGAGATAAAAATGAGCGATATTAGCGCGTATTCGCTTGCTTTTGTAAAAAGCACATTTGCTCCTTGGTTTTTATTAGGTCCTATATTTTATTAAATTTTTACTGCATTTTTCATTAAAATTAATAGTTTTTATTTTTTTAGCCATTTTTAGCTAATTTTATGTTTTTTATGATATAATCGCTCTTTTTAAATCAATCTACCAATCAGGAGGTCTAAAATGGCTTTGGATTCGGCTAAAAAAGCAGAAATAGTTGCGAAATTCGCTAGAAAAGATGGTGATACTGGATCACCAGAGGTGCAAATAGCACTACTTACAGCTCGTATTACTGAGCTTACAGAGCACCTTAAAATATTTCAAAAAGACTTCTCGTCAAGGCTAGGTCTTTTAAAGCTAGTTGGTCAAAGAAAAAGACTGCTAAAATATTTTAAAAACAAAAACTATACAGCTTATACAAAGCTTATCGCTGAGCTTGGTATCCGCGACAAGTGATTTGGGGCTTTGCCCCTTTTTATACATATCTAGCTTTTTCTTTTGAGCTGTAAGTTTTTAGTATCTCCTAAAATTTCAAGACCTATTTTTCATCTATTTGATCGATTTTATCTTTTAAAAAGGCAAAATTTGGATCTTTTTCAAGCTCGTAAGTTATTATTTTACTCTTTGATTGCTTATCCATCAACCTCATAGCCAACTGTGAGTTGTCTGAGCCAACATCTGTTATTGAAGCTGGAGCTACATAGTTTGCCAGCTATTCGCTTGCCTTTAAGTCATTATGCCTTCTTGTAAAAATTCAAGCCATTTTTGCTTAAATTCATTAATATCTGAATACATATCAAGCATATTATAAAGCTTGCTGTCTTCATATCTTGCCACACCTTCATGTTTTTATACTCATCAACACTCATAACTTTTGCTTTTATGAATTTGTTAAGCTTATAATCTGCAGTAAGTCCTAAAATTTGTGTGTTTTATATAAAATCCCTAAGCTCTTTTTGGCTAGTTTGCTTACTGAAGCATCAAGACCATTTAATTTGCCACATATGCTAACTTTTAGACTCGAAGTATATCCACTAAGCGGCAAAAGCCCTTTGGCATCATCTTTTAATCTACTTTTGCTTTGAAATTTATCAATGCTTTGATTTATAACATTTGACGGCTAACTTGCTAATTTTTCATTTTGTTTATAAGATTATCTAAGCGTCCCTTTTTACATTTAACTCGTACAAAAATGTATTTGATGAGCTTACTATGTTTATCATCATAGCTCCTTTATGATACTTTTTAGAGTATATCAGCTAAATTTATATGTGTTTTAGCTATTTTTTGCTTGTCATCTTATAAAGAAAGCTAAAAATTTCAGCTACAGCTTTATAGAGATTGGGCGGAATTTCTTGATTTACCTCAACTTTACTTAAAATCTCAACTAGATCTGGATCCTCTTTTATTGGTATATCATGCTCTCTAGCAAGCCGCATGATGTTATTAGCAACCTCTCCAGAGCCGCTGGCTAGGACTTTTGGAGCATTATCTTTACTTTTGTTGTATCCAAGCGCTACAGCTTTTTTCTTTGGAGGAATTTGTGGATTTATCTTTGGCATCAAGCCCTCACATCATAGCCCATCTCAAGTCCGCTAAAGTCCTTAAAACGCTGCTTTATCTCATCTTTTGGCATAGTTTTTATACTAAATCCACTAACCATAAGCCCGACCGAATTTATCGCCTGCTTTAGCTCCTTTTGATTTTCAGTTATGAGTGACTTAAACTCATCTCTTTGTGTGGCTATCGTAATATCGATATAGCGCTTTTCACTGAGTGTTGTCATCACATTTATCTGTCCAAAATTTTTAAAATTTAGATCAATTTGAGCATAGTACTTATCTTTTTTACCGCGCTTAAAAGCCACTTTTGCATTATCAACATCATCCCAAACATAGGGTAGATAAGTTTGTACGCCACCACTTAGACTTGAGACTATTTGATGTAGTTCTATTTGGCTTATCATTTTTGAAGCCATCTGGCTTATTTGTTGTGAATTGTTAAGTCCAGCACTTTTATCTTGTAAGCTTAAAAGCGTGCTTTTCATATCATTACTTAGTGTTTTTGCTATATCGGCACTACTTTTGTTTTCAACCTGAGAACCGTCATTTGAAGCTACATGCAGCTGTTTTATGATTGTTTTTAATTCATCTAAATTTGTCTTTGCATTAGTAGCTGTTTGATCTATAAAATTTAGGCTCTGGCTTAGTCTTCTAGCCGCACTTTGTAGCTTGTCTTGCAAACTGCCTTCACCTTGGGTTGCAGTTGTGTAAGTTTTTACAAGTTCCATTTGGCTGCCTATCTTATCAAGCCCATCAAGAGTGCCTAAAATTTCCTTTGAGATCTTTGCAAATTCTCTTAAATTTGAACTAAATGCCGTGCTTTGGTTTAGCTTTTCACTGCTAAAACGCTCCATACCAGAGATTAAGCTTTTGATGGTTTCGCCTATTTTTGACATCTGCGACTTTATACTCTCACCACTTAAATTCGCACCTTTTTCGGCTATATTAAAACTTTGCTTATCAAGAAATTTAGCCATATCATCAAGTTTGTTTAGCCCACTTAAAAGCCCTTTTATGGGTGATGAATTGAGCGTGGCTACACTTTGGGCTTTAGCCTCAGCAAGGATAGAGTTTAGCTTAGAAAAAGAGCCTTTTGTATCAAGAGTTTCGTCATTTGCCAAATTTACTATCTCATTTAAAAGAGCTTGGTTTGATAAATTTTTTATATCAGAAAGTAGTTTTTGCACCGATGATGGAAGCTTTTGGGCGCTTAGAGCCTCTTTTAAATTTGCTTCTAGCATAATGCCTGAGCTTTTTATCTGGTCATTTAAAGTGGCTGCTTTTAAATCGGCTATGGGTCTTAAAAACTCCTTTAGCTTTAACGCAAGCTCTTTTAAGGTTGGATTTTGCATGATCTCAGTATCTGCATCAAGTATAGCCGAAAGTCCTTGTAGGTCCTTAGCTAAATTTGGCGTTATCTTGGTATCTCTAGCTTGTTCGATAATCTTTGCTGTTTTATTAAGGGCGTCTGATTTATTAAGCTCATCCATAACACGGTTAAGCAACCTATCAATACTATCAAGAGCCTCTTTCCCGCGCTGTTCGCCTGCACTTTGGGGTTGTACTGGCTGTGGCTGGTTTTTAAAAAGTCCGCCTTGTTGGGGTCTTACCTGTGTATTTTGGTTTGGCTGAATGCCACTTTGTGAAATTTGTTGCGAGCTTACATTAGCTATCGCCATTTTCTAGACCCTCTTTTACTATCACAGGTGTTCGTATAACATGTGGTTCATATGTGGTTCTATGTTCAACTGGTATGGTTCGCTGAGTGGCCGCAAATGCAAGAAGCGCTATCAAAAGCACGATATAAACATATATAAAACCATCTGAACCTAAAAATTTTATAACTACACCCATGATTATAGATGAGACAAGTGAGCCAAAAGAGTAGCTAAAAAGTAAGGCTCTGCCCACATTTACAGCATCAGTGCTTCGCTCTTCTAAGACATCATTTGCCCTAGCAAGAGAGAGTGCATAAAGACAAAAAACGCCACTTCCTAAGAAAAATGAGAGTAGGTAAAGAAAATTTATATTTCTGCCTGCAAATAAAAATAAAATAGAAGCCACCAAAGAAACCAAGCAAGCTATAATGATGGCTGGTCTTCGACCTATCTTATCAGATATAGAGCCCAATAAAAACTGCGACACAAACCCACCACACATCGCCGATGTCATAAAAAATGATACCTCTTTTGGAGTAAAATCTTGAAGTAGTATAAAAAGTCCAGCCATGCCAAAAAATCCATTTATAAGTATGCCAGCAACAACACTACCAGCTAGGGCAAGCGGAACTATAGAGAAAATTTTAGGGATACTAACTTTTTGTTTGGGTGGAATTTTGGGTGGGTTAATACGGATAATGTTTAAAGGTATGCTTGAAAGCATAATAAAAGCAGCACTAATGATAAAAATTTCATCGACCTTTAAATTTAAGGCAAGTATCAAAATACCCATCGCAAAGCTGACATAAAAGACACACTCGTAAAATGCCAGTATCCTTGAACGATTTGCATTTTTGGCTCGTTCATTTAACCAACTTTCAGTAATAACCAAAAGTCCGTAGTAACAAAATCCAAGCATTGTACGCAAAATAGCCCAAAAGTACAAATTTGAACTTAGATTATGAAGCATTGCGCTTACGCCAAAAAGCGCTGTAAATATGCCAAACGCCCGTATATGTCCTGACTTTGATATAATGTTGTTTGAATAGATCGTGCTAATGATAGCACCTACAAAAAAACAAGCGTTAATAAGCCCTATCTCAATCTCCCCAACATCCATTTGCTTTAACAAAGTAGAACAAGAGCTAACCACAAGTCCATTACCAATAAACATTAGCGAGATACTAAAAAATAGCGATCCCATAGTTTTTATCGTTCTTTTACTGCTTCCCAAATCATCTTCCTAAATTTTTTCTTGCCAAAGACTAAGCATTAATGCACCAAAAGGCATACCAGACAAGCCAATCAAAAAGCCAAAGATATCAAGACTTTCTTGACGCCGTAAAACCAAAAAACCTAACAAAACTAAAGCATACGCTATAAGTCTATAAGGGACAAAAGCGGTAGTTAGACTCATGTCTTTTAAGCTTATTTTTTGCTTTTTTAGGCGATCTTTTTCATCTTTAAGGCTAAAATTTTCAACATCACTTTCTTGTATATCGTCATCTTCATCATTTTGCTTAACACTTTGCATAAATTCCTCATCATCAAGCCTAGATAAAACGCGTTTTTTATAGCTATAAAAACTAGCCGCGACAACGGCAAGCGAGCTAAAAAACGCCACCTGCGAGCTAAGCATAAATTTTTGCGAAACAAAAAGTCCAACGCAAAGCAAAACTAACCAAAAAACAGAGTAGATAAAAGACAGTTTTTTTAGCACTTATTCATCTTCATCGTTAAAATCGCCCTTTTTATAGCGGTTTTCATCTTTTAGCTCATCAAGACTTTTTACTTGGTGCTTATATGCTTTATAAACATTTAAACAAGCCGCAGCAATACCAAAAGCAAGTCCTACAAATATCATAGCAGTCCAGCCAGTAATACTCTTTAGCCAAAAGCCAAGCCCCACACCAAGTGCAACAGCAACAACTATGGAAATTCCCAGGCTTAAATACTCAGCCGCATCAACTACTTGTTTTACCTTTGCCATGTCTGACCTTTATGCTATCTCATCAAAGCTTTGTTCTGCCATTTTTATTGCAAATTCTATATCCTCTTCACTCATCGCATCACAAATAAACCCTGTTTCAAACTGGCTTGGAGCAAGATAAACTCCGCGTTTTAGCATAGCATTGTGAAATTTTGCAAACATTTTTGTATCACTTGTAAGTGCGTCCGCATAGTTTTTAACTGGTTTGCTAGTAAAAAAGTATCCAAACATAGAGCCACGGACATCTGTTTGAAGGGCTATATTATTTTTTTGCGCAGCATTACTAAAGCCTTGCATTAGCCTTTTTGCAAATTTTTCAAGCTTTGCATAAAGCTCTGGAGTGTTATTTATCTTTGTAAGCGAAGCTAGTCCAGCAGCCATAGCAACGGGATTTCCGCTAAGTGTTCCAGCTTGATACACTGCTCCATCTGGGCTTAAGCAGTCCATTATATCGCAACGACCACCAAATGCTGCCACAGGCATGCCTCCGCCGATAACCTTACCAAAAGTTATCATATCTGGCTTAACATTATAAACCCCCATCGCTCCTATAGCCGAAGCTCTAAAGCCACTCATAACCTCATCAAATATAAGCACAGCACCATTATCATCACAAAGTTTTCTAAGTCCAGCCAAAAAGCTCTCATCAGCTGGAACAAAGCCCATGTTTCCAGCGATAGGCTCGATGATAACTACGCCTATTTCGTGATTTTTAAAAATTTCTTCAACACTTTTTATATCGTTATAAATCGCCAAATGTGTATTTTTTACAACATCAGCAGGCACACCAGCACTTGAGGCATTGCCATAAGTTGTTGCACCACTTCCAGCCTTAACCAAAAGTGCATCAGAGTGTCCGTGATAACAACCTTCAAATTTTATAAGTCCATCCTTCTTTGCATAGCCACGAGCTACCCTTATCGCGCTCATCGTTGCTTCTGTGCCAGAGCTTACAAAACGAACCTTTTTAATAACATCAAATTTTTCACAAATCAAACGCGCTAAATTTGTCTCATTTTCACAAGGCGCTCCATAACTAAGACCGTTTTTAACAGCCTGTATAACAGCATTTTCAATATCCTTATCGCAATGCCCAAAAATAAGAGGTCCCCAGCTTTGAATAAAATCAAGATATTTTTTACCCTCAATATCAAAAAGATAAGCCCCTTGTCCTTTTTGTATAATCACTGGTTCAGCGCCCACGCTACCAAAAGCGCGAACTGGCGAATTTACTCCGCCTGGTATAAATTTTTTTGCTTGGATAAATGCATCTTTGTTTGTCACTTTTTAGCTCCTTTTTTTGGTTTTTTATCTTTTAAACTACTAACATAATCATAAAGCAAAACTATCTCTTCATCTGTCAAGAAATAGCTTGGCATAACGCTTTTTGGGTTTTCCAGTCCGTTTTTAAACTGCTCGATAGTAAGATTATTTATAGGTGGTGAGATAAGCTCTTTGTCTATGATTTCTTTAGTTTTTTTATTTTTGTCTTTATATTTTGATATTAAAATCCCCTCGCCATTTTCTCCGTGGCATTTATTACAACCTATACCGCGCGGGTTTTTATAAAGCATACTTGCATGCTCTTTTTTGGTTATAAAATCAGCTCCAAACATCAAAAAAGGCAAAATAAGTAAAAAAATAGCCCGCATTTTTCTCCATGTTTTTCAAATTTTAAATAAATTTTGGGTATGATACTATTTTTGTAATTAAAATAGCTTTTAACGAAGGATAAATTATGCAAATAATTGACGGAAAAACATTAAGCGCAAAGGTAAAAGAGCAGATAAAAAAAGAGACTGATTCACTTATACAAGCTGGTATAAAGCCCGGTCTTGCAGTTATTTTAGTTGGCGAAGATAAAGCCAGCCAAACATATGTGGCTTCAAAAGAAAAGGCATGTATTAGCGCAAATATAAACTCTATAATGCACCGATTAAGCGAAAACACAAGCGAAAGTGAGCTTTTAGCACTCATAAATGTCTTAAATTTAGACGATAGCGTGGATGGAATTTTAGTGCAGTTACCGTTACCAAAGCATATTGATACAGATAAAATTTTAAAAGCCATAAGAGCAGACAAAGATGTTGATGGTTTTCATGCTCTAAATGTTGGAAAGTTAGCCAGTGGGCTTGACGGCTTTGTGCCTTGCACACCACTTGGTGTAATGGTAATGTTAAAAGAGTACGGCATAGACTTAAGCGGCTTAAATGCCGTTGTTGTAGGACGAAGCAATATTGTTGGAAAACCTATGGCAAATTTACTCCTAAACGCTAATGCAACTGTAACCATAACCCACTCTAGAACAAAGAATTTAGCTGAAATTTGCAAAGGCGCTGATCTTTTAGTCGCAGCAATTGGTAAGCCAAATTTCATAACCGCTGACATGATAAAAGAAAATGCTATCGTCATAGATGTAGGCATAAACCGCTTAGATGATGGCAGGCTTGTAGGCGATGTTGATTTTGAAGCAGTTAAACAAAAAGCAAGCTTTATCACACCGGTTCCAGGTGGAGTTGGTCCGATGACTATTGCAATGCTACTTTCAAACACACTAAAGTCAGCAAAAGAGCGAGCTAATAGGCTAGGTTTAAAAATATGAGAAAATTTCTAGGCAGACTTTATAGCTTTAGCGCCAGCTGGACTGGAACGATAATTATCGTCGCATTTGTGATATTTTTCGTCGCCCAAGCATTTGTTATTCCATCTGGATCAATGAAAAACACACTTTTAATAGGCGACTATCTTTTTGTAAAAAAATTTAGCTATGGCATACCTGTGCCAAGAATTCCTTGGATAGAAATGCGTGTCTTGCCTGATTTTCAAGGCAATGATCATCTCATAAACGGAGATATGCCAAAGCGCGATGATATAGTGGTTTTTAGAAGCCCTCAAGATGATAAGGTACATTTTGTAAAAAGACTATTTGCAGTTGGCGGAGATGAGATAATCGTAACTGAAAAAAATGTATTTTTGCATCATCATGAAGGAGATGAATATATAAAAGCAAATTTTAAACCTGAAGAGATCGTTACTCTAAACGGCAAACTATTTGTGCATGAACCATATAAACACAAAGGCGTTCATTATGATAAAAAAGTAGCGATGTTTGATATAATGGTTTATGCTCTTAATCAAAACAAACTAGCGATGAAACCGCTTCTTCTAAGCGAACTAGAGTCTCATCCAAACTATGACTTTAACGCATTTTATTTTAAAGTCCCACAGGATGAGTTTTTTATGATGGGGGATAACCGCGATCATTCAAACGATAGTCGCTTTTGGGGTACTATTACATACAAACATATTGTTGGAAAGCCATGGTTTATATATTTTAGCTGGGATAACGACTATAAAATTCGCTGGGAACGCATAGGTAGATTTATAGATAGCGTAGAAAATAACGACGAGATAGTAGATTTGGCAATAAAAGAGGAAGAGGTTGATGGACTTTACTAGCTTTAATCCCATTTTTGCCCTGCTTTTGCTAGCCGCACTTATTATCGCTATAGTTGGTCATGAGATAATGCATGGCTGGGTAGCCTTTAAATTTGGTGATAGTACAGCAAAAAACCTTGGCAGACTAAGTCCAAGCCCCATAAAGCATGTTGATCCGATAGGAACGATACTTGTTCCTACCTTGCTATATTTTACAACTGGATTTTGCTTTGGATGGGCAAAGCCAGTTCCTGTAAATATGTCAGTTGTGCTTAGAAATGGTGGATACAAAGCTGGCGTATTTGTAGCACTTGCGGGTATTTTTTATAATATCTTTTTGGCAATTTTATTTTTATTTTTACTTAAAAATTTTGCAAGTCATTTTAATGAACTTAATGTACAATTTATATTTTTGCTCTTTAGTGTAAATTTATTTTTAGGACTTTTTAATCTCTATCCATTTCCGCCACTTGATGGATTTAAAGCTGTTGTATACATACTTTGTATGCTTGGTCTTAAAAATTTAGCCGACAAGCTTTATGCTGCTGAGCGCTGGGGTATGGTGGTTTTGATAGTTGTTGTTATAAGTCCTATTTCTCAATATGTTTTTGCACCTATACATAGCGTATTTAAGCTGCTTGTGACATTATAGTGTGTATAATTTTAAAAATTTTATAAGAGAGTTTATATGAAAACTGATACGATTTTAATAGCCTCTGACCATGCTGGTTTTAAGATGAAAGAACAAGTCAAGGAGTATCTGAATGCAAAATTTGACTTTCAAATAATTGACCTTGGCACAAATGACGCAAAAACTAGCGTTGATTATCCAGATTTTGCGCACTCACTTGCTAAAAAAATAGACGACAAAACCTATGGCATTTTAATATGTGGTACAGGTATTGGAATTTCAATAGCTGCAAATCGTCATGAAGGTGTGCGTGCTGCACTCTGTCATAATGTAGATACGGCGATCCTTGCAAGAGAGCACAATGACGCAAATGTCATAGCATTTGGAGCAAGAGTTGTTGATTTTGACCTCGTAAAAGAGATGCTAAAAGCATTTTTTACAACACAATTTGCTGGTGGCAGACACGAAAACAGAGTAAAAAAGATAGAAACAAAAGGATAGATATGTTTGGCGACTGGCTCTTTATCACGATACTTGCGTGCATTTGTATATATCTTGTGGTTATGGTTTTTTATTTTAAAACTTTACTAAAAAAAGAGCGAACAACCAAAGATTATATGAAACATAACCTTCAAGACACAGAAGTAGTCATCCGCAAACTACAAATTCAAATTCAACGCAGTCTAGGTAACATAGATATCTTAACTGAAGAGCTTACAAAAAGCAAAAACGATGTAACTTCACTACGCACAAGAAATTCTCAATACCGCCTAGAAAATGACAAGCTTCGTGGCAGAATTCGTGAGCTTGAAGGCAAGATCGAAGCGTTACTATAAATTTAAAAGGAACAAAATGATAGTTTTAGACAAAAAAGAGCAAGATTATCTACTAAGCACTATACGCTGCATAAACGACTTTCCAAAACCGGGCATCGTTTTTCGCGACATCACAACGCTTCTAAATGATAAAGAAGCGTTTAAATTTCTCATCGATCACTTACAAAAGCGCTATGAGAGCTACGGACTTGATTATATCGTTGGGATTGAGAGTCGTGGGTTTATATTTGGTGCTACCCTTGCAGCACGACTAAATATAGGCTTTGTACCCATAAGAAAGCCTAAAAAACTACCATATATCACAATCTCGCAAAAATACAGCCTAGAATACGGCGTCGATGAGGTGCAGATGCATATTGATGCGTTTGGCGATACAAAAAACGCAAAAGTACTTTTAATAGATGATCTAATAGCAACTGGTGGCACAGCAAAAGCGTCTGTTGAGCTTATAAAACAAGCAAACGCAAACTGCGTTGAGGCATGTTTTATCGTAAATTTAAAGGATCTTGGCGGAGAAAAAGAGATAGCAAAACTTACCAAAATTTATAGCGTTTTGGAGGTCTAGGTGGAAGAGTTTTTCATAGGACTTCTAAAAGAATACGGCTACATTATACTTTTTATCTGGTGTATGATGGAGGGAGAGATGGCGCTTATCATGGGCGGAATACTCTCTCACTCAGGAGATATGAATCTAGGGCTTGCGATATTTATTGCTGGGCTTGGTGGCTTTGCAGGAGATCAGGTGTATTTTTACATAGGCAGATACAACAAAAACTATATCACAACAAAACTTCACTCACAAAGACGAAAATTTGCTATTGCCCATATGTTGCTTAAAAAGTATGGCTGGCCCATCATCTTCGTGCAACGCTATATGTATGGCTTTCGCACTGTTATACCGATGAGCATAGGCGTAACGCGATATAGTTCTAAGAAATTTGCCTTTATAAACCTAATATCAGCTTGGTGCTGGGCGGCTATCACAATAATACCTGCTTGGTATTTGGGAGATAAAATTTTAGAGGTCTTAAAATATGCAAAAGAGCATTGGTATATCGCAGTGCCAGTGGTTTTGATGTTTTTAGGGAGTATTTTATATGGGTTTAAGCATATTGAAAACAAGATATTAAACGAAAGGAAAAAGAAAAATAGATGAAATTTAGCATAGTTGATAAAAAGATAGACGATATCAAGGCTGATTTAGAGCTTATTTTTGTAGTTGATAAAAATTTAAAGCATAAATTTATCAAAGACGAAAAGACATTTAAATTTACAAACTATAAAGGCGACGGAGTTTTGCTTTTAAGCGAAAGCAAAAGAGTTTATGTGCCACTTAGCAAGCTTGGATATGACGAGCTTAGGATAGCTAGTGCAAAGGCATATAACGCCATAAAAGCACTAAATATAAAAAGCATAAAACTTAACTCATATGTAGTAAAATGCCAAAAACTCAGCTTTCAGGCGATAGTTGAAGGGATGTTGCTTGGAGGATATGAGTTTAACAAATACAAAGAAAAAAAAGAAACTTATAGCTTAAAAGAGGTGATTTTTAGCCCAGATGATTTTAATGGCGAAAAAATTCGCCCAGATGATGCCAAGGATGGATTTTTACACGGTCAAATCATGGCAAATGCAACAAATTTTACAAAAGATATAGTAAATGAAATTCCAGAAATTTACACTCCTCTAAAAATGGCACAAGACGCCCAAAATCTTGCAAAAGAGCTAAAAAATGTAACTTGCAAAATCCATGATGAGAAATTTTTAGCAAAAGAAAAAATGGGGGCATTTTTGGCAGTAAATCGAGCCTCCATTCATCCGCCAAGGCTAATACACCTAACATACAAACCAAAATCACCTAAAAAGCGTATCGTATTTGTAGGCAAGGGGCTTACTTATGATAGTGGCGGACTTAGTTTAAAGCCAGCTGATTATATGATTACGATGAAAGCCGATAAAAGTGGTGCAGCGGCCGCTCTTGGTATCATAAAAGGGGCTAGCGAGCTAGAGCTACCATTTGAAATTCATGCTATATTGGGTGCAACTGAAAATATGATAGGTGGCAACGCATACAAGCCAGATGATGTCTTGATCTCTCGCTCAGGAGCTACAATCGAAGTGCGTAACACCGATGCCGAGGGGCGTTTGGTGCTGGCTGACTGCCTTGATTATGCGCAAGATTTTAAGCCTGATTTGCTTATCGATATGGCAACGCTCACTGGTGCTTGCGTGGTAGGACTTGGCGAATACACAAGCGGCATAATGGGAAATAACGAAGAGCTAAAAGCCGAATTTAAAGCAAAATCAGCAAAAAGTGGTGAGCTAAATACGATTTTAGAATTTAACCCATACCTAAAAGAGCTTGTAAAAAGCCAAATCGCAGACATCAGCAACACCGCAAGTAGCAGATACGGCGGAGCGATCACGGCTGGAATTTTCTTAGACAAATTTATCAAAGATGAGTATAAAGACAAGTGGATACACCAAGACATTGCAGGACCAGCATATGTCGAAAAGGCATGGGGATACAACCAAGCTGGCGCAAGTGGTGCTGGCGTTAGGATGAATTTATACTATTTGCAAGCATTGGCAAAAGAAGAGAAGTAGGCAAATTTACCTGCACAACTTACAAGGACAAAGTGGTTATTTACAATCTTAGCCACTTGTCTATGTTTTGAATATAAAATAAAAACATAAAAAGGAGAAAATGATAAATGAGTCTAGGCGTAGGCATCGTAGGACTTCCAAATGTGGGCAAATCAACAACATTTAATGCCCTGACAAAGGCACAAAATGCCGAAAGTGCTAACTATCCATTCTGCACGATCGAGCCAAATAAGGCGATCGTGCCAGTTCCTGACAAGCGATTAAACGAACTAGCAAAGATAGTAAATCCAAATAAAATTCAGTACTCAACGATAGAATTTGTCGATATCGCAGGGCTTGTCAAGGGTGCTAGCAAAGGCGAAGGGCTTGGTAATAAATTTCTCTCAAACATCAGAGAAACTGAGGTGATTTTGCATATCGCGCGATGCTTTAACGACGAAAATATCACGCATGTCGAAGGTGGTGTTGATCCTGTACGAGATGTGGAGATCATACAAACAGAGCTTATTTTAGCCGATATTGAGCAATTAAGCAAGAAAATCGAGCGCCTAACAAGAGAGGCAAAAGCTAACGCAAAGGGCGCAAAAGAGAGCTTAGAGATAGCAAATTTGCTTTTAGCTCATCTAAATGATGGCAAGTCGGCAAGTAGCTTTACTGATCGTGAAAACGAGACATATATCGCACTAAACAAGGAACTTCGTTTGCTTTCAGCAAAAGAGGTTATTTATGGAGCAAATGTCGATGAAGAGGGACTTTTGGCAGATAACGAATATGTAGCAAAACTAAAAGAATACGCAAGCCAGTCAGGACATGAAGTCATCAAGCTCTGCGCTAAAATCGAAGAGGAGCTTGTAGGTCTAAACGATGAAGAGGCACATGAATTTTTAAGCTCTTTGGGGGCAAGCGAGAGCGGTCTTGAAAAGATCATTCGCACAGCATTTGCAAAGTTAAATTTGATAAGTTATTTCACGGCTGGTGTTGTAGAAGTCAGGGCTTGGACTATAACAAACGGCTGGAAAGCCCCAAAAGCAGCATCCGTGATACACAACGACTTTGAGCGTGGCTTTATCCGTGCGGAAGTCATCGGCTATGATGACTACATCGCGTGTGGCGGCGAAACAGCTGCAAAAGAGGCTGGTAAAATGCGCCTTGAAGGCAAGGACTATGTCGTAAAAGACGGCGACGTGATGCATTTTAGGTTTAATGTCTAACAAATTTTGCCCTGCAAACCATATAGCAGGGTAAACTTCTATCCAAATTTCTAAAAAAGAGCAAAAGAGTATTTTAGTCTTGATATACATCATTGAAAAGCAATAATAAAACACGATAAAATTACTCCGAATTTTAAAATAAGGAGCTTTTATGCGTGAATACAAAAAGTATTGGTTAGCACTGGTTGCAGTTCTTACCATCGCTTTTGGAATTTTAGGCTATTACGGCGTCGAGGTGTATCGTAGCTCACCTCCAATCATAGACTTTAAAGATCAAAACGGCAATACCGTCATCTCAAAAGAGAAAATTCTCAAAGGTCAAGAGGCTTGGCAAAGTATTGGCGGTATGCAGCTTGGTTCTATTTGGGGGCATGGAGCATATCAGGCACCTGACTGGAGTGCTGACTGGCTACACAAGGAGCTTGTGGCATTTTTGCAAATCCTCTCACAGCAAAAATATGCCAAAAACTATGATGAGCTTGATGAAGCCCAAAAAGCAATACTAAAAACAGAACTAAAGGCTCAATACCGCACAAACACCGTTACAAACGACAGCGTAATTCTTAGTGCTGACAGGATAGCTGCGATAAAGATGGTAAGCGATGAGTATAGTGCTTTATTTGGCGATGATGCGAAATTTGATGAGCTTCGCAAAGCCTACGCTATGAAAACAAATACACTCCCAGGCAAAGAAAACAGAGATGAGCTAAATGCCTTTTTCTTTTACACAAGCTGGGCAGCTAGCACAAACCGACCAAATTCTGAGGCAACATATACAAACAACTGGCCTCATGAACCTTTAATCGACAATGTTCCTACTAGCGAAAATATATTTTGGTCAGTCACAAGTATAGTTTTGTTGCTAGCAGGTATTGGGCTTCTTGTGTGGTTTAGCGAATTTTACGGTAAAAAAGATGATGAACATTTGTCCCCACCAAGCTCTGATCCACTATCACTTTTATCACTTACTCCAAGCCAAAAAGCGCTTGGCAAGTATCTATTTGTTACGATTGCTCTTTTTGTATTTCAGTTTATGATGGGTGGATTTGTTGCTCACTACACAGTCGAAGGGCAGCACTTTTATGGTATAGATATTTCGCAGTATATACCCTACTCGCTAGCTCGTACTTGGCATATTCAATCTAGTATATTTTGGATAGCTACTGGATTTTTGGCGGCTGGGTTATTTTTATCACCGATCATTAATGGCGGCAAAGATCCTAAATTTCAAAAACTAGGGGTTGATCTGCTATTTTACGCGCTTTTGGTTCTTGTTGTTGGTAGTTTTGCTGGCGAATATCTAGCCATAGCAAACATCATGCCTATAAATTTAAGCTTCTGGCTAGGACACCAAGGATACGAGTATATCGAGCTTGGCAGAGTGTGGCAGTTCATACTTTTTGTAGGGCTTGTGATATGGATGGTGTTGCTACTTCGTGGATTTGTCGGTGGTCTTAGAGCAAACGGAGATAAAAATTTGCTGGCAATATTTTGTGCATCTGCAATCGCAGTTGGTCTGTTTTATGGCGCTGGACTTATGTATGGTCAGCATGATCCAATCCCTGTTATGGAGTACTGGCGCTGGTGGGTTGTACATCTTTGGGTTGAGGGCTTTTTTGAAGTGTTTGCTACAGCTTCGCTTGCATTTGTTTTTGTCAGCCTTGGTCTTGTCTCAAAGAAATTTGCCACATTTAGCACACTTGCGAGCGCATCTATCTTTATGATAGGTGGGATCCCTGGAACATTTCACCATCTATACTTTTCAGGCACAACTACGCCTATCATGGCTGTTGGTGCAACCTTTTCGGCTCTAGAAGTAGTTCCGCTCGTGCTTTTAGGCTCTGAGGCATTTCATCAGTATCGCCTGCAATTTGCCACAACTTGGACAAAAACGCTTAAGTGGCCACTTTATTGCTTCATAGCAGTTGCATTTTGGAATATGCTAGGCGCTGGTGTTTTTGGCTTTCTTATTAACCCACCGATAGCTTTATTTTACATACAAGGTCTTAATACTACGCCAGTTCACGCGCATGCGGCGCTCTTTGGAGTTTATGGCTTTTTAGCACTTGGCTTTGTCTGGTTAGTTGCCACATATCTTTACAAGGGTCAAAGCTTTGATGATAAACTTATGAAAATAGGCTTTTGGTCACTAAACTGGGGACTTATGCTAATGATCTTAACATCGTTGCTGCCGATAGGAATTTTTCAAGCATTTGCAAGTCTAGAGCATGGTATGTGGTATGCTAGAAGCGCTGAGTTTTTACAAGGTGAACATCTACAAGTACTACGCTGGGTAAGAATGATTGGCGACACGATATTTATTATAGGCGGTCTTTGCTTCTTACTGCAAATTCTAAAATTTATAACAGGTAAAAAGGCTTAAAATTTGGCTAGGAGAACTCCTAGCCAACTTATATCTATACTATTTTACAAATGCATGCTTTAACACATCTTCTATAACATCTACGGCAATTATATTAATGTCATTTTTTACATCTTCTGGAATGTCATTTAGATCGCGTTCAAAATTTTTGCGCGGGATTAGCGCTATTTTTATACCAGCCTTATGAGCAGCGATGAGTTTTTCTTTAAGTCCTCCAATAGGCAGCACCCTACCACTTAGTGTGATCTCGCCAGTCATTGCGACATCATGGCGAACCTTAATATCTGTTAGTATCGAAGCGATCGCCGTTACCATCGTAATACCAGCACTTGGACCATCTTTTGGTGTTGCACCTTCTGGAACATGCAAGTGAAGGTCGTAGCGACGATAAACATCACTAAAATCTAGCTTTCGCTTATCATCGTCAAATTTTGGCACGATCGACATTGGAACTTTGATTTTTTTGTTATCGATTAGCACTTTTACTAGGCTAAATGCAATCTGTGCGGACTCTTTCATTACATCGCCAAGCTGACCTGTGATTTGCATGGCGCCCTTGCCTTGAATGCGAATAGCCTCGATACGAAGAACATCACCGCCAACACTTGTCCAAGCCAGACCATTTACCTGTCCTATCCTGTCCTTTTTATCCGCGGACTCTATCTCAAAGACCTTTTTTTCCAAGAAATCTTTTAAATTTTTAGCCGTTACATTTATCTTGCCTTCATTTTTAGTAAGGATATTTTTAGCCACTTTTCGCAATATATCGGCGATCTTGCGACGTAAATTTCGTACTCCACTTTCGCGTGTATATTCAGCGATGATTAGACTTATGGCATCCTTACTGATCGTGATATCGCTTGGTTTTAAGCCGTGCTTTTTAAGCTCTTGCGGTATAAGATACTTTTTTGCGATCTCAAATTTCTCCTGTGGTGTGTATGAGCTAAGCTGAATAAACTCCATACGATCGCGTAGCGGCGCTGGTATAGCACTTACATCATTTGCCGTAGCGATAAATATCACCTTGCTTAGATCGATGTTAAAATTTAGGTAGTAATCTCTAAATTTATTATTTTGCTCAGGATCTAAAATTTCAAGCAAAACAGCCGTCGGATCGCCACGGTAGCTTCTGCCAACCTTATCTATCTCATCAAGCACCACAACAGGGTTCATCTGCTTAGCCTCTATAAGCCCTTGCACAATGCGTCCGGGCATCGCGCCAATGTAGGTTCTACGGTGTCCACGAAGTTCATTTACATCTTCAAGTCCGCCAAGCGCTATACGCACAAGCTCGCGTTTTAGCGCCTTTGCGATAGAATTTGCAAGGCTAGTTTTACCCACGCCTGGAGGACCTGCAAAACACAAGATGGCACCGTTATTTACCTTTTCGCTAACACCGCGAAGCTCTAAGAGCTCACGCAATGCAAAATACTCCTCTATGCGCTCTTTTGGCTTTTCTAAGCTATGATGATCAGCATTTAGGTACTTGCTTACCTCGGCGATTGATGAGCGTTTTTTGGCTACATTTTCAAACGGCACCTCAAGCGTCCAATCAAGATAACTTTGTATCGTGTTTGCATCAGCGCTATCAGGGTGCATGCGGCTAAGCTTGTCTATTTGTTTTTTTATCTCTTTATAGGCGTCTTCGCCCATAAATTTTTTCTTGCCATCAAGCTTTTTACGATACTCCTCGATCTCTTCATCTCTATCAGAATTCGCCCCTAGTTCGGCTTGAATTTGCTTAAGCTGCTCTTTTAAAAAGTACTCTTTGTTTGTCTTATCTATCTTAGAATGGACTTTATTTTTTATCTCTTTTTGAAGCTTATTTGCCTCTATCTCCTCAATAACATAATCAATGAGTTTTAGCAATCTCTGCTCCAAATTTTCCTCAATAAAAAAGCTATAAGCTATCTGCTTTTTAAGCCTTAAAGCAGACGAAACAAGGTCACAAACCCTAACAGCCTCCACACTCTCTTCGATGGTCTTAAGCAAATCTGGTGGGAAAAAGTGGCTAAATTGTGATAACTCTCTTACTTTTTCTCGCAAAACAACGATTAAGGCATCAGTTTTTACCTGTGAAGGACGCACAACATGAAGTATATCCACGACCGCTTGCAAAGGCATTTTAGACATTTGCTTAACGATGCGACCCTTTTCCATACCTTGAAATAAAATTTTAACACGCCCATCAGGCAGTGGCACACGACGCATTATAGTGCCTATAACCCCAGCATCATAAATGCTCTCAAAGTCTCTTGCACCATCATTTTGTGGTTTGCTAGGCACGATAAGCACAGGCGACTCATTTGCCAAAGCGACATCAAGTGCGCGTAAATTTTCCTCATCACTTAAAAATAGTGGTGTTATCATAAACGGATATAAAAACAGCTCATCCTCAACAATTATCGGAAGCTCTGTTGGTAAAATTCTAGATTCATTTATCTGCAAATCATTCTCCTACTCAAACATACTACGATACCAAGGTAAATTTGGCTCAAGCAAATTTGCATCCTTTAAAGTAGATGCATCTAGCTTTTTTCTATAAATTTCAGCCGAAACATCTCGTCCTGTGCGGATATAAAGATCGTAAATCTGCATATCAAGGTAGTATGTGGCTAATTTAAATTTTATAAGCATTGTCTCAATAAGTGGGCGAAATTTTGTAAATGGATACATATAAAGAAATTTCTCTATCTCAGCGATGCTATCTTCCATTAGTTTTTGGTTTCTATTTGGTTGGCTAAAGCTATCAAAATTTGCCTTTATCTTAAGATACTGGGCAAATTCTGTTTTTTCGCCATTATCTCCATACTTTTTGATATACTCATCAAGATAGTGATTAGCTAAAATATACTCCTCTTCGTCAGCATGAGCTTGTGCAAGTATAAGCAAAATTTGCTCTAAAAGCGGACTTGCAACATGCTCGCTTGCCATAGATATATAGTGTTTATCCGCGCTTTCTAGATCAACCGCCTTTATATCGGCAATGATTTGCTCGTACCACTCGTCTGGACTTAGATTATAAAGCTCAGTATATTTTTCAGCGCACCCAAAAAAGATAGACGCAACGCCAAATACTAGTAAAAATTTAGTGATTTTTAACATCAAAACCCTTTAACTTATTTTTTATATTTTTGCTATTTTACATTTTTTGCGATTATTTTTGGATAAATTTATAAATTTTTTGTTTTTTAACAAGAAAAATGATACAATATGAGCAAACTTAAAATAGGAGAAAAAATGACATTCACCGTTAAAAGTCCGATACTTGGTTTTGAGCATATAAAAACGATGGAACTTATCGAGCTTGATAAATTTTTTGTAAAACTTCAAAGCAAAGATGATGCAACATCTTTTACTATGATAAACCCATATGCACTTAGAGACTATGAGTTTGAAATTCCAAGCTACTATGAAGAACTTATGCAGATAAAAGATACGAGTGAGCTTCGCGTTTATAACATTTTGGTAGTATCGTTGCCGCTTGAAAAATCACATGTAAATTTTATGGCTCCTATAGTTTGCAATATGGACAACATGACACTTTCTCAGGTAGTTCTAGACATGAACCTATATCCGCAATACGGACAAGCTGAGCAGATAGAGAGCTTTATACAAAAATAATTTTATGCACTTTTGGCGGCACATTTTACTTACTTTGTTTGTCTGTGTTGCCGCCTTTGGCGTTGTTGCTGAAATTTCAAATGGCATAGACTGTGAGCACAAAAATAGTAAATGTGGTCTAAAAGCCTATTACAAAGATGGTGATGCTAGCATTTTTAAAAAGTTAAGCTCTAAAGACACTTCGTCCGTATATGCAAGTAAATTTAGCCCCTTAAATGTCGATGAAAACGGCGGTTTTTATATAGATGAAAATATAAATTTTAACTTTAGCTCAAGACGCAATGAACGCTATTTTTACCCTTATAAACCATTTGCCGATCCGCCAAATGCACCTCTTCAAATTTCACAAAAGAGCTGGAGTGTAGAGTGGAAAGGCTATATTTATGTACAAGATACTGGGACTTATGCCTTTTTTACTGATGATAATAGTGTAAATTTTAGTATTACATTAAACGATAAAAAGCTTCAAACTATCTCACTAAAAGAGCCCTTTTTAACATCAAATAATTTAGACATAAGCAAAAATTTCATCAAACTAACACAGGGCTATCACGATATAAACATAAAACTTAAAACAAATTCCAAGGACGCTATTTTTTCGCTACTTTGGTTAAATTATACAAACCCAGAAAAAACGACAGGAAGGGCGAAATTTAAAAATCCACAAAATATATTTGAGTATATGAGAGTTATTAGCAAAGATAGCTTCTCGTGGCAAGTGCCACATGCTAGTACAAATTTAAGCTCAGATGAAGTGAGAGTTATAGATGAGAGATTTTTTATACAAGATAAAAGCAGCGAATGGAAATTTTATAGTCCGATGGTAACAAAGCACGCGGGCAAGGCGTATCGCTACTGCTTAGTTGCAAAAAATGGGGCTAATAGCCATCAGATATTTGACATATATGCTAAATACACAAATACGACAATAAAAAACAACAAGCCAAACACAAACTATGAGATTTCAAAAAAGCTTGCTAGTGTCAGGGTAAATGAGTGCTTTTTACAAAGCTTTGAAGCAAGTAAAGCTGTGGTGCTA
Organism: Campylobacter australis; assembly: GCF_050586305.1. Lineage (NCBI taxonomy): Bacteria > Pseudomonadati > Campylobacterota > Epsilonproteobacteria > Campylobacterales > Campylobacteraceae > Campylobacter > Campylobacter australis. The sequence goes on along the minus strand of NZ_JAXUAA010000001.1, from coordinate 360,306 downwards.
GGTGCATTTAAAAACGGTGAAAGCAGAGCTAAAGTCTTAGAATACCTTAAAGATCATTATGATGATCACGATGCCTTTGCTGTTTTGCCAGCAAATTTTATACTTCAAACAGATGAGGCAAACACTATCAAAACTGGTAAAAAAACGAGTTGGCATATCATAGCAAATGATATAAACGGTAAAATCTCAAAAACATATAGTACAAAACTTACTCAAAAAACTATAAATTTAAATGAGAGAGAAATTTTAACAAATACCCTAACCCCAAAACCAAATGATGTCTACTGTAAAACAGACACAAAAGAATTTTCCCTTGGCCCATCTATTGTTTTTAATGGTGGAGTTAGCGCACAAGAAGATGTTATTTTTGATGATGTTGTAAGCTTTGAGATAAATATTTTAGATGATGAATTTAGTCAAATAGACAGTCAAAAGTATCAAAATTTTAGCACCCAAAATGACTTTAAAAAAGCAAAAACCATAGAGCAGGTAAAAAACTACGGATATGAATGTAAGGATTTTTTGATTAAGGGTATAACTGCTGGGCTTTCAAGCGATGGGCTGGTTTCTTGCTATGTTAAAAATGCGGATGATATCACATTTGATGTTTTGCCCGCAAGTTTTGATATAAACGCAAGCATTAGTGGTGCGTTTGATGAGAATTTTGTATATGTAAATGACAAAAACAAAAGCTCACACTCACAGATGTCAGCTAGCTTGATTTTGGAATTTTTAGCAAAAAGTTATGATAACAAAGAGCTTAAAAATTTTACAAAAAATTGCTATGCAAAGGATATTTTAGTAGAAATTTTACATAAAAAAGATGAGAAATTTTACTTTTTACAAGAAAACAACGGTACTTTTGCTATCAAAAAAGAGCTTTTTAAAGATGGTAAAGCAAAGCAAGCATTAGCTTTTAATTTTAATAAAAGTGATAGCAAAGAGCCTTTTTTGATAGATGCAAGCAAATTTGAAATAAAAAATTTATATACAAAAGATAGCAAAAGCCTTATAGCAAATCAGCAAAACTCTGATAAAAAAGTCGCATTTCTTAGCGCTAGAGTATATTCTGCGCTTCATGAACTTAAATTTAATGATATAAAAGTAGATGAGCGCTACGGCTTTTTTTTGTGAAAAAAACTGCAAATTGATAGAAAATTTTGACTTTTTTGGTGAGCTAATGCCAGCATCTTCAAACTGGCGAATAAATAAAAAACATAGTGAAAATTTTGGTATTGCAAAAAATTATGAAAGTTTATTTGTGGGAAGCGATGAGAGCAAATTTAAGGGTGCTAGTAAGCTAGAAAATGGCGTTAGAGAGCTTACATTTGAAAACAACAGTCAAAAAGAGGGGCTAAAGGATAAAATTTCGCCTATTTTTGATGATAATATAACCTGGTTTGAGCAAAAGCCTTATTTTTGGCTTAGACTTTATAGACAAGATGATGCTTGGCATGGTAAATCATACAATACAAATGGCGAGCAAAAATCAGCGGGCGAGTTTATATACAAATCTACACAAGAGCGTAAAAATCGCCGCATAGAGTGGTAAAAGTCATAATGAAAAAAGGCTTTTCTCTCATAGAAACCATCGTGTCAATAGTAATAATAGGCATTATAAGCTTAGCTTTGCCAGCCATTATGAAACTAAGCGCTAATGCAAATGCAAAAAGTACGCTAAGTCAAAGCGTTACAAATGCAAAAAGCGCCCTTGTTTTAGCCATAAAATCGCCCTACACATGTGCCTACATAAACAAATATAAAGGTCAAAGCGTACCTATTTTTGCTAGTGAAAATTTCTATATCAAATTTGGGCTTTTTGGTGAAGGGCGCAGAAATTTTGCTGATACTAAAATTTTAGCTTCACACGATGGTAGCTGCTCTAACTTACAAAGCATAGATAAGATAAAAAGCGAAAATTTTATCCCAAATAATACGAGCGATTTTACACAAAACTTTAGCTATGAAATTAGCACACATCCTACAAGAGCGCCATTTGATGAAAGTATAAGCACTTTAGAAAATTTTGACACAAAGCTAGTTACCATAAACGGTAAAGCAGGTACTGGTGATCAAAGTCAAAATATACGCATGCATGCTATCGTTACAAATATCGGCGAACTTGAAGGTGTGATGATAAAGCAACTAAAATGAGAAAAGCTTTTAGCCTTATTGAGGTTGTTTTAGTTGTAGTTATCATAGCGATAATGGCAACAGTAAGCATAAATTTATTGCTCGTTCTTTATAAAAATTATTCTACCAGCGAGCGTATGGTAATACTTGAGCTACAAAGCCAAAATGCACTTGAGTATATCGGTAAACTACTTGCTGTGCGTATCCCTGAAAGCGCGGTGGCAAAAGAATGGGATAGTAATATTTTTTTACCTCTTTTACATAAAGGTGGCTCAGACTATGACACGCTTGAATTTGTAGCTTATACGCCTGAAGCCTTTTTTGAGGGCTTTTATAGTGGCTTTGCAGACCTTCAGGCAAGTACAAAACAAACCATAAAAACACCCTTAAGCAGACTAACAAAACTAGATAGTGTTATCAGCGATCTAAATCCAAAATTTGGCTCTGGTTTTGAACTTGCTGTGATATTTAAATCTCTAAACTATAACGCTAGCGATTTTGGTTATAGTGGTAAGACAAATTTAGACACAGCAAAAATCAAAGATGACATCACTTTTGAGATTGGGAAAAGGCGTTTAGATGGGCTTGTAAGCGAGCATTATCACATAGCGCATACAGCTTACGCCATAAGAGTGGTTCCTAGTCAAGTTACAGCACAAAACGATCTTGTGCTTTATTTTAACTACCGCCCATGGCTTAATGAGAGTGCAAAAGACGGCGAAAGTGCAGTATTAGCCAAAAATGTAAGCACATTTGTATTTGGTGCAAATGATGGATCGATAAGGCTAAAGCTATGCCTAAGCAACCAAAATTTAGATACTTTATGCAAAAGCAAGGTCGTGCAATGAAAAGTGGCTTTAGTTTACTTATAGCGATATTTTTTATGATTGGCGTGATGGGCATAGCCATGCTTTCTTTAAAATTTTCGGCAACTAGCTTAAACTCAGTTACCCAAAGCTACATAAACGAACAAGCAGAAATTCTCGCCCAAAGTGCTACAGAATACGCCATGCTGCGACTTTTAAAGCATGACTTTAACCAAGGATGCCTAACAGACATCAGCACAACTTTTACCCCGTCAAATACAACCCTAAAGCTCTATGATATAAAAATTTCAATAGAACTTTTTGGAAATATTGGCAACTGCAAAGGCATAAAAATTTCAGAGCCTAGTCAAAATGGTAGCGTTATAATCGATGTTGGTGTTACTTATAATAAAAGTGAAGACGATGCGCAAATTTATCCAGTGAGATTTTTTAAGAGAACTTTGCAAAAACTTTAAATTTTATTATTACTTTAGCCTCTTGTTGTTATAATACTAATACACTTTAAAGTAAGGAGGATGCGATGAATACAAGCATCACAGGCAGACAAATAGAACTTACCGAGCCTATAAAAGGCTACATCGAAAATGCGTTTGAAACGCTTGGCAAATACAACCTAGACATCATCTCAGGCAGATGTGTAGTTTCAGCTGATGAAAAACAAGGCAAAAAGGGTTTTAGTGCCGAATTTGCACTAAATTTAGCACACAAAGACACCATAGTTATCCGCCAAAAAGACAAAGACTTGTATGCTGCGATAGATCTTGCTATTGAGCGTGCTTCAAAAGTTTTAAGAAGAGAGCATGATAAAAGAACAACCGTAAAAGGCAAGGCTGACGATAAAGAGACGCGCTCGCATATTGGAGAAGAGAAGGTAGAGGGCGTAGATGAGATAGTCCCTATGGAGCTTGAGCTTTACAAGCCACTTGAAATAGAAGAGGCACTAGAGCATCTAAAAACTAGCGACATGCAGTTTTATGTATTTAATGACATTGATGCAAAAATGCGTGTTATTTATAAAAGAAATGACGGAAAATTTGGTCTTTACTAAAATTTGGGGCAGCTTGCCCCTATCATCTACATCCTATAAATAAAACTTAAATCTTTGCGTAGTATGTCGTTCCTCCGCTAAAGCGTTTTTCGTATAGCGGAGTATAAGGCACAAGATCGGCATGACCAGCATAAAATCTACCATGATCGCCAAGCATCCTATGGAGTCGCTCAACGCATTTTAGTCTAAACTCATCGTCAAAATATATCATCATATTTCGTGAAAGGATGATGTCAAATTTTCCAAGCGCAAAAAGCGCATCGTCAAATACATTTAACACTTTAAATTCACACTTGCAAAGAGCTTGCTTTTTTATTTCAAATTTTTCACCCTCAAGTTTTACGAAAAACCTACTTTTTTGAAAATCATCAAGCCTATGTATACTCCTACTATTATAATGTGCGCTCTGACAATGCTTTATAGCTTCTGAGTTTATATCAATACCAACGATACTTATAGCACCCTTTTCTATCCCCATTTCCACAGCAAGCATCGCAAGTGAATAAACCTCATCTCCAGTAGAGCAAGGAGCACAGAGGATTCTGGCCCCACCAAGGTCTCTTGCGTAGTTTATCACATCTTTGAGCTGTGGCAGCTCTCTATAAAAATATGTTTCATTAACTGTGATTAAATTTAAAATATCTTGCCTTAATGTGTAGTTTGTGCGTATCAAACTTACAATATCCTTAAAAGTTGAAATATTGTTGTTTTTAGCAAAACTAGTTAGGCGTTTAAGTGTTATATCTCTTTTAGACTCAAGATCAACACCGCATAAAATTCTGATATTTTTTATGAATTCGTTAAAGTTTTCCATATCTTTTGGCTCTGGAGTATCAACAACATGTCCAGCGACAATCTCTGGTTTATTAAAGAACATCTAAAAACTCCTGTAACTCTTTTTTTATACTCATAACATTTAACACTCGCACTTGCGGATTTAGCTCTTTTGCCCGCTTTGGCATGCCATAAACTATAGCACTCTCTTCACTCTCAGCAAGACATTTTGCTCCAGCTTTAAAAAGTGCCGCAAGCCCAGCAGCTCCATCATCACCTATGCCTGTTAGCAATACAGCCATAACCTCAGTGTGTTTGCAAACACTAATACCAGAGTGAAAAAGAACATCGACATTTGGAGTAAAGGTGGTGACTTTTTCTGGTACTGGCTTTGCTGATATTGGCAGTACATCGCTAATTATAAAATTTTGATCACAAATATAAATTTTATCTTTTAAAATTTTTCGCTCAGACAAAAGCTCCACATCCACACCGCACTCTTTGCCAACTTGCGAAGCAAAAGATGGTATGAACATTTTATTCATATGTTGGGCTATAACTACACTAGCACCGTTTAGTCTAATATCCTTTAAAAGTTTTTTTATATGTCCTGGACCTCCCGTGGAAGCACCGATAAGAACTAGCTTTTGAGCCATATACTACCTTTGTAAATTTTTACAGATTTATAGTTTAACATAATTTTATTATTTTTACTACTTTGCTCGATTATTTATTCCATCAGTTTCACTTATCTCTATCTCGCGCTCGTAAGATGGATTTTTCTTTTTTGCATTTGTACCCAGATAAAGTATAAGCTTTGCATCAACATTTTTATGAGAAGCCACAAGAGTTATAAATTTTAAATACTTTTTAACATCATCTAAAGCTTTATCATCTTGTTTTGGTGGAATACTAAGTTTTTCTACAAATATCCTACAAGTACCAAAAATATCATTTTTACTAGAATTTGGGTTTAAAACAACACCAAGCAAGTCATCTATAGTTATAGTTTTTTCTTGCTGAGATGGTGTAATTTTGGTATTTAAATTTGGGTTTTGTGTGCCAGCTTTTAGCTTTAATATCAAAAAAAGTAAAGCTAAACAAAGTAATATAAAAATAGCAACTAAAGCCCAAATCAAGAAATTTCCTTATAGTTTTTGAGTGCTTTTTCGTTTATAATACGCAAAAATAGACAACGCAAACATTACAGCAACCGTAACATATACAAAGTTTGGTATCGGCATCGGATCACCTGTGGCATAAGAGTGCATACCTGCAAGATAGAAATTTACACCAAAATATGTCATTATGATACTCCAGTAAGCAAACATAGATGCAACGGCAAAGGCATATTGGCTATTAAGCTTTGGAACAAATCTCATATGAAGCACAGCCGCATATACAAGGATAGAGATCAAAGCCCAAGTCTCCTTACTATCCCAACCCCAGTATCTGCCCCAACTCTCGTTTGCCCAAACACCTCCAAGAAAATTTCCAAGTGTCAAGAGGCTGATACCAAGTATCATAGCCATCTCGTTTATACGAGTAGCTTCGGTGATATTTCGCATTATCTCTTTATTTTCTGAATTTTTTCTTTGCATTGCTATAAGCACTAGAACAAAAAAGCCAAGCAATGAGCAAAGTCCTAAAAAGCCGTAGCTAGCCGTGATAACAGAAACATGGATAGTTAGCCAGTAGCTTTGAAGCACTGGAACAAGAGTAGTTATCTGTGGATCCATCCAGCTAAGATGTGCAACAAATAAAGTTATACCAGCTAACATCGAAGTAAGCGCTATAGCGATAGGGCTACGCTTTGAAAAGACGATACCAGAAAGTCCAAGAGCCCAAGCTATATAAACCATCGACTCATACGAGTTACTCCACGGTGCGTGCTCTGAGATATACCAGCGAAGCCCAAGCCCTGCTGTGTGTGCGATAAAAGCAAGTAAATTTATAATATATATAGCTTTTATAACTGGGTTTATGTTTAGTCTTGGAGTAAGCATCTTAATAAATATAAATATCAAAAGCGCGAAACCTGCAAGAAGATAAACTGGTGTCAAACGCTCAAAAATTTGCACCTTGTTAAATAAAATTTCCATATCTACGCGTGATTTTGAAGGGATAACACTTGAGCCGTATCTCTCTTGATAAATTTTTATATTTGCAAGTTTTTCATCGGCTAACGACCATTTTTTAGTATATTCATTAGCATTTGAGCTAGATTTTTCGCCAAGCTTCATGGCTGCTTCGACTGCTTCAAAATACTCCTTCATTATGTTAGCGATTACACCTGACTCCTCTGGAGGGAAACTCATCATAGCTGAATACGGCGATGACCATGTATTTGACGGATCATTTTGCTTTGGAAATACCTTAAAAATTTCACCTATAAAAGCAATATAAAAGACATTCACGCGCTCGTCTATTTTAATAACATCCTTATCAAAAGTCCCACGAGAGCCTGGGTGTTTTCGGCTTGCAACATCAGCAAAACGACCTAGCTTATACTCGCTTTGGCCGTCTTTAAGCGTAAAAAACTCAACAAAACTTGCAAATTTTTTAGCTGGGTCGATACCAAGCTCTTTTTTAAGCTCTGCACTACTTCCAAGAGCTATAACAGGCTCACTTCGCCAGTATTCTGGCTCTATCATTATAGATAGCAAGGCTTGGTTAGAATTTAGCTTATTTACACTATCTTTTCTATGAACTTTATTTAAGATATCACGACTAACAGTATCAAAAGGCTTCATCCTGCCGTCTGGGCTTTGAACTAAAATTTTACCAAGTTTATCAGCATGCTCTGCATTGATATGTGGCAAAAAGTCGTTTGCTACAATATTTTGCGTGTTAAACACAGCAAAAAGAGCAAACAAGGCAGCAACAACCTTTTTACTTGATTCAACATCAACAAGATGAGCCAACTTTCTAAAGCGAGAACCTGGGTTTATGATGTTTAGGATAAAACCTAGCCCCATTATAAAGTAGCCGATGTAGGTTGGAATTTTGCCTGGATCTCTATTTACAGATAAAACCGTGCCTTTTTCATCTTGGTCATATGAGCTTTGGAAAAAGCGATATCCTGCGTAATCTAGGACATTATTCATGTAAATTCTATAATCAAATCCTGGCTGAATTTCTGAGTTTGGATCTTTTACCACAACATCACTAGCATATCCCATAGGCGAATTTGAGCCTGGGTAGCGTTTTAGTTCAAAATCTTTTAAGTAAAGGCTAAAAGGTAGCTTTATCCTTTGAGCCCCCCAAGATACGAAAAATACTTTATCTGCGATAAAAGCTCGCACTGGCTCAGAAATGTTATAAAACATAGCAACTTCTTTACTTTCGCCATTATGTTTTAGCTCAGCAACGATAGCATCAAATTCGCTCGTTTGTGTCGAAACCAGCTTTTTTGAGGCTGCTGGAGAAGCAAATTTAATAGAGAAATTTATACCATTTATAGTATAAAGCTTTGCTTTGTCAAAAGCAACCTCCTCTCCCGCCTTAATAGTCTTTTTTTCACCATCAAACACAGTAATATCAGTATTTGAAACAAAAAACGAACGCTCTTTATTTATCTGAAACAAAACATAAGCTTGACCATGCTTTGGAAGTTTATTTAAGGCAAAAGATGTAGGTCCAAGCTCTAGCTCATCGCCTTCAACAAGGCTAGCCTCCTCTTTATCTGTTTCATCAGACAGCACAAGCTCCACGGCCGCCTTACCATTTGCATCATCTACAAATTTATATCCAGCTTTTGGGACATATTCTAGGTATTTTAAATTTGCAACCCCACCGGGTAGGTCAAGCGAGAGGTCAAAACCACTTCTGCTTAGCGTGGAAAGCTCTTTTGGTATAGAGACAGAGTACTGTTTCTCATCGATTACCGTGCTAAAATTTATAAACGAACCTCGCGTTAGTATGGTATTTGACTCTGTGTTTTCACGAATATGCATAGTACCTTCAAAGCCAAGATATCTCGTTATGCCAGCACCTATTAATATAATCAAAAAACTCACATGAAACAGCAAAGATGGTAACTTTTTTATATTTATAAGCTTATATGCAAATATATTGTAAGCCAAATTTATACCCAAAAGCACCTGAACAAGAGCAAACCAGCTCGCACCATAAACAACTTCCCATGCTGCTTGTGTCGTCTCGAGCCTCTCAATGATAGTTGCCACTGCAGAGCCGATAGCAAATATCAAAAATAGCACTATCGCAGATCCCATGCTAAAAAAAGTTTTTGTTAAATTTCTCATATGTCGCCTTTTTAGTAAAAGTCTTATTATATTATATTAGTTTAAATTTTTACTTTACTAATGCTTAAATTTTGTCGAAAAATAGAGTAGAAAAGTAAAATTTGTGGTCAAATTTATTGCACACTTGGCTGTAAGTAAAACTGGTGTAAATTTATGCTTAAAATTACGCCAAGCAATGTAGAAATTTTAAGCCAAGATAATACAATATAGTCTATCGCTGACTTAAAATTTCAAGCTAGTTAAAATACTCGCAATATGCACTAAATTTTAATGCAAGAAGTGGCGAACACCCGTAAAGTAAAGTGCCATACCATGCTCATTGGCCGCTGCTATAACCTCATCGTCACGGATACTTCCGCCTGGCTCGATGACGCATTTTACGCCGACTTCGTTTGCGATATCGATACTATCACGGAATGGAAAAAACGCCTCACTAGCAAGCACACAACCACTTAAATCAAGCCCCATATCTTTTGCCTTTGCCACTGCTGCACGAGCCGCATCAACACGGCTAGTCATACCCATACCAATCGCTACAACGGCTCCATTTTTAGCATAAACGACGCAGTTTGACTTAGTAAGTGCAGCCACTTTCCACGCGATATCGGCGTCTTTTAGCTGCTCGTTTGTAGCACTTATCTTGCCCATCTGCTTCATATTTTTTAGCTCATCGTCCTTGACCTCGTCGCGTTCTTGATAGACAAAACCGCCATCAACACGCCTAAAATCATACTTGTCGTTTGCACGAACTAAAAATTTATTATCTTGAGTGAAAATTTTAATGCGTTTTTTGGCGTCAAACACAGCTAAAGCTTCGTCTGTGACATTTGCAGCAAGGATTACTTCGACATAAATTTCATTGATCTTTTCGGCCAAAGCCTTATCTAATATGCCATTTATCGCGACAACCCCACCATAAGCTGAGATCGGATCGCATTTCAGGGCTTCAGTGTAGCTTTCTAGCAGGGTTGATTTTACCGCAAAGCCACAAGGATTGGCGTGTTTGATAATCGCCACAGCAGGAGCTTCATCAAAGCTAGTTGCAAGCATTAAAGCACCGTTTATATCGGTTAGGTTATTAAAACTCGCCTCGCCTTTAAGTGCTCTAAAATTGTTCGTAAAAAAATACTCAAACTCGTAAAGTGCACCTTTTTGATGTGGATTTTCGCCGTAACGAGTATCAAAAACCTTGCTTCCTACGATAAATTTACTCGCTCCAAAGCCGCCATTAAATCGCTCGTTCATGTAGTTTGCGATCATCGCATCATATGCTGCCGTATGCTCGTAAGCCTTTATCATCAGACTTCGGCGAAAATCAACATCCGCCCTGCCCTCTTTTAGTCGCGTCAAAATCTCATCATAGTCAAGTATGTCAGTCACCACCAAAACATCTTTAAAATTTTTTGCCGCCGAACGCAGCATCGCAGGGCCGCCGATGTCGATATTTTCGATAATCTCATCAAAATCATCAGTGCGGATCGTGGTCTGCTTAAACGGATATAAATTTACACATACTAAATCAATGCCACCGATACCATTTGCAACCGCTTGTGCGGCGTGGTTTGCATCATCTCTTTTGTGTAAAATTCCACCGTGAATTTTAGGGTGCAGGGTTTTTACACGCCCCTCAAACATCTCTGGCGAGGCTGTGTATTCGCTAACTTCTGTCGCGCTTATACCGTTTTCTTTAAGCAGTTTATAAGTCCCGCCAGTACTTAAAATCTCCCAGCCAAGCTCACTTAGCCCACGCCCAAACTCCACAACGCCGTCTTTGTCACTCACACTGATTAATGCTCGCATTTTTGCTCCTTTATCAACTGTATATGATTGTTACTATCGTTGCTATCAAACTTAAAAAACCTATTATTGTGCCAAATATCGTTATTTTTCTATCTTGTTTAGTTTTTTGTTTTTCATAAATAACTTGAACTAAATCTGAAATTTGTAATTTTAATTCACTATGTAAATTTTTAGTAGCCAATTTATCTGAGATAATTTTATAAATCTCATAGACTTGTATTTTTGTGGGTTTTATAGGATTATCAAAATAGGCATTAAGATCAAATTTTAAATATTCATCTCGAATTTCAATCATTTTTTTAAAATTCTTATCATTATAGTAGCTTGAGGTTTTATTTAAAAAATTAAAAATTTTTTTATTATAAGCCAATGCCAAAACAAATAAAATTAAAAATCTTTCAAATTTATCTTTTGAGTCAGCTATTTTGCTCATTACAGCTAAATTTCCATTATCAAAAACAGCTTTTAAATCATCATTATCGTAACTATTGTTGTTAGTTAATTTTAAAGTTTTTGAATGGCGAATAGCAAGTGAAATAATATTATTGTCACAATTTCCATTAAATAAATAAGCAAAATTCTCTCCATCTTGTTTGCAAATCACATTATCGAAATCAGATTGAAATTTATAAAGTTTTTCCAATTGTTCTTTATTATAATTTTTATCACTACTAAACGATATATTATCTCTAATTAATAAAAAATATGTATCAAAAAACTCATAAATTTCCCTATTTTCATCTATTTTATAAGAATAAAGTTCATTTTGAATACTTTCAAATAAAAAATTTATCTTATCAATTTTCTTTTTTTCTTGATGAAAATTTGTAAATTTTTTAAATATTTTCTCGTCATCAAGATACAAAATTTTTACAACATAAACATTATTGATGTTATCCATCAGCTCTCGTCTCGCTCTTTTTTAATACTCTCATACGCTTCATTTATCTCTTGTAGTTTTTTAGTCGATTTTTCGATGACATCTTCGCTTTCGCCCTGCCCCATAAGTATGTCTGGATGGTATTTTTTCACAAGCTCGCGGTAGCGTTTTTTCACATCAGCAAAACTTGCTGAGCGTGAAATTTCAAGCACTTCATACGGATCTTTTGCCCTGCTTTGGGTGCTTGAGTTTGAGCTGTTTTGATAGCGACTGCCAGTGTAAAACCGCTCAAAACGATCTATTATCATATCAAGCACAGAGTTGCTGATGTCAAAACCTCTTGCGATCTGTTCAATCACACGCCTCTCACCTGCACCAAACTCGCCGTCAATGTAGGCTAAATTTAAAAAAAATGTAATCCTAGCAATTGCAATTTGTTGGCTTAGGCGAAATTTCAGCTTATACTCTCGAGCCACATCGTAAGTCTCATCTACAAGCTCCTTTTCAGTGTCAAATACCGCTTTAAGCTCTGCTCTGCTAACACCAGTTTTAATAACTAAATCATCAAAAATTTCGCTTACAAGCTGGGCTTCTAGCTCACTTACTCTGCCATCGCCTTTAGCAATTTTTGCTAAAAGTGCCGTTAAGAATTTCGCCTCGTCTTGACTAGCTTGTCTGAAATTTATACCACTAAAATTTCCGCCAAATCCACCCTGCAAACTGCCAAAAATCCTACCAGCAAACTTAAAAATCAACCAAAATATAAATAGATAAAATAAAAACGATAACATATTTCACCACAAATGATAGATAGTGTTTTTGAGTTTGCCACCTATTAGCTCATTTTTACGCCATGAGCTATCATCATTCATCACGCTCCAGCGTCGCTCATCAGGGCGGTAAAACCAGTCTTTGTCGATCTGATAATAAATCTGCTTGCCGTTTGCTTCGATGATATTTGCGATGTTGTTATCGTGGTAGCTATTCTCGTCGTAGTCAGTAAATGCCCGCTGCCCCATCTCAGAATAAAGCATGGTTAGCTCTTGAAGCATCTCGTTTAGCTCATCGTCCATCTTTCGTACATGAAGTCCGATCTCCTCAGCCTCTCTTAGCATTATCGGATACTCGTGAGCTGGATAGTCGCTGTTTAGCTTTTCTGAAATTTGCTTGATCTTACTGTCATCATCGATGTGATAGCGTAAAATTTCACGGCAAATTTTAAGCGATAGCGAACTAGCACGATCAACCGCACCAAAAACGAGCGGATGGATGTATTCGTAAAGCGATTTATAGGGGTTTAGGTCGCTATCCTTCTCCTGCTCTTTCCATAGCTTTATCACACGGCTTAGCTCGTCCATCGAAACGCTTGAAAGCTCGTTGTTTTTAGTAGTCGGGCTTAGTTCGTGTTTTAGCGATGTATCAACAGGCGTAAGATACGCCAAAGGACCCATAAATATCTCGTTTGCTCCAAGTGCCATCATCGTAGCCGCCGAAGCACAATTGGCTGGGACAAGGGCTGTGATATTTTTGCAGTAGTTGCGAAGTGTAGAGATGATTTTAAGACTAGCGATACCACTACCACCATCGCTTTTAATATACAAAAAGGCATTGTCTAGCTTTTTACCCTTTAAAATTTCATACATCGCTGAAGCGTCGTTGCCGCAAACACTTCCAGCGTTTGAGTTATAGTAAGTTATGAGCGGTCCGCCAAGCTTTGCTTCAAGTTGCTTAATTAGCATTTGTGTTTGGTTAAATAAAACCGGCGGTTTGGTTACACTTTTTTTGTTGCCATTTTGTGTTAAATATTCATCATTCACGCCCTTTGCACTCCTATCTATCCACTCTTTAATACCCATTAGTCATCCTGTTTTATGATATTTCTAAACTTGTTAAAATAAATCTCACTCATCGCTTTTACACTCATTTTAACGCCGTCTATCTCAAAATTTTCGCTACCAACTACGCCGATTTTAGCTATTTTTAGACCAAATTTTGCCGCCAACTCAGCAAATTTAGCCTCATCTTTTACGCCTACAACTGCTCTTGAAAAGCTCTCGTCAAACACAAATCTTTCATCACCAAACTCGCATTTTACGCTTACGCCAAGCCCACTAACCGCCGACATTTTTGCTAGGCTCATCGCCACGCCACCAGTGCCGACTGAGTTTGCAAACTCCAAAATCCTGGCCTTGTTTGCTTCGATGACTAAATCCCAAAGTGCTCTTTCTTTTTTATAATCAACTTCTTTTAACTCGCCTCCAACTGCGTTAAATAGAGCTTTTAGATAAAGGCTTCCTGCAAATTCGCCAGTCGTTTCACCGACTAGATAAAGTGCCGTACCATTAGCTTTAAACACACTTGAAAGTGAATTTGCAGCACTATCATTAACGCCCACGCATACGATGCCTGGTGTCGGATACACGCCTACGCCATCTGTGTCATTATAAAGGCTTACATTGCCACTTACAACTGGCGTATTTAGCTGCTTACACGCCTCTTTTATCCCTTCGCAACCCTGTGCAAACTGCCACATAATCTCTGGATTTTCAGGGCTTCCGTAATTTAGGCAGTCAGTTATCGCCAAAGGCACAGCACCGCTCATCGCGACCTTTCGACCACTTGCTGCTACAGCCATCGCTGCACCGATTTTAGGATCGACATAGTTGTGACGAGAACTGCACTCCATACCCATGGCTACGGCTTTTCCAGTCTGTTTTATGCGAATAACCGCTGCACCCAAATGCCCCGGCTGTTTTATCGTGTTTGTTTGGATATTTGCGTCGTATTGATCGTAGATGAAGCTTTTATTTAAAATGTGTGGATTGTGTAAAAGCTTCTCAAAAGCCTCTTGATTAGGCACTTTTGCGAAAGAATTTAAGCTGATACTTTTGATCTCATCAAGATATTTTGGTCGTGCGGCTGGACGATCTAGGATTGGTGCCGCCTCGCTAAGTGGCTCAATCGGTATTTCGCCTACAAGCTCATTATGCCAGAAAAGCTCCATTTTACCACTATCTGTTACTTCGCCGATGACTTCTGCGTCAAGATCCCATTTAGCAAAAATTTCTTTTATCTTGCCCTCATAGCCCTTTTTAGCGCATATTAGCATTCGCTCCTGGCTCTCGCTAAGCATTAGCTCATATGGCGTCATACCACTCTCTCTCATCGGCACTTTATCAAGGTGCATACGCATGCCGCTACCGCTTCGCCCTGCCATCTCAAAGCTACTTGATGTAAGTCCAGCCGCACCCATATCCTGAATTCCCACGATATAATCAGTCTTAAACAGCTCCAAACAAGCTTCCATAAGAAGCTTCTCGGCAAATGGATCGCCTACTTGCACGGTTGGACGAAGGCTTTTGTTTTCGTCATTAAAGCTATCGCTTGCCATGACTGCACCACCTAGTCCGTCGCGCCCCGTTTTTGAGCCGACATACATTACTAGATTACCTACGCCTTCGGCCTTGGCGTAGAAAATTTCATCACTTTTGCAAAGCCCAAGCGCAAAGGCATTTACTAAGATATTGCCATTAAAGCTCTCATCAAATCCCACTTCACCGCCAACGGTTGGTATCCCCATGCAGTTGCCGTAGTGTCCGATACCAGCGACGCTTCCCTTGATAAGATGTCTTTGGTATTTAGCAACTTTATCAGAGCCGATGAAATTTCCAAAACGAAGAGAGTTCATATTTGCCACAACCCTTGCACCCATCGTGAAAACATCGCGAAGTATCCCACCAACGCCAGTTGTTGCACCTTGATACGGCTCGATAAAGCTTGGATGGTTGTGGCTTTCCATCTTAAACACAGCTGCGTATCCACCCCCAACATCAATGACACCAGCATTCTCACCCGGTCCTTGTATGACCCAAGGTGCTTTGGTCGGAAATCCGTTTAGGTATTTTTTGCTTGATTTATACGAGCAGTGTTCGCTCCACATCGCTGAAAACACGCCAAGCTCTAATAAATTTGGCTCACGACCTAGAATTTTAAGTATATTTTCATACTCGCCGTCGCTTATTTTGTGTGCTTTGATAGTAGCCTTATCCATTTTTAACCTTGCTTTGAAATTTTTAAAGATAGTATCAAAACTTGGCTAAATTTATGATAATTTTACTATTTATATCGTGTGCGTATTTTACATAAATTAAAGACTTTTCATATTTAAATGACTAGCTAGCAAGATCTATAAATTTACTCAAAAAATGAGTAACAAAGGAAATTTAGCAAAAATCTGCCTTGCTTTTTTAAATCCTCGCCGATGACATCATCTTTAAATTTTGGATGATTTATCGTATTTAAAACATCATTTTTTAAAGTTTTGTTAGCGTAGATCTGATAATCTATGCTATCTATCTCATAGCCTTCATTAATGCGAAGTTTTGCCTCAGTAATAGTGGTAAAAAACTCATCACCCGAGCCTATCATATAGTTTGTCACACTTCGTGACGCAACTTGCTTTTTGTCTTTAAAACTTTGACAAACCGAGCCATCTTTTACGCTAAAAACCACAGTCTCTACGATACCCAAGCCAAACTCATAAAGCTTGAAATTGCCTGAGTTTTGCACTAGCTCAAAGTCGCTTTTTAAGGCAAGGTCTATGCTTTTACCGCTTTTTAAATCTATCAAAATTATACTTTTGCTGGCTGGCATAGCAAAGATAGGACCGATGCTCTTACTGGTTTGCATACCAAAAGCATTTACTCTCATTACAGCCTCGCCGATGTGCTCACCCACTTTCTGCTTATTAGCACCTGCTATAGCGTAAAACGATATGTATTCAAGGCTTGCGTTATTTTCAACATACGCCTGCCACTCTCTCACATCTTTTTTGGCTATATCACTCATAATCCCAGCACAACCCATAAATACAAGCATAGTAAGCGCAAGCAGTAATATTCTCATTATTTAATCCCTTCAATGCAAACAAAATTTCCCAAAATTCGTTTTTGCTTTTGTAAATCTTTTAAGAGAATTTTTGTAAAATTTTCACTTCTTATAGCATCATTAAACTCACCCAAACTGACCTCATTTGGATATGATACATAGCTTACTTTTGGTAGTTTTATATCGTCATCTTTTGCGATCGAAACACTCATCATAGTGGCCACAAATTTGTCGTTTGCTTTGGAGTTAAAGCCATAATAGTTTGTTACAATCTTTGTTAGAATTTCTTTATTTTCATGGTAGCTTTGACACACTGAAGCATCACCGGAACGGTAAGTAACGCTTGCTAAAACACCGCCACCAAACTGATAAAATTTAACATTTTTTGATAGATAAAGCGCTTGTAAATCGATCTTATCATGCATATTTACATAGTGATGTCCATCCGCCCTATCTTCATCAATTATGATAAAACTAAGCCCATTTATCGCATACATATCGCCGATCTTAACGGCTTTTTCGCCACTCTTTCTAAGTGCCATACCGATAATCTCACCGTCTTTTAACTCTTTAGTTTTTCTTAAATTTTCAGAGTAAAAAGCGATCTGCGATAATGTGCCATTATTTTCTATAAAATTACTCCAATCTGAGTTAAGCAACCCAGAAGTGGCTTGAGTAAAATTTGTAGCGCAACCAGTCAAAAACAACAATGCAATAATTACAAGATACTTTTTCACATTTTCCTCCTAAATTTACTTTCCAAGACAGAAATTACTAAACATTTCATCTAAAATTTCATTCCTCTCAAATGGGCGGGTAATATGTGAGATATGAGCTATGCATAAGTTTATCTCATATGCAAACAGTTCAAGCTCACTCTCATTAAGAAGCTCGAGCGCCTTTTTTATGGCATTTGCAGCGTTTTGACACGCATTTATCTGCGTGTTTGAGTTTAGTATGAGCTCATCGCTGTCTTGCGTATTTAGATACTCCTCAAGCACACTCACTAACTTTTGAGTGCTATTTTTAGCAGAAATTTTTAAAGGCTCATCTGGCAAGCAAAGTGTAAATTTTTGAGCTAGATCGCACTTGTTTATAACAAAAAATAGCTTCTTTTCACACTCTTTTAAAAGCTCTAAAATTTTTGCGTCTTGCTCATCAGCCTCGCTTGATCCATCAAAAACAGCAAGGATAATGTCCGCCTCATCAATCGCCTTTAATGAGTAACTAATGCCTATATTTTCAACATTCCCAGCATTTTTACGAATGCCAGCAGTATCAATGATACGCACTAAATGCGTGCCGATATTTAAGCTCTCTTCAACCCTATCACGAGTGGTGCCAGCCTCATCGCTAACTATCGCTCTTTCATAGCTTAAAAGCGAGTTTAAAACTGAGCTTTTGCCAACATTTGGCTTACCAATGATGGCTATTTTAAAGCCCTCTATTAGCCCAGCTCTGCTTTGACTAAGACTCACTATGCGCGATAGTTTAGCATAATTATAGCTCAAAAGCTCTGAAATTTGAGCTAACAAATCACTTGGTAAATCATCATCTGCATAATCAATGCTAGTCTCAACAAATGCCAAAGTTCGCACTAGTTCAGCCCTTAGCTCATCTACATATCGCCCTAGGTCGCCCCTCATCTGACGGGCTAAAATTTTTACCGCGCCCTCACTTTTTGCATTTATGAGCGCACTTATGGCATTTGCCTTGCTAAGATCCATCTTTTGGTTTAAAAATGCCCTCTGACTAAACTCGCCAGCTCTAGCAAGCCTAGCTCCAGCCTTTAAAAGCTCAGCTAAAATCATACGCGCAACCATAAAACCACCGTGCGTTTGAAACTCAACAACATCCTCGCCCGTAAAGCTTGCTGGCGCCTTAAAATAAAGCATTATCGCCTCATCTAAAAACTCATCATCAAAAGAGTAAATTTTTGTAAGTGTGGCGTGGCGTGGCGTAAGAGTTTGACGTTTGGTAAGTTTAAGTGCGGTATTTAGAGCATCAGCTCCGCTAAGGCGTATGATACCTATGGAGCCGATGCCATTTGCCGTGGCTATGGCGGCGATTGTGTCACTTTTTGAAGAAGTCATTTACAACTACAAATTTTTCATTTCCGTTTGATTTTATGCCGACATACTTCTCTGGAAACTTCTCGCGTAGTTTTTCAAGTGCAATTTTTACCAAAACCCCATCAAGTGGCTTAGTTTGAGCCTTTCCGTTAGTCTCTATGCGTTCTATAACGCTAAGTAAATACTGTTCTATCATTGCTTCTTGATTTTTCAAAAACTCAGCGACCTCAAGGCGGATAGATAGACCATATCTTGCATTTAGCCAGTTATGAAGCAAGTATGAGATAGCCTTATAACGATAGCCCTCTTTACCTATTAAAAGTGCCGCATCCTCTCCATCAAGCTCGACAAGAACACACTCATCATTAAATTTACTAACTTCTATTTTACTGATACTAAAACAGCTTGTATTTAAAAGCC
This sequence comes from Campylobacter australis, assembly GCF_050586305.1. NCBI lineage: Bacteria > Pseudomonadati > Campylobacterota > Epsilonproteobacteria > Campylobacterales > Campylobacteraceae > Campylobacter > Campylobacter australis. The sequence goes on along the minus strand of NZ_JAXUAA010000001.1, from coordinate 341,200 downwards.
TTGCGAGATCGATCTTTATAACTGGCAAAATTTCATCAAAATTCACAAGCTCTTTTGCTTTTTTACTATCTTTTTCTTGTACTTTTTCATCACTATCATTAGTGTTAAAGTTATCGATAATGGATGTATCTAAAATATTTTTTTTCTCATGTTTTTTTAACGCTACATCAGGTACATCAAGTTGCTTTATAACATACTCAGGTTTTGGCTCATCTAAAGTATCTTGCATATCTCCAAACGCTCCATGAGCGAGAGTGTCATTTTTTTCACTTAGGGTTTGTTTTGGTAAATTTTGATGTGACTTTTTCTTGTTTTTATTGCGGCTTCTTTTTTTCTCATCTTTTAATCTATCATGACTTTCATCTTTTTGACCACCATATTTGTCTTCTGATTGCTTTTTTTCTAAATTTTGCTCGCGCTTTTCGTGCTTATGCTCTTTTTTGTGTTCATTTTTTTCATGCTTGTTGTCTTGTTTGCGCTCATTTTTTTCAAAATTTTTATTTTTATCCTCTATTTCGGCTTCAATTATTGCATTTTTTTTAAAAAATCCAAGAAAACCAGAGCTTGGGTGCTGGATAACCTTTATATCAAGCTGTGTTACTGAGCAACCAAGCTTTTGTGCTGCCTGCTCAAAGGCATATTGCAGATTACTTGCTTCAATACGCATTATGCCTTTACCTCCGCCTTTTTATGCTTTTCAAATAGTTTGTTTACGAAAATTTGCTGAATGACCGAACAAACATTGTTAACAAACCAGTAAAGAGTAAGACCAGCTGGGAATGTTACAAAGAAAAATGTAAAAATAAGTGGCAAATACTTCATAATCTTCTCTTGCATTGGATCAGTAAATGTAGTTGGTGTAAGTTTTTGCTGTAAAAACATAGTAACACCCATAAGTACTGGTAGTATAAAATATGGATCCATAACAGAAAGGTCTTTTATCCATAGTATCCACTCAGCACCCTTTAGCTCGATCGCATTTAAAAGTACCCGATATATCGCAAAGAAAATAGGTATTTGCATAAGTATCGGCAAACATCCGCCCATAGGGTTTGCGCCATGCTTTTTATAAAGCTCCATCATATGCATATTTAGTTTTTGCGGATCACCTTTGTATTTGACCTGAAGCTCTTTCATCTTTGGAGAAAGCTCCTTAAGCTTGTTCATAGAGAGCATACCTTTGTATGTCAGCGGGAATAAAATAATCCTTATAACAAGCGTCAAAACTACAATCGCCCAGCCCCAGTTGCCAATATGATCATGCAAAAAATTTAAAAACTTAAACATTGGCTTTGCAATAAAACTAAACCAGCCATACTCAATAACATCAACAAGGCGCTCATCTATGGCTTTTAGTGCAGCATTATCCTTTGCGCCGATATATCCACTAGCCTTAAAATCCCCATCTGATCTAACGAATATAACTGAATTTTTAGCAGCATCAGCGCTCATATACACATTTAAATTTTTATCAAAACTATAAAAAAGTGTCGTATAATAGCGATCAGACGCAGCCGCGATATTTATGTCACTATATACTTCATTTGTATCTAGGTCGCCATCTTCAATTATACTAAGCTTTGAGTCTGCATGACGCAAAAGTGCTCCGTGGACAGTATAGCTATCAATCGCAACACTTGGTCTAAAGCCAGGAGATATAAAATACTCTGCATTTGTGCTTAGCTTTACATCTAAGTCGTATTTTCCATTTTCAAAGAATGTTATCCTTTTAACAACATCCAAATTTGAAAGTTTTTGCGTTAGAGTAACTGTTTTTGAGCCACTTTCCACATTTAACTCACTCACATCAGCAGTATAGTTTGTCTTAAACGCCTCATCGTTTATCACTGTATCGCTAAATCTTATCTCAAGACCAAGTGGTACACCGCCTGCGAGATTAGTGCGAGAACCATCTTCTAGCTTAAATTTTTCATCATTTAAGTAAAATTTGCTCACGCGACCAAGAGTATCAATATGAGCCTCATAGCCTTTTGACTTTACGACAACCAAAGTTTGACCTTGCGAAACCACCGTACTTGGAGCTACACTTGAGCTAGCAGCAAGCTGACTGACATTACTTTGAGGTGCTTGATTTTGTGTAATAGTTTGATTTTGCTCGCTTAAAACTTGTTTTGGTATAAAAAAATAGTCATATATAACAAAAAAAACAAAAGATAATAGGGTTGCTAGCAACACCCGTTTTTGAGTAGAAAGTTTTTCCATTTATTTTTCCTTCGACACAATGGCCTTAATAACATAAAATTTACCCACCGAATGGGGAACAAACCAAAAATTTATATTATTTTTGTTGGTTTTTGAGTATATAAATTTTGGTTTTTTTCTATAAACAATAGGATAGTCAATACCACCCTTAAAAAACTGGTTGCATCTTAGAATTCTCAAAAAAGTAGCAAAAAAAGCTAGAAAGAAGTTGTTATACTTAAACTGCCATATGGCATACTCTGAACAGGTCGGATAGTATCTGCATGAGCTTGGAGTAAATTTTGAGATATATTTTTGGTAAAATTTAAGAACAAAAAGTACGATACCTTTCATTTTAAACAGTCCAACTTTTTTAGTGACCAGCGCAAGCTCTTGTTAATTTTATCAAATGAAAGATCATTTAGCCCACTTTTTGCCACCATTATATATACACCGCTACGAAGCTCATCTGAAACATTTACAAAAATAGCTCGCAAAAGTCTTTTTGCCCTATTGCGAACGACTGCTTTGCCAACCTTTTTGCTAGCAACTACGGCTACTTTTTTCTCTGTACAAGGCTTATAAAAAAGGACGCAAACATCGCAATGCCACTTTTTTGCGTCTTTATAAACCGCCGAAAATTCTTTTGAGTCACCAAGCGACTCAAATCCTACTAAGCTGCCAATCTTTTTCTACCTTTAGCGCGTCTTGCACTAAGAACTTTACGACCATTTTTTGTTTTCATTCTAACGCGAAAGCCGTGAGTGCGTTTTTTTGGGGTCTTATGAGGCTGATAGGTTCTTTTCATTTTATTCCTTAAATTTAATATAAAAGCGTGATTTTATCAAAGCTATACTTAAATTCCTTTGAAGAAGTTTATCTGAGTTTAATTTGCATTTGATATAATCACGCCTGCTATTTTAAAATTTTTAGGATTTTTTAACTAATGCAAAACTCATTTGCGCTTGATAAGCTACTATTTTTAAAAGCCATAGGATACAAATTTATAGATCATTCAAGCCTAAATCTGGCACAAAATTTTATATTTCAAAATCTAGATGAGCTAAAAAAAGAGATAAGCTCTTGCTCGCTTTGCTACTTAAAAAATGGCTCAGATAGTGCATTTGCAGGCGATGGAGAAATCGGTGCAAAAATTTTACTGATAAGTTTTTCAAGCTCACAAATTAAAAACGAAACAGAGGCTATAAAAAGTGAGCTAAATCTTAGCAAAGATGAAATTTATGCAAGCTGTATTTTGCGATGTGAAAACAATAAAAATACACCAAATGAATGCATACAAATGTGTAAGCCATATCTTTTTCAAGAGATAAATTTATTAAAACCAAAGCTTATTATTGCACTTGGAGCAAATACACTTTTTAGTTTAATGCCAGAACTTAAAAATAGAGATATAAACTCTATACGTGGCAGTTTATTAAAATTTGCAAATACAAATTTAATCCCCACTTTTTCAACAGTTTGGCTAAGTAAAAATCCAAGTTTTAAAGCTGATTTTCAAAATGATTTGAAAAAAATAAAAACAATGCTCTAGCTTACTGCGTTACCTTAAAAAATTCTACAACATTTGATGGCATACGAACAGGCTTTGAACCGGACATAAAAGCAACCTTTATTTTGGCGCTAAAAACTAGCTCATTTTCTATCTTGCCATCTAAATTTTCACCCCTATAAATTTCTTGAAGCAATGTCGCACTCGCATTTTTACACTCAATAGTTTTAGTGCTAATGTGCAATATATCGCCTAAAAATGATGGTTTTAAAAATTTAGCATTTATCTCTGAAACCACAAAATGACCTGCGTTATCAAATGTTTTAATTCCTGCTTTAAACAAAAGTTCACTTCTTGCTCGTTCGCAAAATTTTATGTAGTTTGAGTGATAAACAATACCGCCAGCATCGGTATCTTCGTAATAAACCCTTACTTTCATCTGTATTCCTTTTTTGTTTTTAAATCACATCTAGCACCGCGCGTGGTCATGAGTGATTGCTCATAAAAGAGCAAAAGCGTAACAGAAACACCAACGCCAAGCGCGATAGCCACACCAGCAGTTGTTAGAGCATTATCAAAAAACATCATCAAAAAACCCATTTTTTCTGCACCATCTTCGCTTTTAATAAAAGAAAATAACGCAAGTATGCTCCTATAAGCATAAATTCCCGGCACCATAGGCAAAAGCGCTGGAAAGGCTATAATCTCTGCTGGCACCTTTAGTCTTTTTGCAAAAAACATACCTAAAATTCCAGCCAAAAAAGAGGCGATAAGCGTTGCTATAGTTATGTTTAAAATATTAGCCTCTATCATCAAAAAACGACTTGCGTGAGCTATAGCTGCTATTAGTGCGGAAAATACTAAAGTTCTAGCTGGCGGAGAGCTAGCATAAGCAAAGCCAAATCCAGCCACAGCAGCAAAAATGGCATCTAATATAGTACAAATGAGCAGATCAACCACCAATAACTCCTATATTTGAGATAGAAAGCGTCATATAAAAGCCAATCGCGATACACAATATCAAAATTCCCGTACTAGTAGCGCGGCTCATGCCAACTAAAATATTTTCATTTAAAATATCAAAGATCGAATTTATCATATAAATTCCTGGCATTAAAAACAAAACACTTGAACCAATGGTTGCATCAGGCGTAGATGAAAAACCAAAAAATACCCCAAGATATGCAATAAATGAGGCTAAAAAAGATACTATTATGTATTGAAGTTTGAGATTTATTTTAAATTTTGTAAGCACAAATCTAGCATAAAAACCTATAAAAGTCGCCAAAAAAACTGCTATAACACCACCAATATCTCCGCCAAAAAGACGACAAAATGCCGAATTTGCAAGGCTTATAAGAATAAGAGTTTTTATAAATTCATTATTTTTATAAGATGTTATCTCTGCAAAATGCTCTATGGCAGTTTCAAGATCAAACCTCTCATCATGGATTTGCCAACTAAGAGCACTAAGCTCAGAAATAATATGAAAATTTATAGGAAGCGGCAAACTAGTCTTTACGTATGTTCGCCTTATCGAGTTATCAAGCGGATCCATCACACTAATGGTAAAATGTTTTACAAAAATAGTCAAGCTAACATCGTATCCATAGGCTTTTGCTATCCTAGAAACACATCTATCTATGCGTGCAGTGTATGTGCCTATGCTTAGCATTTTTGCTGTGTAGTCTATCAAAAAGTTAGTTAGTGGCTGTATGTGTGGCTTTTGCATTTATAATCCAAAACTTACACTCATACTGTTTGCACAGCCTAAAAACATGGTAAAAATCATAAAAAATAGAGTAACTTTTAATACTTTTGCCATATTCACATCTCACTTTTACCTTTAAAACTCCTAACAAAAAAGAGCAAAAACTGTGCCAACATCATAAGCTTCATAACATATTCACTCGCCTTATGCATTGCATCAAATTCGGCATTTCCCTTAGTCATCGCCTCGCCAAGTGCTTGAGCTTCGATGATAAATGGGGTAAAATAATAAACAAAACTAAGCGCAAGAGACAAATTTATAGCGCTTAGCGCAAAAGCTGAAATCTTAATATGAAAGCACTCTTTAAATTTAAGCCCAACAATATCATGCAAAAATACAAATGCACTCACGCTAAGCAAGATGTAATTATACTTTACAAAAATTTGACTAATCAAAATGCCACTTTGAAAGTGCGTCAAAACGCCCTCGCCTATAAGCGATGATGGGTAAAATATCACAGGTGCGACAAACACCCCAAGCGCGATCTCGATGCCAACAAGTGCTGCCAGTAAAAATAGATAAATACTTCTCATTTTGCTCCTTTAAATTTATTAATCCGCAAAAGCTTTGCTTAATTAGTCTTTGTGTTAAAATTATCAAACTTGACTAAATCGCTCTTGCTACAAAGCCCCTATCAAGCCCAGCCAAATCCTTGTAAAACTCCGCTTTAAAACCAAATTTTACAAGCTCTTCTTGCATACTTTGCCTTTGATCATAACCCATTTCACAGGCTAAAATTTTAACGCCACGATAAGCAGACAAAGCGATAATTTGCTTTAAAATTTCATCGCCCTTTTCGCCGCCAAAAAGCGCGTTGTGTGGCTCGTTTAGCACAAAATTATCAAGCTTATAATCCATTGCGATATACGGCGGATTTGATATTATCACATCAAATTCGCCCAAAACTTCGTCCATCAAGCTTGTCTTTACAAGCTTTAGCCTATCACTCACACCAAATTTCAAGGCATTTTTTCTTGAAAGCTCGAGTGCTTTTTCGTTTATATCGGTTGCACTCATATGTAGATTAGGAAATTTTAAAAGCAAACTCACGCTTATCGCACCGCTTCCAATACCTATTTCACATACTTTTGGGTTGCTTAAGACAGATAGAATTTCAATCGCTTTTTCGACTAAAATTTCAGTCTCAGGACGAGGTATTAATACACCACTTTCACACTCAAACTCAAGCGAATAAAATACAGCCTTTCCAGTAATATATTCAAGCGGTTCGTTTTGCTTAAATCTATCTACAAGCTTAAAATACTCACTAGCATCTCTAAGCTCATCGCCACCTTTAAGATAAATTTGCTCCTTGCTTAAGCCACAAAAATGCTGCATCAAAGCACGAGCCACAAAAGCTGCACTTTCGTGAAATTTAAGCTCACTTTTGGCGTGATTTAATGCTTCATTTATCGTCATTTTCAAGCTTTGTTATACGCTCAAAAAGGCTTGGATGACTATGATAGACAAAGGCATAAAGTGGGTGCGATTTTGGGAAAGCTTTGTTCTCACTGCCTAACTTTTTAAGAGCGTTTATCATGTCGATTTTACTCTTTGTTTTAGCGCCAAACTCATCCGCACCAAACTCATTTTTTCGGCTTACAAAAGAGATAAAAGGGCTAAAAAACAGGCTAAAAATCGGTGCAAAAATCAGCATAAAAACGATAACTCCAGAGCCATTTTGTGGCAATCCCACAGCAACATAAAACTCAGCAGGAATGTTGCCAAAAACCGCAAACATCGCAAACATCATCATTGCACTCATTGCTATCATCTTAAATATATCGCCATGTTTAAAATGCCCAAGCTCATGCCCTAAAACAGCAATTATCTCATCAAGGCTAAGCTTTTTTATAAGCGTGTCAAAAAGCACAACTCTCTTCGTCGCTCCAAGTCCGCCAAAATAGGCGTTTAGGCGGTTATCACGCTTGCTAGCATCCATCACAAACACACCACTGCTCTTAAACCCAAGTCCGTCTAGTAAATTCTCAATACTGCTCTTTAATTCGCCATCTTCAAGCGGTTTTACCTTGTTAAAAAGCGGAGCGATGATGGTCGGATATATCAAATTTATAAGCAAAATAATCGCAAAACTGACACAAAACGCCCAAAACCACCAAAGTGTCCCAAGCTGCTCAATACAAAATAAGATCAGCCAAACAAAAGCCGAGCCAAAAACAAGTGTTAAGCCAAGAGTTTTTAGCGTGTCGATGATGAAAATTTTAGCCGTTACATTTGAAAAGCCGTGTCGTTTATCTTTGATAAATTTCTCATAAATCCCAAACGGAAGCTCAATGAGCGATGAGATAATGATAAAACTCATCACAAATGCGATATTTTCAGCTGTTGTGCCATTTTTAATGACTAAATTTTGCAAAATTTCAAGCCCACCGCAAACCCAAAACAAAAAGACAAAAAAGCCAAAAATCGTAGTTATGATTTCAAATTTGTGATTTACTATCTTTATTAAAGCGGCACTTTCATACTCATTTTGTGCCAAAACGACCGCAGGTTTAGTGCTTTGCATCTGTGTAAAACGCATATCAAGCACCACAAGCATAAGCTTGATAAAAAGATAAGCAATATATAAAGTTATTAAAATATTTAACATCTAAAACCTTAAAATTTATTTTAAAAAATTATCATAAAACGAGCTTACAAAAACAATCAAAATGATAAATGGTATCACAAATTTAACATACCAAAACCAAATTTCAACTACTTTTTTGTGCCTTTCACTGCCTTGTAAAATTTCTCGCTTAGCCTCTTCGCCAAGCACCCAACCAACAAATATCGCACATCCTAGTGAGGTTAGAACAAAAAATATCGTCGCACTTATCGCATCATACGCATCAAAAATATTTTTGCCAAAGATAGTAACATCTGAAAGTAAATTTGTAGCCATTAGGCTTGGTAAGTTACCTATAAAAAATATCCCACCAAGCACGATAAATATCGCCTTTTTTCGGCGAATTTTAAACTTTTCTTGAATGGTCGTGATAATAACTTCATAAATCGGTAGAGAAGTTGTAAGTGCCGCGATCATCAAAAGTGTAAAAAACGCTACCGCAAAAAGCTCGCCTGCCCACATATTTGAAAACACTATCGGCAAAGACTTAAACACAAGGCTTGGACCGCTATTTGGTTCGATACCAAATGTAAAAAGCGACGGAAATATCATAAAACCTGCAAGAACTGCGATAGCAGTGTTTAACACGCCTGTGATGAGTGAAATTTTAACTAGTCCCTCATCCTTTTTCACAAAGCTTGAAAGTGTGATCATCACGCCAAATCCAAGCGAAAGTGCAAAAAATACCTGCCCTAAAACATCGACAAAAAGTTTTGCGTTTATCTTTGAAAAATCAGGCGTTAGATAAAATTTCACGCCTTCAGCCACGCCGTCAAGGGTTAAATTTTTAGCCACCATGGTTAGCATCAGCAAAAACAGCAGTGGCATTAGGTATTTTGCTGATTTTTCGATACCCTTAACCGCCCCTTGAACCAAAACTATGTAGTTTATAAGCACAAAAACAAGAGTTGCAAAGCTGATAGAAAGTGGGTTATTTACGATATTTTGCTCGTAAAACTCACTAGTTGTTTTAAAATCAACAACCTGCGACAAGTCAAGCATACCAAAGCCAATCTGAGCGATGTAGTTTAGTACCCAACCACCAATAACCATATAGTAAGCCATAATGCCAAACGCACCCAAAATGCCCATCCAGCCAAGCAATTTCCAGCTTTTGTGAATTTTCTTACCATTTGCACTGCCACCAAAGGCATCAACTGCATTTACTTTTAGGCGTCTGCCGATGGCGTTTTCAACCAAGATCATAGGAATTCCTATCACGATCATTGCCAAACAAAATGTCAAAACATACGCTCCACCGCCATTTTGCCCCACAAGATAGGGAAAACGCCAAGTCGCGCCAAAGCCAACCGTCGCCCCTGCGATAGCTAAGATGTATGTGAGCCTTGAACTCCACGAATTTCGTTGATGCATGATAATCCTTAGTTGCGCGTTTTAAAAAGGGCAGATTATAGCAAAATAGCCTTTAAATTTAGGTTATAGCAGATAAAAAAACGGCAAAATGGGCGAGAATTTTGCTTACTCGCCAAACAAATTTACTTCGTAACAGCCTTGAAAAATTTAGTCTGAGCCTTACTTAGCATATCGATCACTTCGCATTTATCGGCGTTATGACGAGCGGCGATCTGCTTGATATCTTCATATGCCACGATCGTTTTGCCATTTTGCTCACTTATTAAAAATTTAAGTGGCAGATCAATAGCCACATCTGGCGCACACTGCATTAGCAAAGTGCCTACTTTTGGCGCTCCAAATACCACAACCTTAGTGTTTGGCATATCCAAACCAGCCTCTTTTGCAAGAGTGCTATGATCAAACACACTAAAAACTTTAACCCCAGCCTCACTGATAACGCTTTGCAACTTCTGTGCAGTTTCATCTGTACCAAGTGTGCTTTCGCCCTTTGTCAAACCAGCTGCAAACATCGAAGTTGCAAGCACAAACGAAGCCAAAATAACCTTTTTCATATCTATCCTTTTTAAAAATTTTAGCGATTATAGCTTTAAATTTTAAATAATCTTTATCCATTTCGCAAAGTTTGTAAAAACTGCATATGACGACGATACTGCTCGATGACATCATTAATTATCGTAGCCTCACTCCATCCTAAGATATCGTAATCTTGTCCGCCCTCATTTAAAAACACCTCTGCTCGGTAGTAAATATCGCTATTATCAAGGGCTTGAGTGTAATCAGGTGTATTTCTGCGAACAAGCTTTACACCATAAACAAAGTCAAGCTCCTCGCCAAGCCCTACGACTAAACGCATAAATTTCGTACTTTCATCGTGTAAAACGCTTGCCCTTAAACCATTTTGCTCAAACTCCAAGCGCAAATTTTCAAACGCCTCAGCGACAACTGAGTTTAAAAATTTATCGGCGTGTTTTTTGTTTGGAAGTGCTATGATAGCACGCAAGCGATCCTGCCATGGCTTTGAAAGCTCAGAAAGCGGCATATTTGAGATAACCTCTCTGGTTTCGCGCTTGATCATATCCACGCGAAGCGCACGAAATAGCCCAAATATAGCAAATAAAAGTGCTATCGTAAATGGCAACGCCGCAGCTATCGTCATCGCCTGCAAGCTCGCAAGCCCTCCGCCAAGCATAAGCGCACACGAAACTACGCCAATCATCACGCCCCAGAAAATTTTCTGCCAAAGTGCGGTGTTGTCCGAGCCATTTGACGAAAGCATATTTAAAATCATTGCCGCAGAATCGGCCGAAGTAACAAAAAATATCGTAACCATCAAAACTGCAATGATGCTAAGAAATTTTGCAAATGAAAATTTGCTTAAAAAGACAAAAATTGCCATCGCCGTATCGTTATTTACAGCTTGTGCAAGCTCTAAGAAGCCGCCAGAAACTAGCGAAATGGCGCTATTTCCAAAAAATGTCATCCACATAAAAGTAAAGCCAGTCGGCACAAAAAGCGCACCCACGACAAACTCTCCAATCGTCCTGCCTTTTGAAATTTTAGCGATAAAAAGCCCTACAAATGGCGACCAGCTAAGCCACCATGCCCAGTAAAGTAGCGTCCAGCCACCAAGCCATCCATCATTTGCCTTGTTATAAGCGTAAAGGTTAAATGTGTTTGAAATAAGCGTAGAGACATACTCTCCACTATTTTGCATTAGTAGCTTTAAAAGCGTTGTCGTATCACCCAAAAATAGTATAAAAAACACAAAAACGATCGCAATAGCAATATTTGTATTTGATAAAATTTTAATCCCTTTATCAACCCCAGACGCCGCTGAGATCGTAGCTAACGCACACAAAACAACCAAAAGCAAAACATGCATTGTAGGCAAACCAAAAGTATAACTAAGCCCAGCATTTACCTGAACTACACCGTATCCAAGTGATGTCGCCACACCAAAAAGCGTGGCCACGGTCGCAAAAGTATCGATCATATCGCCAATTTTGCCGTAAATTTTATCACCTATAAGCGGATAAAATGCCGATCGAAGCGTAAGCGGCAAGTTATGTCTGTAAGCAAAAAATGCCAAAATCATCGCCACGATCGCATAAACAGCCCACGCACTTATACCCCAGTGAAAAAATGTGATATTCATCGCTTGACGCGCTGCCTGTGCACTTTGCGGATCACCAGTTGGAGGATTTAGATAGTGCATAAGTGGCTCTGAAACACCAAAAAACACAAGTCCAATACCCATACCAGCAGCAAAAAGCATCGCAAACCAAGAAAGATTTGAATACTGTGGTCGCGAGTGATCGGCACCAAGCTTGATGTGTGAAAATTTTGAAAGCCCAAGTCCAAGCACACAAAGTACGATAATAGCAATCGCTAAAACATAAAACCAACCAAATTTTTCTGTGATAAAATTTTGCATATCTTTAAAGACTGCGGCTGAAAATTCTGGCGAAACTAGAGCAAACGCCGTTACTGAAAATATGATAAAAATCGATGGATAAAAGACACAAGGATTGTATTTTACCTGTTTTGTCTTAGTCATTTTGATTCCTTTTTAAGTTTATTTTTAGCTAAAAAACTCCTTTTAGATTAGCCAAAAAATAAAAATAAGTCAAATTATGCTTAAAATTTTAATATTGTTTTATAATTATAAGTTGTATAATTATAAAAAATGGTTAGATTTGATAGTTTTATTAAGAATTTTTATTATTTAAGAATATTTTTAGTCAAAAGTTTGTATAATTCACAAATAATAAAATTTATTAAAAAGGAAAAAGTATGAAACAACTTACCACCACTTCTGGCAACCCAATTGCCGATAACCAAAACTCTCTAACCGCTGGCGCACGCGGTCCAGTGTTAATGCAAGACTATCAGCTAATCGAGAAATTAGCCCACCAAAACAGAGAGCGTATCCCTGAAAGAGCTGTTCACGCGAAGGGTTCAGCAGCTTATGGCGAGCTTGAAATCACTAACGACATATCACAATACACAAAGGCAAAAGTTTTAAGCAAAGGCGAGAAAACTAAGCTTATTTTGCGATTTTCAACGGTTGCTGGCGAGGCTGGTGCAGCTGATGCAGAGCGCGATGTTCGCGGATTTGCGATCAAATTTTACACAAGAGAGGGTAACTGGGACTTGGTTGGCAACAACACTCCGGTATTTTTCCTACGCGATCCATATAAATTCCCTGATTTTATCCACACACAAAAGCGTGATCCACGCACTCATTTGCGTTCGGCAAATGCAGCTTGGGACTTTTGGTCACTAAGCCCTGAAACACTTCATCAAGTTACTATTTTGATGAGCGATCGTGGCATACCAGCGAGTTACCGCCATATGCACGGTTTTGGCAGTCACACTTACAGCCTTATAAATGAAAAAGGCGAGAGGTTTTATGTAAAATTTCACTTCAAAACACGCCAAGGTATCAAAAATTTAACCAATGAAGAGGCTGGAAAGATCATCGCAAATGATAGAGAGAGCCACCAAAGAGATCTTTATGAAAATATCGAAAAGGGCAACTTTCCAAAATGGGACTTTAAGATCCAAGTGATGAGCGAAGCACAAGCTGCAAGCGTAAATTTCAACCCATTTGACCTAACAAAAACCTGGTCTCACAAAGAGTTCCCGCTCATCGATGTAGGCGTGATGACACTAAATGAAAATCCAAAAAATTATTTCAACGAAGTTGAGCAAGCGGCATTTAGCCCAAGCAACATCGTTCCGGGTATCGGATTTAGCCCTGATAAAATGCTACAAGCTAGAATTTTCAGCTATCCAGACGCTCAACGCTATCGCATCGGCACACACTACGCACAGCTGAAAGTAAATGCTCCAAAAAGCGAAGTTAATACCTATGTCGTTGGTGGTAGCCTAAATAACGGCATGTATGATATGCCTGCAAACGCATACTACGAGCCAAACAGCTACGGCGGACACGCTGAAAACAAGACATTTTTAGAGCCTGATCTAGCCGTTGGTAGCGTAGCTCAGAGATTTAACCACCGCGAAGATGAGGATTATTACTCACAGCCAAGAGCTCTGTTTAACCTAATGAATACGGAGCAAAAAGAGGCGTTGTTTAACAACTTAGCAGCTAGCATGCAAGGCGTTGAGCGTTTCATCATCGATCGCGCACTAGGACACTTTGAGAAAATTTGCCCTGAGTATGCAAATGGCGTAAAAAAGGCACTTAAAATATGATAACCCAGCAAGAGCAAGCTCGATACAATGAGCTTTGCTTAATGGCTCTTGATTTTGCTAGACACGACGATGTAGGCTCGCTTGAGCCTATGATCGCCGCTGGTTTAAGCGTAAATTTAAAGTCTGCCAAGGGCGACACGCTTTTGATGCTTGCATCTTATAATAACGCAAAGGAGTGCGTAAAGATGCTACTCTCGCGTGGTGCCGATGTGGATCTGCGAAATGATAAAGGGCAAACACCCCTTGCTGGAGCTGCGTTTAAGGGACATCTAGAAGTAGTAAAAATGCTTGTTGAAGCTGGTGCGGATATCAACGCAAGCAACGGCATGGGTGCTACGCCATACACTTTTGCGCTGATGTTTGGACGCCGTGATGTGGCTTTGTTTTTAAAGTCACAAATGCCAAACCAAAAACAAAGCTTGTTTGAAAAAATAGCCCAAATTTTTTACAAAATTTTACCAAAAGCCACAAAGGTATAGATTTAGGCTCATTCTAAATCTATACACTTTATATAATAATTAATTTTAAATTTTAAGTTTTTATAATATTTCAAAAACTTTCTTGCTATAATGCTCTTTTATCTCAAAACAAAGGAGAAGCGATGAAAATTTTTGAAACCGAACTTTCAAAACATAGGAAGGCACACTATTCACCAGCGGTTCAGTACGGCGATGTGCTATACATCTCAGGACAGCTTAGCATAGATCCAGCAACCATGCAGCTACCACAAGGCGGAGCAAGAGAGCACGCCAAGCAAGCCCTTAAAAACCTAGAAGCCGTCATGCAACTAGCAGGCACAAAAAAAGAAGATGTCATAATGTGTAGAGTTTATACGCCGGATGTGGCATTTTGGGATGACATAGATGATGAGTACGCGAAATTTTTTGGCGCGCACAAGCCAGCTCGCGTCGTCGTGCCGACATCTGGTCTTCACTTTGGTTGCCTGGTCGAAATAGAGGCACAAGTAGCGATAAAAAAGGAGTAAAAATGAGCCATTTTGTATGTAATGAGTGTGGTAAAACAGCACCGCTTGAAAGTCTAAGCTATAAGTGCGAGTGCGGAGGGCTTTATAACCTTAACTTTACTGCACCAAAATTTTCACTAGATCTTGTTGATAAGAGCGAGTTTAGCCTATTTCGCTACCGAGCATTTTTCCCTCTTCAAAATGAGCTTTGGCGCGGTATAAGCCTTGGCGAGGGTATGAGCGCAAGCGTGAATTTTGATGATAAACTATACTTTAAGCTTGATTATGCGATGCCAACACTATCATTTAAGGATAGGGGCGCGGTTATACTTATATGGCTTTGTAAGAGTATCGGCGTTAAAAAAGTCTTGCAAGATAGCAGTGGTAATGCCGGAAACTCGGTCGCTGCATACGCCGCACGCGCTGGCATAGAGTGTGAAATTTTTGTCCCAAAAGGCACGAGCGAGAAGAAGATAAATATGATAAAAGCCTTTGGTGCTACTGCGACTGTTTTTGATGGCACAAGAGATGACACGGCTGATGCGTGCCGAAAAAAGGCACTTGATGAGGGGATTTACTATGCAAATCACGTCTATAACCCACTCTTTTACCAAGGTACAAAGACCTATGTTTATGAAATTTATGAACAGCTTGGCAGAGTGCCTGATAACTTCTTCTTGCCAGTTGGCAACGGCACGCTACTTTTGGGCTGTGAGATGGCTCTTGCCGAGCTTTACGAAGCTGGACTTATCAAAAAGCTACCAAAAATTTTCATCGTCCAAAGCGAAAACTGTGCTCCGTTCTTTGGTGCAAAAGACGCTCCTATCGATATAGTCGCAAATCCGACCGAAGCTGAGGGTATAGCCATCGCAAGACCTATGCGAGGCAAGCAAATTCTATCTAGCTCATACGCAGGCGAGCGCGAAGTCATAACGATACCAGAAAGCGGTATACTCCCAGCAAGAGCTAAGCTAGCAAGGCAAGGCTTTTATGTCGAGCATACCACAGCGGCGGTATATGCAGCGTATGAAGCATATAAAAACACTCACACTATCCACGGCGATAGTATCATCTCACTTTGTGGAGCTGGTCTAAAAAGCGAACACTAAGCACACTTTGGCTCTTTTGAGCCAAAGTCTAAACTATATACTTTGCGTTTTTGTTATTAAAATTTATAGGATTTTATAAGCTTACACCACCTCCCATAACAGTAAGGCATATTTTTCTATATTTTATTTTATTATAAAGAGTGTTTAAATTTCTAGTATCTTAAGACTGAAAAATGAGATAGTTTTGCTATTTCTTACCCAAAACTCTCAGCCACTTCAAGCACTTCAAAATACTCATTTTCAAGCATTTCAAGCCTTGATTTTGCCTTTTGTAGATCATCACTTATCTTAGAAATGCCGATTTCTTGATAAATTTTTGGATCACCCAAAGCTCTTTCAAGTTCCCTTATCTCGCTCTCTACGCTCTCTATCAAAGCTGGATGTTCGTTTAAAATTTTACTTTGTTTATAGCTTAGTTTTGCGCCAGTTTTTTGCTTTTGAGCCTGTGTACTTTCAAGTTCTCGCTCAAATTTATCAAGCTCTTTTAACTCGTCTTCAAGCTCCAAAAAAACACTGTATTCTAGGTGCTCGACGCTAATTTGTGAACCTTTAAAAGCCCAGAGTTTTTGTGCGATCTTATCGACAAAGTATCGATCGTGGCTTACGAGCAGTATTGCACCCTCAAAGCTTTGCAAATACTCTTCTAAAATGTTGATTGTAGCTATATCTAGGTCGTTTGTCGGCTCGTCAAGCACCAAGATATCATAACTTTGCGCAAACAAAAGCGCAAGTGCGACGCGGTTTTTCTCGCCACCACTTAAAACACCGATCTTTTTATCTAGAAATTCTTTCGGAAAAAGGAAATTTTTAAGATAGCCATAAACATGCATATTTCGCCCACGCACCATCACGCGGTCGCCACCATTTGGGCAAAATGTCTCAATCAAGCTCTTTTCATCATCAAGAACACTTCTACCTTGATCAAAGTAGCCGATCGCCACATCCCCACGCTTGATCTCGCCACTACTTTGCTTTTCAAGTCCGAGTAAAATTTTAAGCAAGGTACTTTTGCCACTGCCGTTTCGTCCGACGATAGCGATACGCTCGCCCTGCAAAACGCGTGCATTAAAATTTTCAAACAGGCGTTTTTCGCCCATGGTTTTGGTTAAATTTTTAAACTCAAAAAGCATTTTTTTGCGGTTTAAACTCTGCGTTTGGTTGAAATTTTTACTCGCTCTTTCAAGCTCAAGCTTTACTCGCCTTATCACGCCTGGATTTTTCTTAGCTTCCTCACGCATGGCAAGCACTCGTTCTTTTCGCCCTTCGTTGCGTTTTAGACGCGCTTTTACACCACGACGCAGCCACTCCTCTTCGCTTTTTAGTTGTTTGACAAGGGTTTCGTGGCTTTTTGCAAGGCTTTCTAAAATTTCTTGCTTTTTAGCCAGATAGTAAGCATATCCGCCGTCAAAACTGCGGATTTTCGCCTCTTCTATCTCGATGCTTCTAGTGGCTAGCGAGTCAATAAAATAGCGATCGTGGCTTATAAACACGATGGTTTGCTTCGAGTTTTTCAGCATATCTTCAAGAAATTTCACCATATACACATCAAGGTGGTTTGTCGGCTCATCAAGCAGCAAAACATCGGACTTTTTAAGTATCAAAGCTCCAAGCGCCACGCGTCTTACTTCACCACCGCTAAGCGAGCTAATAAGGCGGTTTTCATACTCTTTTAGGCTAAAATACTCAAGCACAAGCTCAATACTTCTCTCGATGTTCCAGCCGTCCTTGGCTTCGATAAATTTAAAAAGTTCATCTGATTTGGTTTGAATTTCTCGGTTATTTGGCTCATGAGCTAAAATTTCAAGCGTTTTTGCATACTCATCACGAGCATCAAAAATATCTTTAAGCTCCAAATTTAAAGCATCTTTGACACTCAGCCCATCATCAAATTTTGGAGACTGCGCTAGCATCTCGACATTTATGCCATTTTGCGTTATCACTCGTCCGCTATCGGGCTCGTAAATGCCACAAAGTAGCTTCATAATGGTGCTTTTACCGCCACCATTTTTGCCGATGATAGCGATACGCTCACGCTCATTTACACTAAAATCTATCTCTTTTAAAACCTCATTTGCCCCAAATTTTTTACTAACGCCGATTAAGTCGATAAGTGCCATTTTAGCCCTAAAATGCGATATTCATACTAAGTGCTATCACACAAAGTGTAAGCGCAAGTGGCACATAAATATACCTGCCAACCCCATACCAAAATTCACCCTGTTTTTTGTTCGCACCTGTGTTTATCTCGTCCATTATCTCATCTTTTTTTATCACCCAAAACCACGACACCGCACCGATTACTGCGCCGATCGGGATGATATAAATGCTTACAAAATCCATCCACGGACCCCAGCTAGAAATCATCTCCATATGCACACCAACACCAAGACATATCACGCAAAGCCCTACCAAAACGGCACTTCGTTTAAGATTTGGAAATTTATGTAAGACTGATTCGGCTACCACTTCGAACATATTTTGAAGTGAGCTTATACCACCAAAAATCACCGCAGTAAATAAAATAATGGCAAAAATTTGCCCACCCGGCATATCTTGTAAAATTTTAGGCAGCGTTACGAAAAGTAGCTTTGGACCAGCCGCTGGATCCATCGAGTAAGCAAATACCGCTGGTATCATCACAAATGCTGCAACGATCGCTGCAAGAGTATCAAAAACAGCTGTTTTTTTAGCGCTTGATACGATATCTTCGCTCTTTGACAAATACGCTCCATAAACGATCATTCCAGAGCCAGTTATAGAGAGTGAAAAAAACGCCTGCCCCATCGCCGATACCCAAACCATCGGATCGGTAAGCTTTGAAAAATCAGAGCTAAATATAAAATCATACCCCTTAAACGCGCCGTCTAAAAACGCCACTCGCACTGCTAAAATCAAAAATAGTATAAAAAACAATGGCATCATAATTTTGTTCGTTTTTTCAATGCTTTTTGCACCAAAAAACAGCGTCAAAAGCGTGCCAACGACAACGATAACATGAAACGGAATAACTGAGTAATCCGTAAGTGCAAAGCTTTCAAACCAAGTGTTTGTATCCACGCTCATCAAAGAGCCGTCAATCGCTTGAAAAAGGGCCTTTAAAACATAAGCGATGATGACAGCATAACCAATAGCGATGCACATCGATCCGGCCAGCGGTATCCAGCCTAAAATTTTACCCAAAGCACCTAAATTTCGCGTTTTAAAGACGTATTCATATGAGCCAAGTGTGCCAGTTTTTGCTCGTCTGCCGATCGCATACTCAGCTGAAAGCCCCACATAAGAAAAGAGTGCGATGAAAAATAGATAGACGATAAGAAATGCACCGCCGCCGTTTGAGCCCATTTTGTAAGGAAAGCCCCAGACATTTGCCATGCCCACCGCAGAGCCTACACAAGCTAGGATGAACGCCCATTTTGATGAAAAATTTCTACTCATAAGTCCCCTTTAACTTTATTAAATTTCATTTGCAAATCCAAAACCTAACCATGCAAAAGCTGTCTGTAAATTTCATTAAACAAGCCTTTTTGACTGCCATTTTCGACTTTTCCAGCGAAGCGTATTTACAAGCCCCCTGACCCACTCATCAGCCGTAAAGCCGATCCACACGCCCAAAATCCCCCAGCCAAGATAGATTCCTAAAAAATATCCAAGTGGCAGACTTAGTCCCCACATAAAAATAAGCCCTGTCAGCAATGGAAATTTCGCATCTCCGCTGGCACGCAGAGCATTTACCATCACGATGTTAAATGTCCGCCCAGTTTCAAGCACGATAGAAAGGGCAAATAGCGGCAACATTACAGACTTTAACTCATCACTTAAACTAAGCTCATCCATGATCTCAAACCGCCCAAGATACGCCACCAAAACCACAATGATCGTGGCAAAAAGTCCCCACCAAAGTGCCCTAAACGCCATTTTATAAGCCTCGTCAAATTTCATCGCACCCACCAGATGTCCGACGATAACTTCATTTGCCACGCTAATACTCGCCCCACAAAGCATAATAAGAAGCGAAATCTGAAAATATATCGTCTGCACCGAAAGGCTAGCCTCGCCCATGCTCGAAACAAAGCCAAAAGCGACCATATACTGCGCCATCCAGAGCAGGTTTTCCCCTGCACTTGGCAGTCCGACAGATAAAATTTTATTTAAAACCGCAAAATCAAGGCTAAAAAGACGCTTGATGTAAATTTTAATATTTGCAAATTTAATAAGCAAAAATGCAAGAACCAAAACGCCCACAAATCGCCCAATTATCGTGCTTATCGCAACACCGTAAAGTCCGTAGTTTGGCAAGCCAAACCAGCCAAAAAGTGCTACGGCGTTACCAAAAAGCGTTATGACATTCATAAGTAGCGACACGAGCATAACTTGCGTGGCAAGCCCATAAACCCTTAAAATCGCTGCCAAAACCATGCCAACGCCATCAAAAACAAGCGCAATACCTAGCATATGCAAATAGATAAAGCTCTGCCCTTG
The DNA here is from genome assembly GCF_050586305.1 of Campylobacter australis. Taxonomy (NCBI): domain Bacteria; kingdom Pseudomonadati; phylum Campylobacterota; class Epsilonproteobacteria; order Campylobacterales; family Campylobacteraceae; genus Campylobacter; species Campylobacter australis. Next base: position 320,938 of record NZ_JAXUAA010000001.1, on the reverse strand, counting down.
AAGCTCCTTTGGCACCTGTAAAAGCTCTAAAATTTCATATCCAAAAAAATATATAAAAATTGCCGAAACAGATCCAAGAAGGGCGTTAAAGCTTAAACTTGCGTGGATGATTTTCTTGGCTAGTCTTGAATTTTTCGCCCCCAAAGCCTGTGCGACCACGATCGAGCAACCCACACTAAGAAAGCTAAATATCGTCATAAAAAGATCCATAACTTGATTGCCAGCACCCATTGCACCTACTAGATGAAGGCTCACGCGAGTAACCATATATGTGTTAATAATGAGCGTGATAAAGTGTAAAAACATATCAATAAATATTGGTATGGTAAGCCTTTTAAGGCTCAAATTTTGGCTTTCGTTCATTAACTTCCTTCAATAAAAGCTAGATTTTAGCCAAATTTTATTTAAACTCTTATATCGTTTTTAAAATCTTTGGTTTAATTGGTGTTAAATCTGCATTTTTGTAAAAAATTACAAAAATTTTAAAAATTTAATTTACTTTACAACCAAAGATATGTTAAAATCGCATCTTTATAAATTTAAAGGAGTTTTTATGTTTAAATTTTTAAAAGCATCTGCACCAAGCGAGACAAAAGTTCCCGATCGTGAAATAGATGCACACTACAAAAAGCTTCGCTGGCAAGTTTTTGCAGGCGTTTTTATAGGCTACGCTGCCTACTATCTCATCCGCAAAAATTTCTCACTAGCCATTCCGTATCTTACGGATAAAACAGGCGAATACGCCACCTACGCCTACACAAAGGCCGACCTTGGTATCGTTATGTCCGTGCTTGGACTAGCATATGGTATCTCAAAATTTGTCATGGGTAATGTCTCCGATCGAAGTAACCCAAAATACTTCATCACCATCGGGCTGGTTCTTTCTGCTATCGTAACACTGATATTTGGTCTCGTGCCTGGCGTATTTACAAGCATCACGGCAATGGTTGTACTTGGCGCACTTAATGGCTGGTTTCAAGGTATGGGCTATCCGCCAGGTGCTAAAACGATGACAAACTGGTTTAGCACCTCTGAGCGCGGAGTTTGGTGGAGCTGGTGGAATGTCTCACACAACCTTGGTGGCGGACTTATCGGACCGCTTGCGCTTTTAGGTCTTGCTATATTTGGCGCATGGCAGTCGCTTTTTTACTTTCCTGCTATTATCGCGCTTTTAGCCGCTGTTGTGATGTATTTTTTGATGCACGATACGCCAGAGTCAAAGGGCTTGCCAGCAGTTGAAGAGTATAAAGGTGAAAAACACATCAAAAAGGTAGAGTCTGCACATACTTTAAGCGCCATGGATATTTTCAAAAAATATATTCTTGGCAATAAATTTCTTTGGGCGATCGCCATTGCTAATATATTTGTGTATTTCATCCGTTACGGCATAATTGACTGGGCGCCAACATACCTAAAAGAGGTTAAGCATTTCACGGTAGATAAGCAAAGTTGGGCGTATTTTATGTATGAGTATGCTGGAATTTTCGGTATGCTGGCTAGTGGATACTTAAGCGATAAGGTCTTTAAGGGACACCGCGCACCTCCTATGCTTATATTTATGGTTGGTGTTTTGATAGCCATTATTGTTTATTGGACAAATCCAGCTGGAAATGAGTGGGTAGATTACGCTTGTTTGATCGCCATTGGCTTTTTAATTTACGGTCCAGTCATGATGATAGGACTTCAAGCGGCTGACCTCGTTCCGCGCGTAGCGACTGGCACTGCAACTGGTCTAACGGGGCTTTTTGGCTATCTTCTTGGTACCGTAAGCGCTGGCTGGGTTATGGGCAAACTAGTTGATTTGTTTGGCTGGGATGGTGGATTTTACGCACTTATCATCGCGTGCTTCCTTGCATTTACATTTATAGCCTTTACCCTACTTCACAAGACATCTCGTCAGCTTGAAAGCTACTAAAAATTGGGGCGTTTTTACTCGCCCCAAACCACTAAAACACAGGCAAATTCTGCTAAATTTCAGCGATCTTGATGTAACTTTAAATTTTAAAAGCAATGTTAAAAATATGCGTCTGCGTGTCGGCAAAGACGCTAAAATTTCACTCTCACTTCCATTTTACGCTACACAAAAAAGTGCGGTTGAATTTTTACAAACGCACAAAGACTGGCTTATAAAAACTCACGAAAAAGCAAAAGATATGCTGTCAAAAGATGATGAATTTGTCTTTTTGGGTCAAGTATATAAAATAAAATTTGATGAAAATTTAAAAGAAGTTTTTATAAAAAACAATGAAATTTGGATAAAAGATACAAATATGCTTGAAAAGTTTAAAAAGAGCAAAGCAAAAGAAATTTTTATAAATTTCATAGATAAATTTAGACCAAAAATAAAAAAAGATATAAATCACATAAGCATTAAAAACATGCAAACTCGCTGGGGTAGTTGTAATAGCAAAAAAGGCTACATCAACCTAAATCTAAATCTCATACAAAAGCCGCCTATCTTGATAGAGTATGTCATATTGCATGAGCTGTCACACCTTATATATCCACATCATAAAAGCGAATTTTATGACTTTATAAGAAGTATTATGCCAGATTTTAGACAAAGAGAGATAGCACTAAACAAAAAATAATTTTTAATATGCTAAAATAGAATAAATCTCAAAGACAAAAGGATAAAAATGAGAAATTTTATGATTTTGGCTATATTTTGCGTATCTGCGCTGATGGCTCAAAATTTACAACAGCATATCAAAGAGTGTGAAAATAAAGTAGCAAAAAGTTGCTCTGAGGTAGCGGCAAAGCTCATGCAAGATGATAAAGTAAAAGCCTTTGAGTTATTTAAAAAAGCATGCAAGTTAAATGATGCAAATGCTTGCAGTGTGGCTGGTTCGTTTTTAATTGATACTCAAAATTTCAAAGAAGCAAAGATATTTTTTGATAAATCATGCGAACTTAAAGATAAACTAGGATGTGAATTTGCGCTAGATTTGGAGCGTTCTAAAAAACTATGAGAAATAGTAGCCAAAAAGCTACTATTTTAAGCTATCTCTTTTGCTTTATCACTTTTATTTTTAATCCACTGAGTCATAAAAATAAAGGCATATATACTCGCACCCATCATGTACCCTATATACTCATTTGGTATAACTGAATACTTAGCGCAAATATTTGGCACTAGCGATAGTGGAACTACTGGAATTAAAAGCAGTCTTTCCCAAAGACGAATTTTCGTAACAAAATATCCTTGCAAGATACTTGAAAAAGCAAACATACCAATGATAGCCATTGCAAATACAAGCAACATCTCAAAGGGGTTGCTCATCCAAACTATACCTTTTGCGTCAAGCGGATTTGAAGCATCAATACTTTCAATAAGCATAAGTTTATTATTAAAGAAAAATGCAAATGGCAATATAGCCGTACGAAGGTCGTAAAAAAAGCCTTGCAAGCCAACAGTTACAGGGTTTGCCTTAGCTATACCCGCTGCAGCATAGGCTGCGATACCAACTGGTGGTGTATCATCAGCCAAAATTCCAAAATAAAACACAAACATATGTGCTGCGATAGCTGGCACCAAAAAGCCGTTTTTATAGGCAAGCATTAAGATAACTGGCGCAACAAGACTTGAAACAACGATGTAGTTTGCCGTCGTTGGAAGCCCCATTCCAAGGATTAAAGACATAAGTGCAGTCAGCATTAAAATAAGCACGATATTGTTACCAGCAAGGTTTTCTACAACCTCTGAAAGAACCTGACCAAGTCCAGTAAGCGATATAGAGCCTACTATAATACCAGCAAGACCAGTTGCAATAGCGATTGTCGCCATACTTTTTGCCGCTGTTACCATTGCCCAGAAAATATCACTAAACCCAACCAAAACATCAGCTCTACTTATCTTTTGTCCTTGAGTTAATTTTTTAGTTGGTTCTTGAAAGATCATTATTAAAAACAAAAATCCAATAGCATTAAATGCTGCCGATATAGCAGACTCTTTAGCTATTAAAAGTGTATACATAAGCACAAAAATAGGAGTTAAGTAGTGGATGCCGCTTAGAAAAATTTTAAGTTTTGACTCATATTCACTATTTTTAATACCTTTAAGCCCAAGCTTGCAGCTTTCTAAATGAACGATAAAAAATAAAGATATATAACAAGCAAATGCTGGTATAACCGCAGCAACCATAACATTAGTATATGTCATGCCCAAAAACTCAGCGATTATAAATGCTGCTGCTCCCATAATAGGTGGCATAAGCTGACCATTAACCCCAGCCGCAACCTCTATCGCACCAGCCTTGGTTCTACTAAGTCCTGCTTGTTTCATTAATGGTATTGTAAAAGTGCCAACTGTTACGACATTTGCAGTTGAGCTACCACTTACCATGCCAGTTAATCCACTGGCAATAACCGAAGCTTTAGCTGGTCCTCCACGAAATTTACCAAGCAAACTAAATGCTAAATTTATAAAATACTGTCCCGCTCCAGCTCGCTCCAAAAGCGATCCAAACAAAACAAACAGATAAATGAAACTTACACTAACACCAATCGGAACACCAAAAACACCTTCAGTAGTTAAAAACATATGCCCTGCTAGTTTTTGTATACTCGCGCCTTGATGAGCTATAATGTCTGGCATATACTGACCAAAATAATCATACACCAAAAACAAAATTCCTATAATACCAAGAGCAGGCCCTAGCACACGCCTTCCAGCCTCAAGAAGTAAAAATACGGCAACACAAGCAATAATAATATCACGCTGCAAATAATCCCCTGGTCTATTTGCCAAAGCATAAAATTCTATCGCAGGATAAAGCACTGCAAGAGCAGCTATAACACAAAATACAATGTCATAAAACGGCATACCAACATGAGCTTTTTTGTGAAATTTAACAGGATATAGCAAATACACGAGCGCTATAGCAAAGCCTAAATGTAGTGAGCGAGCTATCGTGGTATTTAGTGGAAAATAGGCAATATAAAGCTGAAAAGCAGACCAAGAAAAACACAAAAATACAACCAAGTAGTTGTAAAAGCCGCCCTTTATCTCTCTGGTTTTTACTTCGACAAACTGCTCTTCATTTTCATTTATCTCTTTCATTTTGCCCCTTAAAATTTTAGAAGTAGCTCCGATTATAGCTATTTTTAAATTTTACTTCGCTTACATCGGAGCTTTTAAGTTTTATTTTAATATACCAACTTCTTTAAATACAGCTTCAGCAGCTGGATGAAGTGGCGCAGAAAGTCCCTCTACAAGGCTCTCTTTTGTGATAGCGCCAAGTGCTGGGTGAAGCGTTTTGTACTCATCAAAGTTATCAACTATCGCTTTTACAACAGCCCTAACAACAGTATCGCTTACACTTTTATCTGCAACCAAAACAGCCTTCACGCCAATAGTGTTTGTATCATGTTCAACACCCTCATAAAGACCTTTTGGTATCACACCTTTTGCAAAATATGGAAAGTCAGCAAGCATTTTGTCAATCTCTGGACCATCAACATTTAAAATATCGATCGATAGAGAATTTGCCGCATCTGTGATGTTGGCAGTTGGATGTCCTACCATATATGTATAGCCGTCTATCTTCTTATCTTTTAGCGCATGTGGGCACTCTTGAGCAGTTAAAACACCGCGGTGAGCAAGAGAATTTACATCTACGCCTTTTGCCTTAAGAACTTCAAGAGTAGTTAGTTCATTACCACTGCCAGGGTTTCCGACATTAAATTTCTTGCCAACGATACCTGTTATATCTTTAATACCGCTATCTTTTGAAACAACAAAAGCCAAAAGCTCAGGGTAGATAGACACTACAGCGCGTAAATTTGTATCAGCTGCGCCATCAAATTTATCTTTACCATTATACTTGTCAAAAACAACATCACTTTGTGAGAAGCCAAATGTTAGCTCTTTTTTCAGGACATTGTTAACATTATAAACTGAACCACCAGTTGATTGTACTGAGCACTTCATGTTTGGATCTTTATTTACCAAGCGACAAATCGCACCACCGATAGGATAGTAAGTACCGGTCATACCGCCTGTTCCTATACTAACAAACTCCTTTGCGCCAAGTGTTGAAGCCAGTAGCAAACCTGAAAGTATCAATGAACTTTTCTTCATTTTCTTCTCCTTATTTTGAAGTTGTTTCATTTTGACATTTTTATGATTTTTTTGCAAGAGCTTTTATGAAAATTTTTAAATTTTTTATAAAAATGTGTAAAAAAGTAACTTGCTTATAATTTTTTTTTATTTAAGAAAATTTTTATATTATTTTTTAAATCAACTAATTTTTTATCTAAAATATCAAAATTTAGCCACTTATAGAGTATTTTTGTTGTTTTTGATAATTTATTTTTGTGAGAAATAGATGATGTTTTTGATTGTAAGCATTTTCATACTCTTTAAGAAAAAGCTATTTTAAAGAGTATGAAATTTATTTTTAGTCTATAAATCTTTTTGTAAGCCCATTGTACGCATCAATCCTGCGATCTCGCAAGAAGGGCCAAATTCTACGCACCTCTTCGCTTCGTTTCATATCAATATCTACTAAAAAGCACTGCTCACTTTGGCTATCTGCACGCAAAATTTGCTCACCCTGAGCCCCAAAAACAAAGCTATTTCCCCAAAATCTTATGCCATCAGCCACACCAGAGCTATCAGGCTCAAAGCCCACACGATTTACAGCCACAACTGGCAGACCGTTTGCTACGGCATGACCTCTTTGCACCGCTACCCACGCTTCAAGCTGACGAGATTTTTCATCGTCGCTATCGCCATCAAACCAGCCTATCGCCGTTGGATAGATTAAAATTTCAGCCCCTTTAAGTGCCATAAGCCTAGCCGCCTCTGGATACCACTGATCCCAGCACACCAAAACACCTAATTTGCCTACGCTCGTTTGTATCGGCTCAAAGCCAATATCGCCTGGCGTAAAGTAAAATTTCTCATAAAAAAGCGGATCATCAGGGATATGCATCTTGCGGTATTTTCCAGCCACACTGCCGTCTTTTTCAAAGACAAAAGCCGTGTTGTGATAAAGCCCAGCCGTTCGCTTCTCAAAGAGTGAAGTTACCAGTACCACGCTGTTTTGCTTAGCTACTTTGCCCCAAAAAGCAACATCGCTCTCCCACTCATTTGCCAGGTCAAAAAACGCTGTATCTTCGCTCTGACAAAAATACTGCGTTTGATGAAGCTCCTGACATACCACAAGCTCGGCACCACCTTGCTTTGCCTGGTTTATTAGCTCGATCGTTTTAGCATTTGTAGTCTCTTTTGTGCCGTGAAATTTTTGCTGGATTAATGCTATTTTTAAACTATCATTTTTCATTTTTTCTCCTAAGTTTTTTTGATTATAACAAATTTTTAACTCTCATCATACGGATCAAGATGTATCGTTATTTCCCATGCAAACTCGCTAAATTTCGCCCTTATTTCATCTTCAATCTCATTTGAAACAGAGTGTGCGTCAATGAGTAAAATTTGAGAATCAAAGACCAGATGAACGCTTAAATAGCAGGTCTGTCCACTTTTTCGGCTCATAAGCGAGTGAAAGCTAGAAATTTCACTTTTTGCGTTTATCATATCCTTTATCTGTGTGGTTTTTTCGCTCTCAAGTGCCTCATCGAGCAAAACAAAAACGCTGTTTTTCATAAGAGATATGGCTTGATTTGCAATATATCCGCTAATTAGCACTCCAAAAATCGCATCAATTATCATAAATCCTGTAAATTTGACAACAATTAGTGCGACAATAACTGCTAGATTTGTATAAAAATCACTCTTATAATGAAGTGCATCAGCTTGCAAAATCAAGCTTTGAGTGCGTTTTGCATTTTGACCTAGATAATAGCTTAGCGCTCCAGTTACTATAAGCGAAAAAAACATAACGCAAAGGCTTAAATCTGTGTCTATCTCGATATTTTCGGCACCAAATTTCATCACGCTTTCATAAAATATAAACCCAGCCACACCAACTATCAAAAGCCCTTCAAACAACGCTGCTAAGGCTTCAAGCTTGGCAAAACCGAAGTTAAATTTCTCATTTGGCTTTTGCTTTGATTTTTTATAAGCTATGAAATTTAAAGCAGAAACGAGCAGATCGAGCAAAGAGTCAATCGCTGAGCTAAGCAGTAAAATAGAGCCACTAAAAACCCCAGCAATAAATTTTACCACAGCCAAGCAAAACGCCGTGATAGCGGCTATCACGATAGGTTTTGTGGATGTGTTTTGTGATTTCATCTAATCTCTATTTACATAAAAATTTATTTTGGCTTGAGCAGTGAAGCGAACCGTTTTGTCGTACGAAAACGAGCGAATTTACGCCCACTACCTTTCTATCTGGCAAGGACGCCTTAAGGCGAGAAAGCACGATCTCATCGTTATCATCGCCGTATGTTGGCACGATGAGCGCGTCATTTACAAAGATGAAATTTGTATAAGTGCAGCCGAGTCTAGAGCCATCATAAAATTTCGCCTTTGGTATCGGCAACGCAACTAGCTTAAATCCCAAGTTTTCAAGCTCTTGCCTCATCAAATTTAGCTCCTCATAATGCTCATCAGTTTCATCATCACAGCTTGCATAAGCGATGGTATCGGATGTGATGAAACGCGCTAAAGTATCGATGTGATGATCGGTATCATCACCCTTTATAAAGCCATGCTTTAGCCAGACTACTCGTTTTAAGCCAAAAAGTTCGCGTAGTTTTTGCTCGATCTCATCTTTGCTTAAATGAGCGTTTCTGTTTTCATTTAGCAAACAATGCTCAGTCGTTAAAAGCACTCCATCGCCGTTAAAATCAACACTTCCGCCCTCCAAAACAAAGTCAATTTGCTTTAAGTTTGTCGGTATGATTTTTGCGATTTGAGTATTTACGCCATCATCTTTACTGCTCTCAAATTTTCCGCCCCAAGCATTAAATTTAAAATCATAGCTCAAAATCTCATCATCTTTTTTTACATCGATAAACCCGTAATCACGCACCCAAGTATCGTTTGTATCTATCTTTAAAGCAACCGTATTAGGAAATTTTGAAAATCTAGCCAAAATTTTCTCATCAGGGCATATCAAAGCCACCTTTTGAAACGGTACAACAGCATTAACTAGCTCCTCATAACTATCTAAAATTTCATCTAAATATGGCTTCCAGTCAGTATTTTCGTGTGGTAAAGATACAAAAAGCAACTCTTGCCTTTCCCACTCTGCAAATGCTCTAATTTTCATTATTTTTACCTTTTCTTAAAATTTTATAAATCCCATAAATCGTAATACCTATCCAAAAAATTTCTATCAAAAATGAGCCTAGATTAAAATGAACACAAAGCGAGATGATAAGTAGCACAGCACCGACTAAATTTATAAGCTGAAAGCCCATAGTATCGCTATTTACTTGTCCAACTTGAAGCAAAAAATACCCACCTACAACACAAATCATACCCAAAAATCCGATAAACTGAAAAATATCCATACACTTCCTAAATTTTATATATAATTTCTCAAATTTTATACAATACAAGCTTAAATCTTATTTTAAAGGAGATTGTATGAAAAAATTGCATTTGTAGTCACTGTTGTGCTAATGAATATATATTGTTTTGGTCTTGATTATGCTAAAAATGCGGTAAAATTAGCTGCTTTATGAGTCAAAAACACAAGAGTTTAAGCTTCAAAAAAATATTGATGAAAACGGCGTTATAGATGAGAAAATTTTAGGCGACTCGCCTTTTGTAAAGACCGTAATTTTTGGCTCAAAGCTTGTAAATGAAACTTTTAAATATATTAACCCAAATGCAAAAGATAAAAAACGCTTTGCAGGCAATAACCACTCATGTTCAAGCTATCATACTTACGGCTGAGTTATGCTAAACCACTCGCCACATGCCAAGTTACACATCTTGTCACGGAGCAAATCAAGAAGGTATTGTAAATATAGATTTTGCTTGCAAAAAGATAGCTATAATACAAAAGCTAACATATATAAGGCTACTGAATATAAAATCAACAATACCAAAAGGCGATGAAACGCTAAGCTTGGAGGATAGCTTTGATGTGGCAGCCTATTATAAATTCTCACGAACGACCAATAAAAAGCGACCGAGAAAAGGATTTTCCAGATCTTGATATAAAGCCTATGGATATGGATCTAGCTCCTTATAGTGATGGATTTAATGAAAAAACTCATCGTTTTGGTCCATAAACAGATGATAAAAGATAAATTTTATCCCAAAAACTTGTATTAATACTAGATTTGTCTTTAAATTTAGTATTAATACGCTAAAATCTCGCAAAATTTAAATAACAAATAGGAAAATATGGATTTTGAGTTTATAAAGCAGTTTTATCCTGTGTATGTTGATGCTGGAATTTTAACACTCAAGCTTGCATTTTTGGGGATAGTGCTATCTATTATAATCGGTGCTTTTTGTACAGCAGCTCGCTATTTTAATGTAAAATTTGCCTTGCCATTTATCGATGCTTATATAGAGCTAAGTCGCAATACGCCGCTTTTAATACAACTTTTTTTCTTATACTACGCCCTGCCAAAGATAGGTATATCAATGAGCGGATTTACCTGTGCAGTCGTCGGACTTGCGTTTTTGGGTGGTAGTTATATGGCTGAGAGTTTTAGGCTAGGATATGAGTCAGTGCGTCGCTCGCAGATAGAAGCTGGCATGAGTATTGGACTAAGCAAATCGCAAATTTTATACCATGTCGTAAGCCCTCAAGCATTTGCAGTCTCACTGCCATCTGTGAGCGCAAATATTATATTTTTATTAAAAGAAACTAGTATTGTTAGCATTGTAGCTTTAGCGGATTTGGTTTATGTAGCAAAGGATATTATCGGTCTTTATTATATGACAGACGAGGCGCTTTTTATGCTAGTAGTAAGCTATCTGGCTATCATACTTCCTATATCTTTAGGACTAACTTGGCTTGAAAAAAAGGTAACTCATGCAAGGGGCTGAAATTTTACTAAATCCGCAAGTGCTGTGGCGATTGTTTGAAGGTCTTGTTGTGAGTCTTGAAATTTCAGTTATTTCAATACTCATCTCGCTTGTTGGCGGAGTAATATTTGGTGTTGCAATGAGTCTTAAAAACAAAATAGTCTATGCTGTTTTAAAAATTTGCCTTGAGCTTGTACGAATTATGCCTACTATCGTATGGCTTTTTATATTTTATTTTGGCATACCAAGAGCAACAGGCATTCACATCTCTGCATTTGCAGCATCACTTTTAGTGTTTAGTATCTGGGGTATTTTTGAGATGATGGATATAGTTAGAGGAGCGGTTGTATCTATACCAAAACATCAGTTTGAAAGCGCCTCATCACTTGGGCTTAGCAAGGTTAAAATTTATCGCTATGTCATCATACCACTTGCATTTAGAAGACTGGTTCCAGGTGCTGTAAATTTGCTAAGTAGAATGATAAAAACCACTTCGATAGTTGTTTTAATAGGCGTTGTAGAGGTTGTTAAAGTTGGTCAGCAGATCATTGAAACCTATGTTTTTTCAAATAATATGGTTCAGTTTTGGGTGTATAGCTTTATATTCTTTTTGTATTTTATAATCTGCTATCCTATATCAAAATTTTCAAAAAAACTAGAGAAGCGCTGGAGCTAAGGAGTAAATTTGAGTTATATTTTAGAGCTAAAAAATGTTAATAAATTTTATGGACAAATGCATGCCTTAAAAGATATAAATCTACAAGTAAAACAGGGTGAAGTAGTCGTTTTTTTAGGTCCTTCAGGATGTGGAAAGTCAACAACATTACGCTGCATAAACGGACTTGAAAACATAGCTAGCGGCGAGATAGTAATAAACTCAGATATCGTAACAAAAGAGTATAAAAACTGGAATAAAATGCGCCAACGCGTTGGTATGGTCTTTCAAAACTATGAGCTTTTTGAGCATATGAATGTACTTGAAAATATCCTGCTAGGTCCTGTAAAAGCGCAGGGCAGAGAGCGCAAAGATGTTGAAAAAGAGGCTGATATGTGGCTTGAAAAAGTGGGTCTTACAAATAAAAAATTTGCCTATCCAAAAGAGCTTTCAGGCGGTCAAAAACAACGCATAGCCATTGTCAGGGCACTTTGTATGAAGCCAGATCTGATGTTATTTGACGAAGTTACAGCCGCACTTGATCCAGAGATAGTGCGCGAGGTTTTGGATGTTATTTTGGGGCTTGCAAAAGATGGCATGACTATGCTAATAGTAACTCACGAGATGGAATTTGCACAAAAGGTGGCTGATAGGATAGTTTTTATGGATGCTGGCGAGATAGTCGAGCAAAGCAGACCTAATGAGTTTTTCTCAAATCCAAAAAGCGAACGTGCAAAAAAATTTCTAAATCTTTTTCATTTTTAAAAGTAGCAATATCGTGGAAAGCCACGATATTTAGCTAAAATTTTACAAAATGCATCGCAAGGCTAGCCAGTGCGATGACAAGTGCAGCTACAGCAATAATTTTGCTTATACTATCGTTTTTGCCTTGAAGCTCATGTAAAATTTCAGAATTTTGTGCGATAACTTGCGCATTGTCGGCTATTGCCTGAGCGTTTTTTGCAATTTGCTCCTCTTGTTTGCTATCTAGCTCGTGTTTTTGGTCTAAATTTGCAAGAATATTTTCTATATTTTTGGCATTTTCTCCGATGGCTTTTTCTTGGCTTTCGTCGATTTTATACTTGCTTTGCAGGGCTTCGTTTAGCTCGTCTATTTGCCTTGTTTGAAGCTTACTTATCTGCTCTTGCTCCGATATAAGCTGTTTTAGCTCATCATGAGTTTGCTCAAGCTTTACGTGATTTGCAGCAAATCTATCAGCTGCATCAATGATACTAGAAAAAGTCTGCGCACTTTCGCCACTAAGTTTAACAATCTTGCCATTTGCATTTTTTAAGCCATTTTTTAAAACAAAAGCCATTGCGCTACTAAGATATCGTGAAAATTTGCCAGTGAGTTGTGTAAATTTAACAGATTCTTGCACTATATTGTTAAGCTCTGCTACTGCTTCATTTGTTTTTATTAGGGCAGTATTTGTGGCCTTTTGCGCATCTCGCAATTTATCTTCTGCACTTTTACCTGCATAACCAAAAGTCAATAAATTACTCCAATCAGAACCGCCAGTGTCAATATCATTAGCCTTTTCTGCAAGCTCTTGCGCATCTTTTATCTTTAAGCTAGCAGAGTGAATGTTTCTTAAAATTTCACTTGCCTTTTTCTTTGCTAGTTTTTCAAGCTCACTATCAGAAATTTTATCCAAAACCTCTACTGAATACACTTCATCTTTTACCAAATTTGGCATTTTTACTCCTTTGTGATTTTACTTAATCTATCTCTTAAATTTTGCATCTTGCTTATAGAGTCAGAAACTGCAGCACTTGTCTCACGGCTACTTTGTTCTATCTCGTCTTTTGTTTGTTGCAGCTCTAAAGCATTCTGCCTAGCATCAGCAAAAAACTCGTCATAAGCATTACCAAGCACGCACCAAGTTTGCGCTACTTTTAGATGAACTATCACGCCACTTTTTGTCATGAGCTGAATTTGTAGCCTGCTCTCCTTTTTCTCGCTTTGCACTTTATCCATAAAATAAAGCGCAATGGTCGTAAGCAAACCACCACATAACGCACTCATAGTTACAGCTATAGCATCGCCCACCGTCTGTTCGCCAAATGGCAAAGGTAACGACATTATCGATCCAAGAAGCGGAACGGAGAGTAAAAGCTTTTCTATAGCCTCAGTAAGACCGAGCGAAAGCGCACCTATAAGCCCAGCCATTAGTACCTTTAACGCTTGGTAGCTTACCTCATCTTGTGGCATATCAGCTGGTGGATTTGCTAAAATTTTAATCGCTTGTACCAAAGAGACAAAACCAGCCCTTATTATTGCGACAAATCTTTTAAGTGTCGTGGCAAATAAATTTATTACAAACACAACGATATTTGATAGAAATGCTGTTATGCCAGCCTCTAGTGATCCGGTAAAAATATCTTTCCATTTCTCTTTAACCTGTGCTAAAATTTCACCAAGTCTGGCTTTAAACCTATTAAACATCTCTTTTAGAGTTTCGTCACCCTTTTTCTCAAAAGTTATGCGAAGTTCTATCATAATGCCTTGAACTAAGTCACGCATAATAACGCCGATTGCCGTGTAAGCCGCCATTTTAGCCGCATCTTTGCCACCAGTTTGCAAAAGCTCTTTAGAATATTTTTTCACTGCTTTTAAATTAATCTCTTTATTTATAAATTTTCTTGCTTCTTCATCTTTTTGTCTTGCCCTATCTTTGTCGATTTCAAACCGCTCCGCATTACTTTTGCCACTTTTTTTGTCCTTTTTATCAAGCCACTCATCCATTTTTTGTGCACCCTTTGACTGGTTTGCGCTTGCATTAGTCCAAGCTAAATTTTGCTCACTTGTTGCCATTTTTGCACGTTCTTCTGGCGTTGAAAATAAATGATTTTTTGAGCTGCTTTCTATCTCTTTGGCTGAAACTACATGGTCTAAATGCGCTCTGCCATCTTTTGGTAGCTCCTTACCAGTATAAGCATCTATTATTTTATCTTGGCTTTTAAAAGCCTCCTTTCGCATTTGGGGAAGCGGTTCGTCATAGCCTACTTTGCCTCTTACTTTTTCCCATTTTTCATTTTGGTTTTGCCTAAATTCTTGGTATTTTTTTGCATCAGCTTCGTTTGATGTGATACCTTTATCAAAGTTGTGTGCAGTCGTTACGCTGCCACCATCACTAGCATCTATAAACAAGCTAGCTAGTCCAAACTGCGATGTAATAGTATTTATGACATTATCTTTGCAAAGCTCAAGAAGTGTCGCGCTCTGCTCTTTTGGCAGCTGAGCTTTTAAATTTTCAAATTCACTCAAAGCTTGGTTTAAATGCTCATTTATCTGTATCTCGTGCGCTTTTATGGCTGAAATTTTATCCATCTCATCAAGCTCTTGCTCAAACATTGTAAAATCACTATTTAGATAATCAATCTGCTGTATATTTTGCATAACAACCTCCAATAATAAACCTAAACATATTTTACCCCCCCTAATTAATTTCAACTTAAAGACAAAATCTATCTTAATTTATATCAATGAAAATTTTGCGTGGAAATTTTATAATAACGAAAAATTTCAAAGGATGAAATATGGAAAAACTAGTTTGGAAAGATGAAAAATTTAACGGCGTTACAGTTACAAAAATGCACGAAATGAACGGCACAAAAGAGATACGCATAAACCTGGAGAAAGGTGCTGTTATGAAAGAACATCAAGCTCCAGGCGCCATTAGTGTACAAATTTTAAAAGGACAGATAGAATTTGGAGTAAATCAAGAAAGTATAGAGCTAAATGAGCTTGATATGATAACGCTTGACGCAAATGTCCCTCACTCGCTCACAGCCTTACAAAACTCAATCGTTCGCCTAAGCCTTAGCAAAAATGACGATATAAGCCGTGTTTTTAGCGTTTTAAAATAAACACAAAAGGGGCAGGCAAACTTGCCCCTACTCTTTTTTAACTCTTTTTTGAATACTTTTTAGATTTTAGCTTTTTATCGCTCTTCGTATCTTTTTTAGGCGACCTTTTTGACACTTTTTTACTGACAACTGCTACTTTATCTATTATCTTATTTGCCTTTTCGTTACTTAATCCACGCACCTTAAAAAGCTCATTAGTACTAGTAAATTTTCTTACTTTTCGATATTTTATGACATTTAATGCTTCAGTTTTACTGAGTCCAAGTGACATTAACTCTTTACTGCTTGCTGTATTTAAATCTAACGCAAGAGAGTAAGCTGTTAAAAATGCAGTTAAGGCTAAAATTTTAAAGATTTTCAAAATATCATCTCCTCATTTACATCGCCATCACCTTGTGGCACATCTGACATATCAACTGGAATTTCAGGCATCATACTCTTTGGCAAAGGTGAGTCATTTGTATAAAACTCATCTTTACCTTCAAAATTTGCCTTAAAAACACCATCAGGCTGTATAAAATTTCGTCTTAAATTTGGATACTGCTTTGCATAAAGTTGCATAAAATGCTTAAACACAGGTGCTGCTGTCCTACCACCGCCTTCAACCTTTTTCATCGGAGTGTTATCATCATTTCCATACCATATGACAGCCTGAACATCTGGGCTATATCCAGCAAACCACGCATCTATGTTGTTGTTTGTCGTACCAGTTTTGCCAGCTATTTGTATGCCAGATGTTTTAGCGTTTTTACCGGTGCCGTTTTCTACAACATTTTGCATAAGTGTAGTCATCAAAAACGCCTGCTCAGGCTTTGTTACTTGATAGCGATTTGGCTCAAATTTTATAAAATGGCCAAATCTATTTTCTACACTTTTTATAAGAGTTGGTTCAACAACTTCACCCTCATTTGGAAACATAGAGTAAGCTTTAGCAAACTCAACAAGAGAGATACCAAAGCTGCCAAGAGCGATAGATAAATTTTCAGGAATTCCATTAAAGCCCATGCGTTCAAGTTCGTTTTTAACTCTACTTAAACCAAGATCGCTTAGCATGTTGATGGTAGCTAAATTTCGTGACTTTGTAAGAGCTTCTTTGATACTTATAAACCCACTAAAGCCGCCACCATAGTTTTTTGGTGTCCATTCTTCACCATTTCCCATGCTAAAGCTCCTTGCTATATCAGCAATCTGAGAGACTACAGAGTAACCACTATCAAGAGCTATTTGATAGATAAATGGCTTAAAGCTAGAGCCTGGCTGGCGGCGACTTTGGGTAGCGCGGTTATAGTTGCTCTTTGTATAATCGACTCCGCCAACAAGTGCAAGTATCTCGCCAGTTTGTGGGCGAGTGACGACTATTGCGCCATTTAGCACATTTGCATTTGCCTTTTTATCGCGCTTTAAAATTTCTTTATAACCAAACACAAGTGAGTCGTTTGCTATCTTTTGCACATCAAGATCAACCGTACTTACAATCTTATATCCACCAGTTTTTATATCATCGACTCTTTTTGAAAGCTCTTTTATAATCTCATCAACCACATAAGGAGCCTTGTTACGACTTAGAGTGTCATCAAAAACAGCTGGCTCTTCAAGCATGCTTTTTCTATACTCATCCTCATTTATCCAACCTATATTATACATACGCTCAAGCACTCTGTTTGCGCGCCCCAAAGATAGATCAAGGTGCTTTGTCGGATCATATGAGCTTGGTGCTTTTGGCAAGCCAACAAGTATTGCCATCTCTTTTAAGCTTAGCTGATCAAGCTCTTTTCGAAAATATCCTTGCGCGGCAGTTTTAACACCGTAATATCCGTGCCCAAAATAGACATGATTTAAATACCGCTCTATAACTTCCTCTTTTGTGAGTTCGTTATCAATTTTTATAGCCAAAACTATCTCTTTTAGCTTTCGCATTATCTTTTTTTCACTTGAAAGGGCTAAATTTTTTACAAGTTGCTGAGTTAATGTACTTGCCCCCTCAACAAATTTACCAGCCTTAATGTCTTTTATAAGTGCCCGCATAATAGCCTCGGCATTTATTCCACCATGCTCAAAATAGCTCGTATCCTCGATCGCCACAAGGGCCTCTATGAGCCTAGCTGGGATATTATCGTACGCTACATATACGCGGTTTTCCTCAAAGACATTTGCTATAAGTTCGTTGTTTGTATCATAAATTTGAGTGGCAAGTTTTGGTTTATAATCAATCACATCAAACGCATCAAAACGAACATGCGAATAAATATAGACAAATCCGCCAGCAAGCACAGCACAACCCAAAAAAAATAGAGTCAAAATATATCTCATAAAAATGCCTTTAAAATTTCTACATTTAGTCCGCGAGCGGTGCTTGTATTACCTACCTGAGAGATGATATAACGCTTATTAAACCCTTCAACCATCATGGCTCCAGCCTTATCCATGCAAAGCCCACTGGCGATATAGTTATCAACTTCAGTTTCATCAAATTTTGCAAACTTATAAGTCGTACAGCTTACATTTATAAGCTCAAATTTTTTAGAATAAAATATCATACCAGTAACGACACTAGCGCTATTTTCACTCTGTATATCAAGTAATCTTCTTGCATCATCTTTATCTTTTGGTTTTCCTAAAATTTTGCCATCACACACAACGCAACTATCAGCAAAAAGCACATCAAAAATATCTGCATAAGCATTTAAAAACTGCTTCTTTTTAGAATTTACAACAGCTAAAACATAGGCACTTGGGCTTAAATCTTTAGCATCCAAACTCTCATCATAATCAAACGAAATCTGCCTAAAATCAATGCTGGCTTCAGTTAAAATTTTTGCTCTAGTTTGCGAACTTGATGCAAGAACTATCACTAAAAACACCTATACGCAACGCCAAGATAGACAGTGCCAATACAAATAACAACACTAAAAGGCATAAAATATTTTAAGATAATTATCAAATTTTCATGTGCTTCTATCATATCTCCAGCATTTAATGCCTTTAAACTCTTTAAGCGAACAAAACCGATATAAACGGTATTTACAAGTATTAACCCAGACAAAAAATGCTTTGTTGCAAGTATAGCATTTGCCATTGGGTCAGCACTTTTTATAGTGTCTGTGTTACCTAGCATAAAGCCTGTAATAAAGACAACAATAATAAGAAAGACACTTACATAACCAAAAAATTTTATAGCCCTTAATATCTCTTCATAGAGTTTTCGCTCCAAAAATTCCTTCATAAAAAAGCGAAATATCACCCAGAAGCTAGCCTGAATCCCCATCAAAAGAGCGACCGCCACCATGTGCAAAAATGGTATAAAATGTCCGAGCCTAGCAAATGCTATATTGTAACCTGGTTCCATTACGCTAGTTTTTCTTTTGCAAACTCAATTGCTGATTTGATAGCGTTTTCTATTTCAAGCACATTTGATCCGCCAGCCGTGGCAAAATCATCCTTACCGCCGCCATTTCCGCCTAGAATTTGTGCTGCCATCTTTACCCACTCGCTAGCTTTTATTGCGGTATTTTTCACCCCAGCTGCAAGTGAAATTTTGCCATTTTCTCCCACTTGCATTAGCATTATGGCGGCTTTTTCGTGCTGATTTTTAAACTCATCGATCATCGTTTTAATATCGCCAGTATCGATCGCAGCTACACAAAGCTTGGTTTCATTTATCGTTAAAAACGCAAGAGCATGGGAATTTCCAGCGTTTTTGGCTTTTTCTTTTAGTGATTTTATCTCATCTTTTAGCTTTTTTATCGCCACAAGCGGCTCTATACTTTTTAGTTCGGTTTTTATCTCGTCAAGCTCAGAGCGTAAATTTTTAGCATACGCTAACGCAGAGCTTGAGCAAATCGCCTCAATTCGCCTAACACCAGCACTTACACCGCTCTCTTTGATGATAAAAAACGAGCCGATTTCGTTGATATTTTTCACATGCGTTCCGCCACAAAGCTCCTTGCTAACATCGCCAAAGCTCAAAACACGGACATTTTCATCATATTTCTCGCCAAAAAGTGCGATCGCACCGCTGTTTTTAGCATCATCAATGCCCATTATCTCAGTCTTTGCCACTGCTCCGTTTGCGATAGCGTTATTTACAAAGCTTTCGATTTTATCGAGTTCTTCGGCGCTCACGGCTTTTGGATGAGAAAAGTCAAATCGTAACTTCGTCGCTTCTACGCTAGATCCAGCTTGAGCTACATGTGTGCCTAAAATTTTCCTTAAAGCCGAGTGTAAAAGGTGCGTTGCACTATGATGACGAGCGATCTCGCTTCGCTCATTGCTTACTTTTACGCTTACTTCATCGCCTACTTTTAGCTCTTTATATGTTTCAATAAATGATAAATTTAGCCCGTGAAATTTCTGTGTATCTAAGATATGAGCTATGCCCACGATCTCGCCGCTGTCGCCACACTGACCACCACTTTGTGCATAAAACGGCGTTTTATCAAGCATTATCCAGCCACGCTCGTTTGTTTTTAGGCTTTGTGTTCTTTTATATTCGCTATCAAGTAAGGCTAAAATTTTACTTTTACTCTCTAAGCTTTCGTAGCCGATAAATTCATTCTCGCCGCATTCTTCTAAAAGCTCTTTAAAATCGCCCTTTGCACTCTTGTCCCCGCTACCTTTCCAAGCAGCCTTTGCACGAGCCTTTTGCTCTGCCATCAGCTCATCAAATCTAGCTTCATCGACCTTTAAGCCCTTATCCCTTAGCATATCAGCCGTTAGATCAAGCGGAAAGCCATAAGTATCGTAAAGTTTAAACGCCACTTCACCGCTAAATACGCCCTTTGTCTTTGCTAGTTCGTCATTAAACAGCTCAAGTCCGCTCGCGATAGTAGCAAAAAACCTCTCCTCTTCAAGCCTTATCTGCTCTTTTACGCTTTGTTGTTTTTCAGCTAGATAGGTGTAGTGTGAGCCCATTTGAGCGACTACAACATCTACAAGCTTATGCATAAACGGCTCTTTTATGCCAAGCAGATATCCATGCCTTACCGCACGGCGTAAAATACGGCGAAGCACATATCCACGCCCCTCTTTGTCAAAATTTACACCCTGAGCTAGTAAAAATGTAACAGAGCGGATATGATCGCTTATCACGCGGTAACTCGCCCCACTCTCATACTCATACTTCTTACCGCAAAGCTTAGCCACTGCGTCAATGTAAGGCATAAAAAGATCACTATCGTAGTTGCTAAACTTGCCTTGCATTATCGCACTAACCCTCTCAAGCCCCATACCAGTATCAATACTTGGCTTTGGAAGCGGACTCATAGTGCCATCCTCGCTTCTTTCAAACTGCATAAAGACTAAGTTCCAGATCTCCAAAAAGCGGTCCCCATCTCCGCCCATATAATCTTCACTCGTGTTAAAATGCTCCGCGCCCTGATCGTAAAATATCTCGCTACACGGACCACACGGACCAGTATCGCCCATCTGCCAGAAGTTATCTTTATCGCCAAATTTATAAATTCTCTCTCTTCCAATGTGCTTTTGCCATATCTCATAAGCCTCATCATCGTTTTCATGCACGGTTACATAAAGGCGGTCTTTTGGCAGTTTTAGCACCTCAGTCACAAACTCCCAAGCGTAAGCTATCGCGTCCGTTTTAAAATACTCGCCAAAGCTGAAATTTCCAAGCATTTCAAAAAATGTATGATGGCGTGCAGTGTAGCCGACATTATCAAGGTCGTTGTGCTTTCCGCCAGCTCTTATGCAGGTCTGACAGCTAGTGCGAATAGGTGGCGTTGAGCGTGGGACTTCGCCTGTAAAAATGCTCTTAAACGGCACCATTCCAGCGTTTGTAAAAAGAAGTGTCGCATCGTTTGGCACGAGCGGAGCTGAGGCTATGACCTCGTGTCCTTTGTTTTTAAAAAAATCTAAATAAGCTTGTCTAACATCAAAATTTGCCATTGTGTTTCCTATTTTTAGTTTAAAATGCTAGATTTTAGCGAAAATTTGTTTTTAATTTTATAAAACTGGTGCTATAATGATAAAAATCATGAAATGGAGCAAAAAAATGGAAATTTACAACTTTAAAGTTAGGACAATAAACGGCGCAGACAAGTATCTAAGTGATTATAAGGGCAAGGTTTACTAATCGTAAATACCGCTAGCCTTTGTGGCTTTACTCCGCAATATGACGAACTGCAGATGCTTTATAGTAAGTTTAAGAACAGAGGGCTTTGTATACTTGGCTTTCCTTGCAATCAATTCATGGATCAAGAGCCAGATAGCGATGCTGAAATTTTAGACAAATGTGAGCTAAATTTTGGCATAAAATTTGATATGTTTTCTAAGTGCGATGTTAGGGGTGAAAATGCCATACCACTATTTAAGTACCTTACGAGCAAACAGCCATTTAAGGGGCTAGATCCAAACCATCCACTTACATCTGCAGTCGTTGAGCTTATAAAGCAGTATTATCCAGAGCTTTTAAAGCCCGGAAACAACGAAGTAAAATGGAATTTCACAAAATTTATAGTTGATCAAAATGGCAATGTAGTAGCGCGTTTTGAACCTACTGCGCCCATGAAAGAAATAGTATCATTTGTTGAAAAACTACTTAAAAACTAATATTTAGCTTTTTAAAAGATTTTTGTAAATATAATACTAGCAAAATTCTCAAAGGAGCGTGATGAAACCACGAGTTGGCATCGTTGGCTATAATACTGGCGGAAAAGCACACTATAGCGAGCTTCGGCGCTCTGATAAATTTGAGGTTTGCGGTGTGTTTGAAAGCGATAGCGTGGATGAGTATTGCCGTGCTGAAATTTACACAAATTTTAAAATTTTTATCGAAAATACTGCTCCAAACGCCATAATCATTAGCCTTGAAGAAAAAGATGTTTTTGAAGCTTTTTGTGAGTGTGTAAAATATTGCAAAAACATTCTTTTATGTTTGCCTATTTGCAAAAGCATGGATGAGCTTGCACAGATGAAATATCTAGCTCACAAACACGATGTAAGGGTAGCACTGTGCTTTAGCTCAAGATTTAACCCCACTATATTTTCGCTATTAAAAGAGCTTAAAAAAGAGGAAGAAGTTTATAGTATTGAAATTTTTCACTCCACTCTTGGCAGAGATCTAAATATCATAAATGAGTTGCTTTTAAAAGATATTGATATCGCAAAAATCATCGCAGCAAGCGATATAGTAGAGCTAAATTCATCTTTTACAAATAGAGAAAACTCAAAAAGCTCTGACAATGCAACCATAAAAATCAAATTTAAAAATCAAATTTTAACAAACATCACAAGCTCTTTAACTGGCTCGCTGGATAGGTATTTTGTAAATGTCCATGCAAGAAGCGGACTTTACTTTTGCGATCTTTTAAACAACAAACTTTATAAGCAAAATAATGAGGGTCAGATAAATTTAAAAGTAAATGCCGAAACCAGCGAACTAAGAATGCTTTATGATGAGTTTTTTGACCTTATACAAGCTGGTGGCAGCGACAAACTAGCCCTTCTTGATGATGCAATAAAAATAAAAGGACTTTTGGCTTGAAACTTATTTTACTACTAAATATGGGCGGAGCAAATAGCCTTGATGATGTGGAAATTTTTCTTAAAAATATGTTTAATGATCCATGCATTTTGGGGATAAAAAATAATTTTTTTAGAAAAATTTTAGCTAGCTTTATAGTAAAAATGAGACTTCGACCAGCACAAGAAAACTATAAACAAATAGGTGGCAAGTCGCCGATTGGCGAGCTGACCAAAAGTCTTTGCAATAAACTAAACTCACTAGCACAAAGTGATGTAAAATTTGAATATGCAATGAACTATACCGCGCCTTTTTGCAAAGATGTGTTGGCTAGATACACTAATGTTGATGAGATTATCGTATTTGCACTATATCCTCATCACTCCATAACAACGATAACATCAAGTTTAAAAGACTTTTATAAAGCATATAATGAGCTAAATTTAAAAGCGAAAGTGCGTGAAATTTCTGAGTTTTATGAGTGCAATGAATATAATGAGCTTATCATAAATGACATAAAACAAAAGATAGCAAATGCGCAAGCAAGTGAAATTTCTTTGATATTTTCGGCACACTCTTTACCACAAAAAACTATAGATAGAGGCGATAAATACGAGAAACATATAAATGAGCATGTTAAAATTTTAACTTCAATGCTTAGCAAAAAAGATATAAATTTTAAAGAGATAAAGCTAGCCTATCAGTCACGGTTAGGACCTGTAAAGTGGTTAGAGCCAAATTTAAGTGATGTTTTAAAAAATTTACAGAACAAAAAAGCACTCATCTATCCTCTGTCATTTTGTGTGGATAACTCAGAGACCGTTTTTGAGCTTGATATAGAGTATAGACATATCGCAAAAGAGCTAAATTTTGATTTTTATGAAGTTTGTAAATGCCCAAATGATAGTGATGGGTTTGTAAATTTTATACAAAATCAAATAAAGGAATAGTTTTTGCTTGCCCTTTAAAAAATAAAGGAGAGCAAGATGAAAATTACTGAAAATTCTCAACTTTTAAATACACTTTCAAATGATAAAAGGGTCGCAAAAAGTAGCGACTTTGGCGATATTTTAAGCTCAAACATTAAAATTCTTCAAAGCAAACAAGAGACGCAAGAGAGTATAGATAAATTCAAAAAAGATCTTACAAAATACGGAGCCTACGCATTTTTAGCAAAACTTAATGAAGAAAAGATAGAAGAAAAAGTTGCAAAGAAAAAAGCTGAGCTTATAGAAACTTTTGGGCTAAATGACCCAGCCAAGGCTAAGCAAAAAGAGCAAATAACAAAACTCATACAAGATATGCTAGCAGAATACAAAAAAGAGCTTATGCTAAAAAATCAAAGTAATACACTTCTTGAAAGATCCCAAAATTTATCAGGCAGCAAACAAATGGGCATAACATTAGCATCGCTACTTTCTGGGATCTAATCCCTAACTATGCCGTCATCTTTATTTTTTGTGTCCTTTGAGACTGAGTATTCTGTTGGACTTGGTATTAAGTAACCTTCTCTTACAAGTAGCTCAACAGCCTCTCTAAAAGCTGGCAAGGCACTAAGCGAACCAAAGTGATAATATGGTCTTTTAGGCTCTCTAGTCAAAACTCCTATCGTGTAGCTGTGTCCATGAGTATCATTTACAAAGCCAAAAAATGAGCCATTATAAAGCCTAGCGTAACCGCCACGAGAAGCTATGTGTGCCGTGCCAGTCTTTCCGCCTATCTCAAGACCTGGGATATATGCTCGCTTTCCAGTACCGCCCTCAACCACACGCACCAAAACGCGTTTCATTTGCTTGACAACTTCAGGCGAAAGTATCTCTTGCTTTGATACTGTCGGAGAAATTTCTCCACTTCTGCCATTTCGCTCAAAATATTCGCCAAACATCGGAGTTATCAAATTTCCTTTATTATTAAAGACATTATAAGCTTTCATCATCTGCATAAATGTTGCGCTCATACCATAACCATAACTAACAGTAGCTTTATAAGTTTCTGAGTCTAGCTTATTTGCAGTCGGAAGTATGCCAACTTGTTCATAAGGCATATCTATACCAGTTTTTTGAGAAAATCCAAATTTTGTTAGTCCGTTATAAAACTCAATGCCGCTGAGTCGCTTTGAAAGCATTATCATACCGATATTTGAGCTTTTTGCTATAACATCTTCAGCACTCATCCTTAGCTCAGCTTTCGTGTCTCTAATGATCCTACCTTTTAGCTCATATCTACCGTTAAAAGTTTCAATCATCTCACCAAGCCCTCTTATCTTATTTTCATTAAGTAAGATAGCAAAGACAAACGGCTTTATAACTGAACCAACCTCATAAGCATACTCGGTAGCAGTAGAATTTAATGCTCTATAATCACCCTTTGTGATATTTGCAGGATCATATCTTGAGCTTGAAGCAAGGGCTAAAAATTTACCTGTACTACTTTCCATAACGCCGATTAATATCTCTGTTGCATCAAGATACTCACGCTTTTGATCGGCTATCTTTTCAAGCATGCTTTGAAATTTTAGTGAAACGCTAATATGCAAATTTAGCCCATCCACACGATTTGCTATATTTGACTCGCTGGTTAAAACGATATTATTTTTAACATCTCTTGGACCTAAAAGTTTGGCGTCTTGAACGGGAGCTAGATACTCATCATAACTCTTTTCAAGCCCTTTTACACCTGAACGCCTAGTCTTTTTATTATCCTCTTGCTTTCTTGAGTAGCCTATAACTGGAGTTAAAACCTGCCCAGTAATATACGACCGGTTTTGCCCGCTCTCTACCACATCAAGACGGTTTAGCCTCATATTTCCATTTCCAACATCATAAGCGATAAAAACATTTTTACTTGAAAGCTTACGACTAAGCTCTTTTAGGTATATCGCATCTTTTGCATCTACAGCATTTGAAAGCTGGACATAGCCCTTTTTTTCATTTAAAATTTTACGTATCTCTTTTTGGTCTTGATCTGTATAAAGAGAATAAAGCTTGATAAAAAGTTCCTTTTTTTCAGGGTCGATGCTACGCGTATCTATCATAACCTTATAAAGTTTTTGACTAAATGCGACACTAAAACCATCTTTTGTGATGATGGAGCCCCTAATAGCTGTGTTTTCCTCACTAGTAACCAACTTTGGAAATTTCCTATCTGTCACAACACGAAAAACCATCACAGCTGAAAAAAGTAAAATTCCAAGCAAGATAAGTATAAAAATGATAGTTATCTTAGCTTGTCTTGGATTTGTTGAATTTGACATAAATGGTTAAATTTGCGTTCTTGAGATCTCTTTATATGCGCTTATAGCTTTGTTGCGTATTTCAAGCATAAGCTTCATGCTAGTCTCAGCTTTGCCAATGGCAAGCGCAGCTTGATGGAGGTCTTTAACTTCACCGGTAGCAAGATCAGCAATAACCTTATCGGCATTTTCTTGAACCTGATTTAGCTCCCTTAAAGAGTTATCAAGTATGCTTGCAAAATCATTTGAAGCAGAGCTCTTTTGAGCTTTTTCAATGCTACCGATAGAGCCTATTTTGCCTATTTTGCCTATTTCCGTCATTATGATTGTCCTCCGATTAGTTGTATCGCGCTTTGAGCGATACTTTTTGCACTTTGAAAGGCAGCGACATTTGCCTGATATGCCCTAGTAGCTTCAATAAGATTACTCATCTCGATAACTGGATTAACATTTGGATATGCTACATAGCCGTCAGCATTTGCGTCTGGATGGCTTGGATCATATTTTAAGATAAAATCCTTATCATTCCTGACAATTTTATCAACTACAACACCCATTACAGGAGGGAAAGCATTTTGTGGGGCATCTGGATCATCGATAGGATTTTGATATTCAGCCAAATTTGAACGCTCTTTAAGTTCTTTATTTAAAATTTTATTAAAATCAAATGCTTTAAAAACTACATCTTGACGGCGATAAGGTCCGCCCTCAGCTGTACGCGCAGTGTTTGCATTTGCGATATTTGCACTAATTACATTCATTCTAAAACGCTGAGCGCTTAGTCCGTACCCGCTTATATCAAAGTCGCTTAAGTATGTTCTCACTATTTTTCCTTACATCTTAGAGCTAGCTTCTATCACGCTTTTATAGATAGAACTGCTTCTTTTATATGCGTTATCAAGCGCGCTTAGTGCTGTATAATTTTTACTAAGCTCACTTGTTTCAACATCAAGATCAACGCTATTTGCGTCATTTCTAGCTGTATGCCCATCGCGGATAAATATGCTATTTAAGTCAGCTCTTGGAAAGTCAAGTGCAGCAAAATGCGCATCATCTGTTTGAGCTAATTTAAGGGTTTTTGCTTCGGATTTTTTAAAAATTTCATCAGCCTTTTGTCTAAGGGCTGATTCAAAATTTATATCCCTTGCCTTATAAAATGGTGTATCGATATTTGCTATATTGCCAGATATAAGCTTTTGACGCATCTCTCGTGCCGCCATCGCTTCAGCCATTAATGGTGATGCTTTCCAAGGTTGCAAAACAAACATCATAACTCCTTAAATTTTCTACTTTTTGTAAGCAAAATTTGTTCCAAAACTACTTCATCTCGTAAATTTTTTGCAAATCACTCTTCATATTTGGCATTTTAATACCACCAAGATAGTATTTTACCCCAAATGCGCCACTATCTACATCTGTTAAATTTTGATACTCTCCATTTTTTAACACAACCTTAAATGGAAGTGCTATCTCTCGCTGATAGCCAATGTCTAAGACTATCTGCTCAGCCAAGCGGTCATTTATCTTTTGATCATTTGTGATATAGTAAAAGGCATTGTATTTTTGCATAAAATCGCTAACAACATATTCATCTGTCACATTTTCAAAATGCGTCAGACCTATAATCATAAAATTTTCAATATTATCAAGCTGATATTGCATTATCTCGTGTGCCTCTTTTTGGCACGGAGGACAAAATGTGCCAAAAATATCAAGCATAAGTACCTTACCCTCATCGCCTTTTATCACAAAGCCTTTTTCTTTGCGAATCAAAGTCACGGGCTTGCCATTTACACTTTTTAGTGCTATTTCTTCGCCTGTTTTAAATGGCTCAAATTTCACTCTGCCAACAGTTTGCTTTCCATCATCGCCACACCCCGCTATAAAAAGCAAAGCAAAAAATGTAAGTAAAAATTTTCTCATAAATTTCCTTTGTATATAAATTTAAAAACGATCTTTCATAGCAGCTCTTGCTTCAAGATCGGCTTGTTTGCGCTTTAGAGCCTCACGCTTGTCGTGCAAATTTTTACCCTTTGCAAGTGCCACACGAGCTTTTATGATATTTTTATCATTTAGATAAAGAGAGAGGGCAACCATAGTTAAACCATCGCGAGTTACCGAACCAAAAAGTCTATCTATTTGCTTTCTGTGCATCAATAACTTACGAGGAGCTCGCTCATCTGGACGAAAACTAGCATGAGTAGTCTCAAGGTGTCCTATATGGGCATTTAACAAAAACATCTCGCCCTTTGTTATGCGAACAAAGCTATCTTTTAAATTTGCCCTACCTGCACGCAAAGCCTTTACTTCGCTACCTTTTAAAACTACGCCCGCCTCAAAAGTCTCTAAAATTTCAAAGTCATGTAAAGCTTTTTTGTTTTTTGCTATATCTTTTATCATTTTACCTCTATTTTAAGAAAAACAGGCTGCTTCCGCTACCGCTTAAAAACATATCTTTATACTCTTGCATATCTTTATAAAGCGTAAAACAAGGCATATAAAGATCGTTTAGCTCATAGTTTTTGAAATTTTTAAGTAGATCAAAACTACTTATATCAAGCATAGATCTTGCTTGTTTAACATTTATATTTTGCATAAAATTTTTTCTAAACTCAGCATAAACAGCTGGTGTAGAACAAAAAATTTCTGGTGTAAAAATACAAATTTCAGGCACATTATCATCTATCTCATGTATTACTTCGCCTATACCACTAACATTTGCAGCGCCTACTTGGCTTATAAAAAAAGGAACATCAGCCCCTATCTTTGAGCCTATTTGCATAAGTTTTTGTGTTGAAATTTTAAGATTTAAACTCTCGTTTGCAAGAAGTAAAAATGTAGCAGCGTTTGAGCTTCCTCCACCAAGTCCAGCCCCCATAGGTATACGCTTTTTAAGCTCGATCTTATGGTTTTTAAAAAACTCGTTAAGCTCATTTTTAAACCCAGCATTTTCAAGCTCAAGCTTTGCTTTTAGAATGATGTTGTCTTTTATTTGAGAATCTGTATCGATACTAAACCCATCAGATGAAACGAAATTTAACTCATCAAAAAGTGCGTCATATCTAACAAATCTTGACAAAATCTCATGATAATCGCCACGAGTTCCAATAATTTTTAAAAAAATATTAAGCTTTGCGTAACTTTTCATTTCTTAAATTTTGACGATAGTTCAGCCAAGCTCTCATTTGAAACGGCTGCGGTTGCTTGTGTATTTTTCTCTTTTATCTCTTTTGCAAGCTCGCTTCTAAGGATCATCATATTTTTTGGTGCCTCTATGCCAAGCTTTACAACACCCTTGTTTATGCCAACAACTATGATCTTAACATCATTTCCTAGCAATATCTCTTCATTTTCTTTTCTTGATAATATTAACATATCTCAACCTTATTTAAACAATATTTTACTTCATCATCAATCTCAATAATGCTCATAAATTTATCGTATTTTAGCAAATATTTCCCTTTTTCTTGCTTTTTAAATTTTAAAAGATCAAGCTTTTTTCCATCAAGTAACTCAGAAATTTCTCCAAAGTACTCATTTTTTTCTAAATCTAGAATTTTATCTGGTTCTAAAAATCGCTCATTCTCATAAACAAACCTGCCTTCACTTATGCGTTTTAGTGCAGTTAAAGTTGCATCAAAACCAAGTTTTTTAGCAAAAATTTCAGCATAAGAACGCACATATCCGCCCTCACTTAATGAAATTTTAAATGTTAAAAACGGATGACAATAATGCAAAATTTCCATCTCAAAAACCTGCATAACTTGCCTTTTAAGCTCAAAATCTACGCCGCGCTTTGCAAGATTATAAGCGCGCTCACCATTGATATTTTTAGCACTGTATCTAGGTGGCACAAACGAAACTTCGCCAAGCAAACTTTTACGAACTATATCAAGCGAGCTTGGTGCAAAGGGTAAAATTTTCTGCACGCTAGTAATATTTTTATTATCAAGGCTGGCGCTGCTAGCTCCAAGCCACATGGTTGCCTTATAAGTTTTTGGCGACTTATCAAGAAACTGAAAAAGCCTTGTGAAATTTCCAAAAGCCACTATAAGCGCGCCACTTGCAAACGGATCAAGAGTGCCAGAATAGCCTGCCTTTTTTACGCCGTATTTGCGCTTTAGGTGACTTAGAAATTGATTTGAGCTGAGTCCAGATGGTTTGTTTGCAACAAATATAGCATTCATCTATCTTGCTTTGTAAAATTTATCATACGGCTCTTTCGACAAAGCTTGACATTATCTCACGCACACTACCACCAAAATTTATCGTGAGTTTAAACTCTTTTTTTATCTTAGTAACCGCCGTAACTCTGCCGATACCAAAAATTTTATGCTTTACCAAATCGCCCTTTTTATACTCATTACTTTGCTCTATCACAAGCGAGCCTTGAGTGATACCGCTTTCACTTAAAAAGCGACTTTTATTTAGTCTAGCTCTTGCGCCTTTGTGAAAACGAGAATTTGCAAAGCTTAAAGTAAGGTCACGCTTTGCACGAGTTATAGCTACATAAGCAAGTCTGCGCTCCTCTTCTATATCGCTACCATCGCCAATAAGAGGAAAAAAGCCCTCCTCAAGACCTATCACAAAAAGGTGCTCAAATTCAAGACCTTTGCTCGCATGAACGCTCATGATACTAATCATCTCATCACTGATGCCATCTTGCTCACTAGTTAATGTAAGTTCATTTAAAAACTCTTCCAAGTTAAAAGATGGGTTTTGCCTCACTTGATCTTTTAGCATAGCGTAAAATTCATCGATGTTTGCCACGCGCTCTGTTCCATCAGGTAAAGCTTGATAGTACTTTTTGATACCAAAAGAGCTCTCCATATCATCTATGAGTTCATATAAATTTTCGCTACTTTGTAACTCTTTTAAATTTTTGGCAAATTCTATAAGTGCTGTTTTTATCTTTTTGCCAAAGGCTTCATCTCGTTCATCTATAGCTAAAATCGCATCAAAAACCGAAGTCTTAGCCTCAAATGCTATCTTTTCAAGCTTTTCTAAACTAACCTTGCCAAGCCCGCGCTTTGGGCGATTTATAATGCGTCTGATAGAAAAATCATCATGCTCGTTAGTCACAAGCCTAAGATAGGCTATGACATCCTTTATCTCGGCACGCTCGTAAAATTTCACGCCACCCACCATCTTGTAAGGAATTTTCTCTTTATTTAGTCCATCTTCAAGTGAGCGAGAAAGGGCATTTATACGATAAAGTATCGCTATATCGGCGGCTTTTGCGCCACTTGCAAGCAACTCTTTTATCGCCTTTGCTATCTTTGCTGCCTCAAGTTGTTCATCAAGACTTTCCATCAAAACTATCTCACTAGCATCGCCTTTGACACTAATTAAATTTTTACCCAAACGCCCGCGGTTGTGATCTATGAGCTCATTTGCTGCTTTTAAAATTTGCGAACTTGAGCGGTAGTTTTGCTCTAGGCGAATAACTTTTGTATCCTTAAACTGATCTTTAAAATTTAGTATATTTTCAACCCTAGCACCACGCCAACCATATATGCTCTGATCATCATCTCCAACTACACAGATGTTTTCGTGAGCTACGCAGAGTTTGCGTAGTAGCTTATACTGCAAGTCGTTTGTATCTTGGTATTCATCAACCATAATGTAGCGGTATCGATTTGAAATCTCTTGTGCCAAATTTGCATCAGCGTCTAAAATTTTATACGCAAGCACCAGCAGATCATCAAAATCCACCAAGTTGTTTGAGATTAAGTACTCTTCATATTTTTTGTATATTAAAGCTACTTTTTGACTGTATTCGCTTGAATTTACTGAAATATTGGTGCTAAAATTTAAAAAGTTAGCTGCATCTTTTGGCTCTACTAGCATATTTTTTAAATTTGAAATTTCATTTGAAAGAACTGATGTTTGGATAGGACTTTCAAAACTTTTTATGATACGCTTTTTATCATCTGTATCTATAATAATAAAGTTATTTTTGCGATCCAAACGATTAATATAAAATTTTAAAAACAGCAGCCCAAATTTATGGAATGTACAAAGTAGCGGTGCGTGGATTTTTGAGCCAAGCATTGCTAAGGCTCTGTTTCTCATCTCATTTGCGGCTTTATTTGTAAATGTAAGCGTCAAAGTGTTAACTGGATCAATGCCCACTTCTCCGATAAGATAAGCAAGGCGAGTTGTGATAGTTTTTGTCTTTCCGCTACCAGCACCAGCAAGTATCAGCATAGCACCATCTATGTGCGTTGCAGCCTCTCGCTGAGCGTCATTTAATTCATCTAGTAAATTTTTCATCTTTATCTTTTTATATAAATTTATATATAGATTTTATCTAAAAATAGTTTAAAAATGCGTAAATCAGGAAATGGGGTAGAAATTTTAAATTTTTGAGTTATTTAGAAGTAGAGAAAGTCGCCATTTAGGCGACTTAGAATGGATATATTATTTTCTTAGCTCGCGAATTTTAGCAGCTTTACCGCGTAAGTTGCGTAGGTAAAATAATTTAGCACGGCGAACACGGCCTTTTCTAAGAACAACGATCTCTTCAATGCTTTCACTATAAATAGGGAAAATTCTTTCTACTCCAACACTATTTGCACCGATTTTTCTTATAATGAAAGTCTCGCCAACACCAGTTCCGCGTCTAGCTATGCAAACACCTTCAAAGTTTTGAACTCTAGTCTTATCACCCTCTTTAATGCGAATAGCTACACGCAATGTGTCACCCGCACGAAATTCAGGAACTGTCTTTTGTGCTATTTGAGCATTCTCAAATGCTTCAATGTATTTATTTCTCATAGTTTTTCCTTAAATTATGTCAAGTTTTTGTATAAATCAGGTCGGAAGAACATTGTTTTACAGTGTGCCATCCTATTTTTTAAAGACTGGATTTTACCATGATTTCCCTTTAAAAAGTCTGAAACCAAAAAATTACCTTCAAAAGAGTCTGGCTTTGTAAAAGATGGAGCCTCAAGCATACCAAGCTCAAAACTCTCAATATCCAAACTGTCTCTATTTCCAAGTACTCCATCTATATTTCTTGCTATCGCATCACTGAGGCAAAGGGCTCCAAGCTCACCACCCGTTAAGATAAAATCACCAATACAAAAAAGCTCATCAGCCCACTTTTCTATCACACGCTCATCTATACCCTCATATCTCCCACAAACAAAACAGATGTGCTGTTTTTTTGAAAGCCTTTTGGCATCATTTTGTGTAAATTTTTTACCAACAGGAGTTAAAAAAACTATATGGACACTACTATCATTTTGCTTCAAATTTGAAAGTGCATCATTAAGTGGCTGTGGCATCATCAAAAGCCCAGCACCACCCCCAACCATGTACTCATCAACTTTTAGATGTTTACTGGTAGTAAAATCTCTGGGATTTATAAAATTTGCCGATATTTTTTTGTTATTTACTGCTTTTTTAAGTATAGAAGCACTGAAGTATGAAGAGATAAGCTCTGGGAAAAGGGTAATAAAACTAAAATTCATGAACTTTCAAGCAGAGCTTTTGCATTTATGGCTAAAATTTCTTTACTTTGCAAATCAATACTTTTAACAAAATTATCAATATATGGTAAGTAAAAACTTTTTGCAAAACCATTTTGAGTGAGTTTTTCATCTGTTTTAACAAGAAGCAAGCTATCTTTTGATACTTGTTCTATATCATCTACAACACCTAAAATTTCGTTATTTTCCACTACTTTTAAGCCAATAATATCAAAATAAAAGTATTCGTCTTTTTTAAGCTTACAATCTTTGCGTGTCTGCTCTATAGTTGTATAAAGCATTCGGTTTGTAAGCTCTTTTGCAAGTTCAACACTCTCAAAGTCTTCAAACAGCACTTCGCCACGAACTTTATTATAGTGTTTTATTACAAGCTGGGTGCCGCTTTTATCAAAAAATTTTGCGCCCTTTTTGAATTGTTCAGGGAAATCGCTGCGATTATGAAGCTTGACATATCCCTTTAAGCCAACACTCTTACCAAGCTGCGCAACCTCTAAAATATCACTCTTCAAGTGCTTTTACCGTTACTCGGTAACTTGTTGCATCTTTTGCTTTAAAGCCAATTATTACAGTTTTTATGGCATTTATCATTTTGCCATCTTTGCCGATAAGTTTTCCAGTATCAACCTTATCAGCATAGACAATTATCTCAGCAAAATTTTCACCAAGCTCCACACGCTCAACTTTTATCTTATCTGGAAAATCAGCTATAAGCTTAGCGTATTCGTATAAAAAATTTTCAACCATAAAGATTATTTGCTTGTTATTTTAGCTACTCTGTCGCTTAGTTTTGCGCCTACGCTCTTCCAGTACGCAAGTCTTTCAGTATCAAATTTTACAACTTCTGGTTCAACCATTGGGTTATAGTATCCAATGCTTTCTATCCAACCACTATCGCGTCTTTTTCTACTATCTGTTACAACTATACGATAAAATGGTCTTTTTTTGCGTCCCATTCTTGTTAGTCTTACTACGGTTGCCATTATATTTCTCCTTAAAATTTTTTAATAATGCTTAAATTTAGGCACAAAATGCACAAATTTAAACCTTATCTAGGCCTATTCATATTTGCTTGACTTAGCATATTTGCAAGTCCTTTAGCCCCACCTTTGCCAGAAAATTTCTTAGCAAGCTTTGAGGCATTTTCAAACTGCTTTAAAAAGCGATTAACTTCCATTTGACTAAGTCCAGCGCCAGCTGCCAGACGACGCTTACGAGAGTTATTTAATAAGTCAGGATTTTCACGCTCTTTTTGTGTCATTGAGTTTATAAGAGCCTTAATGTGTAAAATTTCCTTTGAGTTATCAAGGTCGATGTCTTTTATCTGATTTGCCACATTTGACATCCCTGGTATCATACCGATGAGTGATTTCATCGAGCCAAGCTTTTTTACACTCTCCATTTGCTCCAAAAAGTCATTAAAGTTAAACTGACCTTTTTTTATCTTTTGATTTAGTCTTTTTGCTTCTTTTTCATCTATAATAGAGCTAGTCTTTTCAACTAAAGTTGCAAGGTCACCCTCGCCCATTATGCGACTTACAATACGATCAGGTATAAACGCTTCAAGATCGGCAACCTTTTCACCATTGCCAACAAATCTTAGTGGAATTCCAAGCTGTTTTGCGATGCTTATAGCCACACCACCTTTGCTGTCTGAGTCAAATTTCGAAAGGATAACACCACTTATCTTAAGTGCTTCGTTAAATGCTGCGGCACTTCGCACACCATCTTGTCCGCTCATCGCATCAGCAACATAGAAAATTTCATGCGGATTAAGCTCAGATTTCACATCTTTTAGCTCATTCATTAAAGTTTCATCTATCGCAAGGCGTCCTGCGGTATCCACCAAAAGCACATCATAAAGTCCATCTTTTGCCTTTTTTAGGGCAAATTTTGCAACATTTAAAGGATTTTTTTCATTTTCTATAAAAAACAGATCTATATCATTTGCTTCACAAAGTTGTCTAAGTTGTTCAACTGCCGCCAAACGCTGTAAGTCACACGCTGCAACAAGAACTTTTTTCTTTTTTAGCTTAAGATAATTTGCAAGTTTTATAGTACTCGTGGTCTTTCCGGAACCCTGCAAGCCAGACATAAGTACCACTGTTGGCGCGACTGGCGCATAAACAAAGCCTTGATTGCCAGGAGCGGTTAAAATTTCAGTCAAATTTGCCTTTATAGCATCTAAAAACTGCTTTTGACCGACACCACTTTGCTTTAGATCAAACTCTATTTTTTCTAATAATTCTTTGGTAACCTTATGATAAACATCAGCTTTTAAAAGCGCCTTTTTTAGCACATCTAAAGCATTTTTAAGTGCCTTTTCATCATCAACAAAACGGATTTTGCTAACTGCTAATCTAAAAGACTCGCTAATTTGTTCAAACACAATTTTACCTTTCTTAAAATTTACTATAAAGCGCGTATTTTACTAAATTTTTTCTTTATTGCTCTTTAAATCTCAAATTTTCTTGAAATTTCAAAACCAAAATCACTAAACTCACTAGGCAAATCCGCACGGAATTTATACCCCAAAAATTCTACCAAATAGCTATGCAAATACATTCTGTTTGCTCGATTTTTACCATACTTTTCATCTCCTACGATGGGATGGTTAAAAGCTGCTAGATGCACGCGAATTTGATGAGTTCTGCCAGTGTCTATGGCTACTTTTACAAGCGATTTTTTACCAACAACCATAAGTGGAGCAACATGACTGATCGCCTCTTTACCATTTTTTGAAATTTTTGAGTAGGCTCCACCTTTAGTTTTTAGCGTTAAAATAGGCTCATTTATCGTTATTTCCTCACTTGCTATACCTTTAACTATTGCTAAATAGACCTTTTTAACGCGCATTTTTTTAAACTCTTCAATTGCAGCTTTTTGAAATTCATAATTTTTTACCAACATCAAAACACCACTTGTATCTTTATCAAGTCTGTGCAAGAGTGGAAATTTATACATTTGGCTTATTTTTTCGCTAGTTATAAAAGCTGGTTTATTAATCACTAAAAGATTTTCATCCTCAAGGATAACATTTGGTTTTGGCTGTTTTTGCACCAAAAATTTAGTAGTATCACTCATTAAACCACGAGCTATCAATACTTTTTGACCTTTAGCAAAAACAAGTCCATCGTCTATTAGCGCCTTTGCTTCGTTGTTTGAAATGTTTTCTTGAAGTGCAAGTAGTTTATAAGCTTTTTCCTGCGCCACAGCCTCTCCTTATCTCATCGATTATTATATTTACATCGCCTTTTTGGGCGATCTGGCAAATTTCTAGCTCACTTTTTAATAAACTATCAACTTCGCTTGCATCTACATTATAAACGCCTTTTAAAAGAGCAAACAAGCTTTTTTGGTTAAATATATGCTTCCCACTAATTATAGCATTTTTAAACTGTGCTGCTTCAATCGGATTATGTCCTCCAACATTTGGCACAAAACTACCACCAAGAACTACTATATCACTAACAGCATACAAATTTACAAGCTCTCCAAGCGTATCAAGCAAGATCACATCAGCTTTTAAATCTTGATTTTCGCTAAATTTCTCAAAGCTCTTTTTATGTTTTTGCGCCCAAGTTTTTGCAAGCCCTCCAACTACACTAAAACGCTCTGGATGGCGTGGTGCGATTATAAATTTGTCATTTTGCGATGGCAAAATACTATCAAGTAAAATTTTCTCCTCACCCTCGTGTGTGCTAGCTAGGACGATCATTCTCTCTTTTGGTTTGGTAAAATTTCTGCTTGGCTGAGTCAAAAATGCTGATTTTATATTGCCATTTACGATTATATTTTTTGCACCAAGCTTAGCTAGTCGCTCTTTGTCAAGCTCGCTTTGAGCATAAACAACATCAATAAAGCTAAAAATTTTTCTATAAAAAAATGCAAATTTTAAATACCTTGCATAGCTTCGATCCGAAATTCTCGCATTCACAAGCAAAATTTTTACACCCTTTGCTTTGGCAACTGCAACTAGCATCAGCCACAGTTCTGCTTCAAATATTACTAAAACCTTAGCTGGTTTTAGCCAAAATGGTAAGAAAATTTCAAATGGCAAAAAGCGAGTATTGGCAGAAATTTTACTTGCCGCATCAAAGCCAGTGTTTGTAACAACACTAATAGCCTTATCTTCAAACATTTGCATAATGGGCTTTAAAGCTTGAATTTCACCAAAACTACATGCATGAAAATGAATCTGAGCCTCTTTAAAACTTGGATTTTTAAAAAGAAAAAATCTTGCAGGGATAGAGTGTTTGTATTTACTTTTAAAACTAAAAATAAGTAAAAAAATAGCCCCAAAGATCCAAACTATCAGGGCTAAAATGTAGTAAATCACAACCACGAGGGCAGAGTCTTAAGCGTTTTCTTTATATAAAATTCTACCACAATGCGGACATGTAACGATATCATCGCCATGCACAACAGCTGCAAAAGTCTTATCATTTATCTGCATAAAACAGCCATAACAAGCTTGTTTTTTAACAGGAACAACAGCTGTATTGCGTGCCCATTTACGAATTTTTTCATAAAATGTAAGAATTTTTTGGTTCATTTCGCCAACAAGTTTTGTTTTTTTATTATAAACCTCTTCACGCTCTTTTTCTATCGCTTCAAGCTCACTTGAAATTTCATTTTGAATCTGTGTTTGTTTTTCGCTAAGTTCGGCTTGTTTTTCGCTAAGTTCGGTTTTGCTAGCTGCTTTGTTTTCGATAATTTTTTCAAGTCTTGCTATCTCTTCGTTTGCCGCTTCAAGTTGCTCTCTTGCTATCTCTTCTTCCAAATTTAAAGCTTTAACTTCTTTTTCACTCTTTGCCGATCCGCTTTTTTTAGCAACATCTTTTATCTTTGCCGAAAACTCAGCAATATGGGCATCTGTTAATGACTTTTGGTTTTTCATCTCTTTTATGTCTGTATCAAGTTGCTCAATCTTTGCGTTAATCTCATCAAGCTCATCTTGAACGGCTTTAAAAGATTTTTGTACGCTCTCAATGCGTGGAGTAAATGCGTCGATCTCTTTATCAAATTTTGACAGCTCAACGACTTGTTGTAGATATTTATTCATAAATTTTCCTTAATAATGCGTGAATGGATTTTTAAAATCGCTTATTATAACTTCTATTTTAAAATTTTGCAAATATTTTGCCAAAGATGCCCCAAAATACCGCTCGCTCTCATAATGTCCGATATCTATTAAATTTAGTAAATTTTCCTTTGCTTCAAGAGCTTGATGATATTTTAGATCGCCAGTTAAAAAGGCGTCGGCCTTAACTAAATTTATCATATCCCCACCACTGCCAGTGCAAACTGCTATGCGTTTTACTCGCTCTTTTGCCCTTACACAGCGTAAAATTTCTAAGTTCATTTTTGCTTTTACAAACTTTACTAGTTCATCAAAGCTCATATCAACATCAGTGTAAGCCAAAAACTCATCTTTTTGCGTGATTTTAAGTCCTAAAACTTCACTTACAAAATACTCATTTAGCACGGCTTTATCGTAGTTTGTGTGAGCTGCAATTAAGCTTATATTTTTTTTAATCATTAAATTTATAAGATTGCTTGGGTAGCGAGTAAAATCAAGCGACTTTAAGCCCTTAAAAATTAGCGGATGATGTGCGATGATAAGTGAGTTTGGCATGGCATTTTGCAAAAACTCACTATCAATATCAAGTGCAAGATAAATACGCTCAATCTCATCATCAAATGAGCCCACCAAAAGCCCGCTATTATCCCAGCTCTCTTGACTTGCAAACGCAGCTATCTCGTCTAAAAATTTATAAATTTCACCAATTTTTATCATTTTTCTTGACTTTTTAAATAGGTCATCGCACACGACTTGGCAAGTTCGCGAATTTTTAGGATGTAGTCTTGACGCTGTGTTACGCTAATCGCCCCACGCGCATCAAGGACATTAAAAGTGTGAGCCGCAAGCATACAATAATCATACGCAGGTAGTGAAATCTCAGTCTCTAAGCAGCGTTTGCACTCATTAAATGCATTTTCAAACTGAGCAAAAAGCATATTTACATCAGCCACTTCAAAATTGTATTTGCTCCACTCAAACTCGCCTTGTTTATGCACATCGCCGTAGGTTACAACTCCGTTTTTATCATCCCAAACGATGTCATAAACGCTATCAATATCTTGCAAATACATAGCAAGTCGCTCCAAACCATAAGTGATCTCGCCACTTATTAGCTCACACGCTATACCACCAACTTGCTGAAAATAGGTAAATTGTGTCACTTCCATGCCATCTAGCCAGACCTCCCATCCAAGCCCCCAAGCACCCAAAGTTGGGCTTTCCCAGTTATCTTCGACAAAGCGAATGTCGTGCTTTTTAAGATCAAGTCCAAGCCGCTCTAAGCTTTTTAGATAAAGCTCTTGGATATTTTCTGGACTTGGTTTGATTAAAACTTGAAATTGATAATACGCACCCAAGCGGTTTGGATTCTCGCCATATCTGCCATCAGTTGGGCGG
Organism: Campylobacter australis; assembly: GCF_050586305.1. Lineage (NCBI taxonomy): Bacteria > Pseudomonadati > Campylobacterota > Epsilonproteobacteria > Campylobacterales > Campylobacteraceae > Campylobacter > Campylobacter australis. The sequence goes on along the minus strand of NZ_JAXUAA010000001.1, from coordinate 280,825 downwards.
CGAGAAGGTGCAACATAGGCAGTCGCCCATGGCTTAGATCCAAGACTTCGTAAAAATGTCGCTTGATGGTAAGTCCCTGCACCAGCTGGCATATCGTAAGGCTGAACTATCACGCAACCTTGCTCGCGCCAGTAATTTTGTAGGGTTAAAATAATCTCTGAAAATGTCATCTTTTTCCTTTTTGGCTTTTTGCGAGTATCTTAAAAGAACTTGAAATTTACGCCACAGACCATAAGTCTAGCATTTTATCTCATCACAACTTCTAAATTCTTGCAATAATTTGCCCTATTTTTAATTTAAATTTACTAGACCATCTGTCTAGCATTGGTTTTATTTAAGAAATTTAAATTTTGCCTTGCCTAACCAGCAATTTATCTCAAACTCTAAATTTTATAAATATAATTTGCCACGCCCACACGCAAGCAATCATCAAAATTCTCAGGCTTTGCTCCGCCGTAAATGCTTTGAATAATTAGCCCTTTGTCATAAATTTCATTAAAACTAATCTGAAAGCCACTTCCAGCCCACTCATTGCCCATATTTTCTATAGCAGCTATCTTTAATCCCTCAAACTGAGCTATCATTGGCATTCTTCTAAGCTCCAAATCAAGCGTGATAGGATCAGTACTTGGGATAAATTCTACACTCTCGCCACCTTTTTTGCCGACGACCACAAACCAATCGCCACCGATTTGTAAAAATACCTGATTTATCTCATCGCTAACGGCTTGGACAAACGAGCTTTCAAGCTCTTTACCGTATAAATTTACCAAACTAGCCATTGAAATTTTCAACCGCCTTGTTCCACATTAATTTATATTTTCGTTTTAAAAACTCAATCTCTTCTTGCGAATGCTTAAGCTGTGCCGTTAGTGTATCTATAGTCTTTCGGTCTTCATCGTAAAGCTCTTGCATCGAGTAAAGTGCCTCTTTTAAAAATTTATTCTCATTGCGTAAAACATCAAGCGTTTCATCCTTGGCATCAAGCACCTTTTCATGCAAATTTAATATCGTACCGATCGTTTTTTCAACGAAGCTCTCGCCCACGACTGCGTTCATATTTACGCTTAGATCGCTGCTTGTGGTTGGCACAACACTCATCGTGCCTTGACTGGCTTCGATTAAAATTTCGCCGTCCTCTTCGATCTTGGTATTTAGCACGCCACGATCGATCATGCCCTCGATCACTTCTCGTTCTAAATGCACCAACTTGCAAAACTCATCAATCTTTAAAAAAGTCTGCATCTTACCCCCTTAGTATCACTTCTACCTTTGCCGAATCAGCCTTTAAAGCCTCTTGTTTTTCTTTTCTATTATCTTTTAATTTTGTCGCAAGCTCACTATCTTGTAGGGCTAAAATTTGCATAGCGAGATAGGCTGAATTTAAAGCTCCAGCCTTACCGATAGCAACTGTTGCCACAGGCATACCACTTGGCATTTGAACAGTTGAGTAAAGCGCATCCACACCGTTTAGTGCTGAGCCTCCCATAGGAATTCCAATGACTGGCTTCGTTGTATTTGCAGCTATAGCTCCAGCAAGATGAGCCGCCATACCAGCTGCTGCGATAAACACTTGCGCGCCCTTTGCTTCAGCTGCCTTTACATACTCATGAGTTCGCTCTGGACTGCGGTGTGCGGAACTAATGATAAGCTCGTATTTGACATTAAATTTTTCAAGTAGCTTCGCAGCCTCATTTACGACCTCATAATCGCTTCTGCTGCCCATTATAATAGATACAAATTTCATTTAAATGCCTTTCTTAAAAAACTAAATTTACAAAGTCGCGCTGGTGATTTAAACTCATTTTCATTGCCGCTGTGAATCTCAGTTAAAATTTTACCTTTTTTGGTTTCGATTTTATGAAATTTCAGCCATATTTTACCATCTTGTGCGAAAATCTCGCCGATCTCGTTTGAGCAAGGCTTAATATCAAACCCAAGTGGCGTAACGATCTCATAAGCTTCGTTTGGAATGATTTTAAATTTACACTTAAACCACTTGCCATCATCGCTGATCGCATGAACTTGATGAGTACCCTCTTCTAACGAGCTTAAGTGATTTTGCGTGTCGGTGCGTTCAAATGGACGATGCACCAAGTATCCATCGGTAAATCCACGATTTTTCAGCGTATTTAGCTCATTAGCATAAATTTTAGCATCAAATTTACCTGCTATCGTGTCATCAACCGCCATCTTATAGGCCCTAGTCGCACACGCTACATAATACTCACTCTTCGTTCTGCCTTCAATTTTTAGGCTATCAATAACGCCTGCGTCTATGATATCCTTGATGTGAGCACTTAAATTTAAATCCTTTGAGTTCATGATGTGAGTGCCACCCTCAGGGTCTTCTTCTAAGCGAAAAAGTGTGTTACTTTCAGGGTTTTTAGCATAAAGCTCATACTTAAAACGACAGTCATTTGCACAACTTCCACGGTTTGACTGGCGACCAGTCTGTACAGCAGAGATCAAACAGCGACCAGAATAAGCAAAGCACATAGAACCATGAATAAAAATTTCTATATCAAGGGTCGGCACTAACTCTTTTATCTTTATCACATCTTTTAGGTTCATTTCACGAGCCACAACGATGCGTTTTGCGCCCATATCGTGGTAGAGCTTAGCGTCAAGGTAGTTCATGACATTTGCCTGAGTAGAAAGGTGTATCTCAATCTCAGGCGCTATCTCTTTTGCTAGACTCATAACACCCGGAGTTGCTATAATAAAAGCGTCTGGCTTAAATTTGCTGATAGTTTGGATATGGCGCCTTAACGGCTCGATCTGTCCATTAAAAGGAAAGGCATTAATGGTAGCGTAAAATTTCTTACCTTTCTCATGTGTATATGCGATAGCTTCTTCAAAACTAGCCAGATCAAATTCGCGTGCCGAGCGTGTGCGAAGTGAAAAGCTAGCCACACTGGCATAGACTGCGTCGGCTCCGTATTCTAACGCTATACGAAGCTTTGTAGGATCGCCTGCTGGGGATAAAATTTCAGGTCTAAGCACTATTTTTTGCCCAAGCTTTCTATAAGAGCCTCAATATCGTCATTACTTACAAGATTTTCAGTCGATGTATCTCCAGCGATATGCACTGCCGAGCTAACACGCTTCTCATCATCTATCCTACCTTCAAAAAGACTACTCATGTACTTGCTAAGAGCACGCATTACATTTATAACACGCTCTATTTTTTGGCGATGTATATCTTGATACTGCATCATATCCATAGCCATCATAATCTCATCTTGACCCATTTGCAAATCACCGATGGTGTTTTCCATACTTTTTTTCATCTTTTTGTTACGCTCAAGAGACTCAGCAAATGCCTCGATAGCTGGGAATTTTTCACTTAAAGTGGTAAAAATTTCAATATTTTTATCAATATCTTTTTTTGCTGCATTGCAAGCACTTTCACTGTCCATAAAAAAGTTATTTATGGTATCAAGCTTATCAAGAAGCTCAGTTGCTTTTTTTTCACTATCACGCGTTACATCATCAAGCTGATTTACCATCTTATGATCATCTGTTGGCGGTGGAGGTGGCCACGCAGTCTCAGGGCTTACCCTATAATTTTTAGCTAGATCTTCATCTATCTTTGCAGCAGCAACTGGTTTTGCTGGCGCTTCTTCAGCCAGAATTTCCTCCTTGATAGATACCTGCTCTAACTCATTTGGCGTATCATCAACAATATCATCAAGATCACCAGCCATTAAGGCATCAAGTTCCTCTTGGGTCATAAAAGCTCCTAATTTAAAATTACTGCGATTATACTATCACTTCTTTTAAAGCTAACTTTAACACTTTGTGATACAATAACAAAAACGCAAAAAAGGCAGCTCATGAAAGTTGATCTACACAACCACACAACCCTTTGCAAACACGCAACTAAAGAGCAGACTGAGTACATAAAGCAAGCTTTATCCATAGGATGTGAAATTTATGGTATCAGCGACCATGCACCAATGGACTTTGATGAGGCTTATCGAATGAGTTTTGATCAGATGGATGAGTATGAAAATTTGGTTAAAAATTTGCAAGAAATTTACAAAAGTGACATAAAAATTTTACTTGGTTATGAGGTTGATTTTTTGGATGGCTTTATGGATGAGCGAGTTTTTACAAGAAAAGTTGACTACCTGATAGGCTCTGTTCATTTTATAGGCGGCTGGGGATTTGACAACCCTGAGTTTATCGGCGAATACAAAAATAAAGATATAGATAAAATTTGGCAAGATTATTTTCTTTGCATAAAAGAGCTTGCAAAGTACGGTAAATTTGATATTGTGGGGCATATTGATCTTATGAAAATATTTAAATTTTTACCAAAAACTGATATAAGAATTTTAGCAAAAGATGCCTTAAATGCCATAAAAAAAGCAAATTTGGTAGTTGAGATAAACTCAGCTGGACTAAGAAAACCAGTTTGCGAACAGTATCCAAGCCGTGAAATTCTACAAATGATTTATGAACTTGACATACCTATAACCTTTGGCTCAGACGCCCACGCTCCAGAGCAAGTAGGCTTTGAGGGTGCAAAATGTGAAAATTTAGCCCGAGAAATAGGCTTTAGTAAGTGTGCATTTTTTGAGCAACGAAATAGGCATTTTGTAAAATTTTAAATTGCTAGTGATTTTTAAATAAAATTAAGCTTAAATATAAAAAATTATGATACAATACAAAAATTAAAAACCCAAAGGAGAAAATTATGGGAAAATTTGTAAATAGTGTTGATGAGTTCTTCTCTTTTTGCAAAGAGCATGAAGTGAAATTTGTGGATTTTAGATTTACTGATATGAATGGAGGATGGCATACTTTAACATATAATTTTAAAGTCATAAATAAAGAAAATTTTGAAGTTGGTATCCCTTTTGATGCAAGCTCTGCAGGTGGCTGGCAACCGATAGATAGATCAGATATGATACTTATGCCAGATGCTATTAGCACATTTTTAGACCCTTTTACATCAGATATTACAGCTGTGGTTTTTTGTGATGTTTATGACATTTACAAAGGTCAGATGTATGAAAAATGCCCACGATCGATAGCCAAAAAAGCTATGGCTTATGTAAAGGAAAGTGGCATGGGTGATGTGGCGTATTTTGGTCCTGAGAATGAATTTTTTATATTTGATAATGTTAAAATCATAGACAAAACCAATTGTGCCATGTATGAAGTAGATAGTGAAGAGGGCGAATGGAACGACGCTAGAGAGTTTAAAGACAGCTACAACACAGGTCATCGCCCTCGTACAAAAGGAGGCTACTTGGCAACTGGACCTATCGATAGTATGGTTGATATAAGGTCTGAGATGGTAAATGTACTTGAGCAAGTTGGGCTTGAGCCGTTTGTTGTACATCACGAAGTGGCACAAGCACAAGGTGAGATAGGGGTAAAATTTGGCACTTTGGTTGAAGCTGCTGATAATGTGCAAATTTATAAATATGTTGTAAAAATGGTAGCTCACCTAAACGGCAAGAGTGCGACTTTCATGCCAAAACCACTTTATGGCGATAACGGAAGTGGCATGCATGTACATCAATCAATCTGGAAAGATGGGAAAAATCTATTTTTCGGTGCTGGCAACTACTCAAACTTAAGTGATTTTGCGCGCTGGTATATAGGTGGAATTTTAAAGCATGCAAGAAGTGTCGCAGCATTTACAAACCCAAGCACAAATAGCTATAAGCGCCTAATTCCGGGATTTGAAGCGCCGTCTATCCTTACTTATTCAAGCCAAAACCGCTCTGCTTCCATAAGAATACCTTATGGTTCGGGAGAAAAATCAGTTCGTGCAGAGATGCGTTTTCCTGATAGCACGGCAAACCCTTATCTAGCCTTTGCAGCGATGCTTATGGCTGGTCTTGATGGTGTTAAAAACAGATACGAGCCAGTGGGTCCGATGGATGAAAATTTATTCAAGCTTCACCTTGATGAGATTAGAGAGCGTGGCATAGAGCAGCTTCCGCACACTCTTCGTGGAAGCCTTGAGGCACTTATCCGCGATAATGACTATCTAAGCCCTATCATGACGCCGAAATTTATAGATGACTATCAGCATTTTAAATTTGAGACTCAAGTTTGGCCTTATGAGGCGCGTCCAACAGCTTACGAGTTTAAGACTTGTTACTCGTGTTAATATAAAGGATTAGCATGTTGCCACGACTTTCTGATGTACCGCAAACTTCTGCCATAGTGTTGGAGTTTTTGCAGGCTTTAGACTCTCAAAATTTTAGTGGCGACATCGCCAAAACTTACTCTGAACGCCTTAGTATGGCGACTGATAATAGCGTTTATCAGCTACTTCCTGAGGCGATTTTATACCCAAAAGATACAAATGATGTAACACTTATAGCAAAACTTGCAAATTTGCCAAAATTTAACACTCTTAGCTTTACGCCAAGGGGTGGTGGCACAGGCACAAACGGACAAGCTTTAAATAAAAATATCATCGTTGATATGTCTAGGTATATGAATAAAATTTTACACTTTGACGAAAATGCTAAAAAAGTAACCGTTCAAGCAGGCATAGTTAAAGATGAACTAAACGCCTTTTTAAAACCTTATGGATTATTTTTCTCGCCAGAGCTTTCAACAAGCAACCGAGCAACCATCGGAGGCATGATAAACACAGATGCATCAGGTCAAGGCTCGATAAGGTACGGCAAAACATCAGATCATACGCTTGGACTAAAAGTGGTCTTAATAAACGGTGAAGAGCTTGAAACAAGAGCTATAAAATGTGAAAATTTTGAGCAAAATTTAAGCGAGTTTAGCCCTACCTGTAAGCATTTACATCTTGAGATTTTTAATCGCTGCAAGCAAAAAAGAGAGCAAATTTTAAAAGATCTGCCGCAGCTTAATAGATTTTTAACTGGTTATGACCTAAAAAATGTCTTTAATGATGATGAAAGCGAGTTTAATCTCACTCGCATTATAACTGGTAGCGAAGGCACCCTTGCATTTGTTACAGAGGCTACGCTAAATTTGCTGCCAATCCCTAATTTTAGAACTCTTATAAATGTAAAATACCGCTCATTTGACGCGGCATTACGCAACGCTCCTTTTATGGTAAGCGCAAACGCCCTTTCTGTTGAGACTGTTGATTCAAAAGTACTAAATTTAGCCAAAAGTGATATAGTTTGGCACTCAGTAAGCGAGCTTTTAAGCGAAGAAAAAGAGCCTATTTTGGGGCTAAATATCGTAGAGTTTGCAGGAGATGACGATAGCGTTATTAATGCTAAAGTAAGCGAACTTTGTCAAAAACTAGACACTAAAATTTTACATAATGAAGATGGGATCATAGGCTATCAAGTATGCAAGAATCTAGCCTCGATACTAAAAATTTATGCAATGCGCAAAAAAGCTGTTGGGCTACTTGGAAAGACTAAGGGTGATGCAAAACCACTTGCATTTGTTGAAGATACCTGTGTGCCTCCTGAAAATTTGGCAGATTATATCGCTGAGTTTAGAGGACTGCTTGATGGTTATGGGGTTAGCTATGGTATGTTTGGGCATGTTGATGCAGGAGTGCTTCATGTGCGCCCAGCACTTAATCTTTACGATAAAGAGCAAGTAAAACTTTTTAGGCAAATTTCAGATAGCGTGGCTGAACTAACAACAAAATACGGTGGTCTTTTGTGGGGCGAGCATGGAAAAGGGATTCGCTCATGTTACGCAGAGAAATTTTTCACACCAGAGCTTTGGAGTGAGCTTAGATATGTCAAGTTTTTGTTTGATCCTACAAACCGCCTAAATCCAGGCAAAATTTGCGCTCCGCAAGATAGCACCGATGAGCTTTACGACATCCTTTCTCCTATGCGAGCCGATAGCGACAGGCTAATACCAGAACAAACAAGAGCTCAGTACAAAGGTGCGCTAGAATGCAACGGAAATGGACTTTGCTTTAACTTTGATGCCGATAGTACTATGTGCCCGTCAATGAAAGTCATGCGCTCCCGTTTGCACTCACCAAAAGGAAGAGCTGGTATAATAAGAGAGTGGCTAACACTACTTAGTAAAAACGGCATAAACCCCGAGAACTTAGACTTTCGTACTGCAGCACCAAACCTAAGTGACTTAGCACAGAAATTTACCAACACTATAGGTAAATGGCAGGGCAAATACGACTTCTCACACGAAGTAAAAGATACCATGGACACATGCCTAGCATGCAAAGCCTGTGCTAGTCAGTGCCCTATAAAGATCGATGTCGCAAGCTTTCGCTCAAAATTTTTCTATTTTTATCATTCACGATATTTAAGAGAGCCAAAAGATTATGTTGTAGCAAATTTAGAAAGTGTCGCTCCGTTTTTAGCAAAAAAGCCAGAGTTTTTTAATGCCATTACAAATATGAAATTTATACAAACTCTAGCAGAAAAAACCATAGGTATGACCGCCCTACCATCACTTTCTAAGCCAAATTTAAAAGATGAGCTTGGGCAAAACTATGAAAAGACGCTTGATGAACTTGAAGCATTAAGTAAAGACGAGCTAAAAGATATGATATTTATCGTACAAGACCCATTTACATCATACTATGATGCAAAAGTAGTGGCTGATTTTGTGCGACTTTGTGCCAGCATGGGTTTTAAACCAGTACTTTTGCCATTTAAGCCAAACGGCAAAGCCCAACACATCAAAGGCTTTTTGCGTCAGTTTGCACGAACTGCCAAAAATGCAGCAAATATGCTCTCACGCATAGCAAAGCTTGAAGTGCCTTTAGTTGGTGTAGACCCTGCAATAGTGCTTTGTTATCGCGATGAATACGCTGAAATTTTAGGCGAAAACTTAGGCAATTTTCATGTCCTAACAGCTCATGAATGGCTAAAAACCAGTGTAAAAAGTGAGAATTTTATCTCGGTAAAAAATGGTTTAAATTTCAAAAACTCAGCAAAATGGCACCTTTTCCCTCACTGTACAGAGCAAACTGAAATGCCAAACAGCCCAAAAGAGTGGCAAGAAATTTTTACAGCCTTTAACCAAGAGCTAAGCGTTGAGAGTGTCGGCTGTTGTGGTATGGCTGGTGTTTTTGGACATGAAGTGAAAAACCAAAAAATTTCAAAAGAAATTTATGACAGCTCATGGGGCGCAAAACTTAAACTAAGAGATGTTTCACGCTGTTTAGTCACAGGCTACTCTTGCAGAAGTCAAGTTGCTAGATTTGAAGGTGTAAAGCCAAAGCACCCCGTGCAAGCACTTGCGAGCTTGTTTTAAGACGGGCTCGGCTTTATTTTATATTATTGATTTTTTGCAAAAACACAAAGCCAAAAACAACCTTTAGAGGTATAACTAACTCTGTGTTTTGCACCAGCTGGGATAAAGAGAGTATCGCCCTTTTGCAGCAAAATCTCAATGCTTTTTTCTTTAACCGTCTTATCTTGTAAATTTAAAAAACAAAGAGCAGTCTGCTTGCCAAGCTCTCCTTCAAACAAGATCCTAGCCTTGCCATCTATCACGCAAACCCACTCATCTTCGTCCTGCTCTTGCCAATTTGTTGTTTGTCCGTATGAAAGCATCCGCTCAATACGAAAATTTTTACCCCGAAAAACATCACAAACAAGCTCATTTTGAGGGGAGAAATTAAGATCTTCAAAGATGTTTTTTATCATGACTCAAATTTGTTTTTACGCTCTAGCGCCTCTTTTTTGCGTCTTTCAAGCTCATAAGCATCATTTAACGCATCTTCATCGTCAAAATGTGCTCCGTCTAGAAATTTGCGGTAGTCATCAAACTGGCGATTTTTCACACCCCATATCACTCCAAAAAGCACACAAGCTCCTAAAAATAGCGACACCGCAAGCATTATCATCAAAACCGAACTATCCATTTTTCTCCTTAAATTCTCGCCTTAACGCAAGAGAGTTTAAAACAACTACAAGCGAGCTAAGCGACATTGATATAGCAGCAAATAGCGGTATGATAAACCCCATAACCGCAAGTGGTAGCGTAAATGCGTTGTAGCATAGACTAAAAAAGAGATTTTGCTTTATTTTTCTAAGGGTTGCTCTTGAAAGCTTCATAGCACTTGTAAATGCCGCAAGATCGTTATTTAAAAGCGCCACATCACTTCTTTCTAAGCTCACATCTGCTCCGCCCCTCATACAAACACCAATCTGGGCCAAGCTCATAGCTATGCTGTCATTTATACCATCGCCAACAAAAGCAACTTGATGAGAATTTAGCACAAGCTCGCTTATAAATTCCGCCTTTTCATCAGGCAAAACACCAGCCCAAAACTCAATGCCAAGCTCATCTGCGACTTTTTTTACATTTTGCTGCGTATCCCCACTTAAGATAAGTGAGCGAATACCAAGGGATTTTAGCGTATCCACACACTCTTTTGCACCCTGTCTTAGCTCATCCTTTAGGATAAATTTTGCCACCAACTCACCGTTAAAAGCGACAAAATACTGAGCATCATCACTATCGCATGAAACTTGATTTTCTCGCATAAATCTAGCGCTTCCACCAAGCAAAATTTTATCATCTAAACTAGCGCTAACTCCCTTTGCCATAAACTCTTTTGCATTTGTTAGCACTACTGGCTGATTCTTACAAAGAAATTTTGCCACAGCCATGCTTACTGGGTGGCTTGAAGCATTTGCAAGAGCAAGTATCACGCCATCATCAAATTCTTTAAATTTCACAAACTCACTAACTACAAGAGCTGAATTTGTGAGTGTACCAGTCTTATCAAAAACCACAGTATCGCACTTTGCAAGACTTTCTATAAATTTTGCCTCTTTAAATATCACACCCTTTTTTAGCCCTACTCCAAGAGCACAAAGCGTTGCAACAGGCGTTGCAAGAGCAAGAGCACACGGGCAAGCTATAACTATAACAGAGATAGCTATGATAAGGGCATTTTGAAAGCTTGTAGTTGATAAATAATAAAAAAATGTAGCCAAAGCTATACCAAGGACAATGAGTGAAAATTTTGGCGAAATTTCATTGGCAAACTGTTCTATTTTTGGCTTTTTGAGTGTTGCATTTTCAAGCATAGCGATGATCTTGCTTAAAAGCGAGCTTTCAAAATTTGCACTTGCGGTATAATAAACCAAACCATCTAAGCATATCGAGCCACTTTTTACACTCTCATCTTTAGCTAAAACAACAGGGATACTCTCGCCATTTAAGCTTGATAGATCAAAGCTAGCTTCGCCACTCTTTATGATACCGTCTATTAAAACCTTATCGCCAGCTTTTAAAACGATAGTTTCTCCAGCCACGACATCGCGGGCATTTTTTTGCTCTAAATTTTCTCCATTTAAAACGCAAACCTCACTTAAGGTAAGCAAATTTAGCCCATCAATAGTATCACTGGCTCGTTTTTTGCTTAAAATTTCTAAAAATTTACCCACAAATACAAAAGTTATAATCATCGCCACCGAGTCAAAATACACTTCTCCAGTACGGCTAAACATCGCATAAATCGAATAAACATAAGCCAAACTAGCGCCAGTTATAACCAGCAAGTCCATATTTGGCGTTTTAGTCTTTAAGGCTATCTTTGCACCACTAAAAAATGCACTTCCTGTATAAAAAAGCACAGGGGTTGCGAGCAAAAACTCAGCAAAATTTAATATATCTCGCACACTTGCATCTATCCCGCTAAAATAGCCCGCATACTGTGATACGGCAATCCACATTATATTCATCACGCAAAAAATGCCAACCAAAAGCTTCATGTAAAACTCACGCCTTTTTGACGCCATACGCTCCTCTTCACGGCTTATATCATAAGCGTAAGCACGATATCCAACAGCATTAAGTCCAGCTAAAATTTCATCCAAACCTATAAGCTCCTCATCCCAAATAACAGTGGCTTTGTTATTTGTAGCATTTACACTAGCCTCAATCACACCCGGCATAGAGTGTAAAACCTTTTCATTTAGCCAGATACAAGCCGAACAGTGAATGCCCTCTATGACAAGGTTTATCTTATTAAATCCATCTTCGCTTTTAACAAATTCCTTATACAAACTTTGAACGCTTTGTTTTGTTATATTTAGGCTATTTTGCGGACTTAGAGTGGATTTACCAAGTCTTGAGTAAAACTCATCAAAGCCGCTTTCGTGTAAAAGTTCATAAACATTTTTACATCCACTACAACAAAATTTTTGACCACTATCGTTTGTTATAGCTGAATTTTCATCAAATACAAGCTGGCAATGTGAACACTTAAATTTTGACATAAAATTACATTTTTCTTTCAAATTTATTTTTTCAATTATACGATTAAAAATTTAAAATAAATCTTAGCGATTTAATGTTTTTTTAGAAAAATCTTTGTAAAATGCGACTAAATTTCAAAATTTATAAGCGAGAAAAATGAATAAAACTCTTAATATCGCCATCGTTAGACTATCTGCCATCGGCGATATTGTGCACTCTTGTATCGTTTTACAATTTATAAAAAGAAATCTTTTAGATGTTAAAATCACATGGATAGCAGATGAAAAATTTGGTGAAATTTTAGATGGGCACGAGCATATAGACCGCCTTGTTTTAGTTCCACTAAAAGATAAAAAATTTAAAAAAACTTTTCAGATAGTGCGCTCACTTGGTAAATTTGATGTTGCTATTGACTTGCAAGGATTGATAAAATCAGCCATCATTACAAAATTGCTTAGTAAAAATAGCTATGGATTTGACAAAAAAAGCATAAAAGAGCCGCTTGCTAGCCTTTTTTACACCACCAAACTTACATGCAATTATAATGAAAATATTATATTAAGAAACCTAAAACTTGCATCTTTTGCACTAAATTTTAACTTCTTAAAAAAAGAAATTTTAACCAAAACTCCATGTCTAAAAAACTATATAAAACAGCAAGAAAACTCGCCAAAACGCATACTCATAGCACCATTTGCAAGTGAGACTGATAAATGTTATGATAAGTTTAAGGATGTTATCTTAGGGCTTAGCGAGTATGAAATTTTAGTCTGCTACGCAAATGAAAAAGAGCGCATTCAAGCACTTGCTCTTACGCAAGGAACGCACGCAAAGCTACTTGATAAGATGAGCCTTAACCAACTTGTGGACTTTATAAATGGCTGTGAGCTAGTTATCGGTAACGATAGTGGGGTTACACACATCGCTTGGGCGCAAAATGTCGCCTCCATAACACTTTTTGGAAATCGTCCAAGCCACAGAAATGCCTATACCACTAGCCAAAATTTAGTCATTGACGCCGGCAAGAAGATAGACGCTAAAAAGATAGATAAAAATGACCTTTGCATAAATGAAATCTTACCGCAAAGCATTACACAAACAGCAAAAAAGCTCTTGTCTTAAATTTCATTTAGTATAGCTACAAGCTCTGCAAAATGCGTGATTTCGTTAAATTTATTATCTGCTTTTTCCTTACCATTTCTAGCCAGCGTCTGTCTAAAATTTTCATCATCTATAACAAGCTTTAGCTTTCTGGCAAGTTCCTTACTATTAAACGCTTCAAACAAAAGCCCATTTTTGCTATCATCTATAATCTCAAGAGGGCCTCCGCTATCGCTGGCTAAAACACACACACCAGCTCGCATAGCCTCAGCCAAAACAAGTCCAAAAGTCTCTTTTTTTGTAGCCAGCACGACGCAATCACAAATTTGCATATATTCGCTTGCATTTTGAACATGCCCAAGAAATATATCATCCTTGTGTTTCTCCTTAAGGGCATTTAAGTACCTCTCATCCATGCACCCACCAACAACTAAAACACGCAAATTTATATTTAAATCTCTTAAAATTTTAGCTGCATTTAAAACGATGTGCTGCCCTTTTGCCTCTTCAACTCTGCCAACTATACCTATCACAAACTCATTTTCAATCCCCAAACTGCCCCTTAACTTAAGCTTTTTATCTTTATCAAGTGATGCTATCTCTTTTACGCCAAGGTAGCAAACCTTTACCTTTGGGCGTATATTGCTTGGGATAAATTTATTTATCTGCTCTTGCAAAAGCTCAGTAACTGCGATAATCATATCGATATTTTTATATAAAAATTTATGGTAAAAGTCATTTTTAAAGCGCGTCATATGCATGTGTCTGGTTTGGACTATCTTTGGTTTTTTGCGTGATAGTTTTTTTGCCAAAACAGCAGTTAAAATGTCTTTTGTCCAGTGGATATGCAAGACATCAATATTTTGACTATCGATAATATTAGCAAGATGAAAAACCGCAAACCTATCCATCTCATAAAATGCTAAATTTTCAGCCTCAAAAGCTGCTTTAAGCTTTGAGTTTTTGCCTATTACAGCAGTTGAGTTTAAATTTTTAGTCGCATTTTTCATATATAGCTCAAGCCCACCAAGATCAGGTGACAGACAAAGCTCTAAAATTTTGGCCATATTTTTCCCTCATAAAATATCTAAACTTGCAAATATACCACTAAATGCTTAAAAGGCTATTAAGCTGATTTTGGTTAAAATCTATATAAACTTATGGATGGGAAATGAAACAATACAAGCTTACCCTAAATGAAAATTTTAATTGGCTAAAAGAGTTTTTGCTAGATATAAAAGATAAGTTTCAAAGCTCACAAAACTCGCTACATAAAGCACGAAACGAGATAAAGCTCATTAGTCAAAATGGCACAGAAGTGGTTGTAAAAAGTTTTAAAATTCCAAACATTTTTAATAAAATTTTATACTTTTTTGGCAAAAAAACAAAAGCACAAAAGTCATATGAGCATGCTTTAAGGATTGAAAATTTCACACCAAAACCTATAGGATATATCGAGTTTTACGAACATAAATTACTTTACGAGAGTTTTTTTGTAAGTGAAAATTTTGCATATGATTTTACTATAAGAGAAGTTTTACTAGACGATGAGTTTTTAAACAAAGATAGCATTTTAAAACAATTTGTAGCATTTACATATGCACTTCACGAGCAAGAAATTTTACATCTTGACTACAGTCCTGGAAACATCTTAATAAAACAAAGCGGCAACCGATACGAGTTTAAAATAGTTGATATAAATAGAATGAAATTTAAAAAATTAAAGTTAAAAGATAGGCTTAAAAATTTCTCTATGCTTTGGGCTACAAATGAGGATATGAAGTCTATCGCTGTTGAATACGCAAAACTCTCAAACGCCGATGAGAGCAGATGTATCGATATGGCAATGAAATATTCGCATAGACTAAAAGCAAGAAAAAATTTAAAAAAACGACTAAAAGGACAAAAGTGCTAATAAGCATAATGTATCATCATCTAAATAGCGACAGGTGTTCTAATGATGTTGAAATTTTTAAGCAGCATTTAAAATACATAAAACAAAATTTTACAACTATTTTTGCAGGAGAAAGCGTGCAAGGAAAGTGCGTTCACATAACATTTGATGATGCTTATGCAGACTTTTATCTACTTGTTTTCCCGCTTTTAAAAAAATACAACCTAAAAGCTACACTCGCAGTCCCTAGCAAATTTATCCTAGACGACACACAAACCCCATCAAACGAACGACTAAGTTTTGAACACAACGATCTTTTTGAAAATTTTAAAAAAGCAACATTTTGCACCTATAAAGAGCTAAAAGAGATGATAGATAGTGGTCTTATTCAAATCGCCTCACATTCGCACTCTCATGTAGTTTTAACCAACGATGGCGTCG
Source organism: Campylobacter australis (assembly GCF_050586305.1). Classification (NCBI taxonomy): domain Bacteria; kingdom Pseudomonadati; phylum Campylobacterota; class Epsilonproteobacteria; order Campylobacterales; family Campylobacteraceae; genus Campylobacter; species Campylobacter australis. The sequence continues at coordinate 265,215 of NZ_JAXUAA010000001.1, read as the reverse complement.
ATTTAGATAGTGAAATTCGTGGCTCAAAAGAAATTTTAGAAAACAAGTTAGATATAAAGGTAGATAGTTTGTTTTTTCCCTACGGCAAATATAACGATGAAGTTTTAAAATTTACAAAAAAGCATTACAAATACGCTTTTCGTATCGGCAATGCGATTCAGGCTGATTTTAGTGGCATAAATGGCGTAATATACAGAATAAATGGCGATGCACTAAGCTCACCAGATGCGATATTTAAACCATTATCCATGTTAAAATACAGACTAAAAGCACTTGCAAAAAGGATACTTAAAAAATGATAAGCGGCGTAGTTTTGGTCAAAAATAACGAAAAAACTCTTGATAAAACTCTAAAAAGCCTTGAATTTTTAGATGATGTCGTAGTTTTTGATAACGGCTCTACCGACAACTCACTACAAATCGCAAGCTCATACAAAAATATAAATTTGATACAAGGCGAGTTTGTGGGTTTTGGGCGTACAAAAAATAAAGCCGCAAGCTATGCAAAAAATGACTGGATACTAATCATCGATAGCGATGAGGTCGTAGATAGCGAACTAAGAAACATTTTACAAAACAAAACGCTTGATGAAAACTGCGTTTATAAGCTAAATTTTATCGCATTTTATAAAGAAATTCAGATAAAATACTGTGGATGGAATAACCAAAAGATAAAACGCCTATACAATAAAAAAATCACACACTATAACGATAACGATGTGCACGAAGATATCATAACGCAAGGTCTTAGAACTGAAATTTTGGGTGGAAATATCAGGCATTACAGCTACTCTAGTATCGAGCAGTTTGTCCAAAAAGCAAACACCTACTCAACACTCTTTGCCAAAAACAACGCAGGCAAAAAGCACTCAAGCCCAGCCAAAGCTTTTTTAAACGCTGCGTACTCTTTTTTTAAAACCTATATATTTAAAAAAGGCTTTTTAGACGGCTATGTCGGTCTTATTATCGCCGTTTCACACGCTGTAACAAATTTTTATAAATACATAAAACTTTATGAGCTAAACCAAGAAGCAAAAAAATGAACATACTCATAACCAGACACGATAAGATCGGCGACTTTGTGCTAGCTTTACCTATGATAAAGCTAGCAAAAGAGCAAATTTTAGATGCAAAAATTTCAGTGCTAGTTTCAAAAGTAAATTATGACTTTGCTAAAAATATCGATTTCATCGATGAAGTTTTACTTTATGAGGAGAGCGTTTTTGCTCTATCAAAAAAGATAAAACAAGGACGATTTGACATTGCCATTAGTGCCTTTACAGATACAAAACTAGCACTTGCTCTGCTTTTAGCTGGGATAAAAAAGCGAGCAGCACCAGCTACAAAAATAGCTCAAATTTTTGCAAATATCCGTATAAAGCAGCGTAGAAGTGAAGTAAAAATGCGTGAGTTTGAGTATAATATCGAGCTTTTACGCTCAGTTTTTAGTGAAATTTCACCAGATTTTAAAAGACCAGTTTTAGAATTTAGCGAACCTGAAAAAAGGGCTATTTTTAAGAATTTTTTAGATGAAAACAAGATAGAAAAAGGACTTAATATCGTTGCTTTTCACCCAGGATTTGGCGGTAGTAGTGATGGAAATTTAAGCCTTGATGATTATATCTTATTTGCTAAAATCACAAGTCAAAAACCAAACACAAAGGCTGTTTTTAGCTTTGGTCCAGACGATGATACTGCTTACAGATATATAAGCTCAAAGCTTGATTTTGACGCTGTTTTATGGCGCTCAAATTTAAGCTTGATAGATTTTTGTAAGCTTTTGTCAAATTTTAGACTTTTTGTAAGCACCTCAACTGGTCCAATGCACCTTGCAGCAGCGGTAAATACACCCACTTTTTCATTTTTTGGAAACTCACTTTTTGCAAGCTTTAAGCGCTGGGGCAGCATAAATGAAAGTCAGCAAAATTTTTGCATATCAAAGGAGTACTCAAGACAAGAGTTTGAAACGATAAAATCAGCATTTATAAAGGCACTAGATGCTTAAAAAGCCGTTTGTTTGGGACTTTTACTCAGATCAACCAAGCGTGATAACCGATAAAGAATATAAAAAAAATATGCGTAAAAATTTTAAACTTGACTATGCGAAAATGGCTCTTTTGTCACTATTTATCTTGCCATTTGCTACGATTTGTATGAAAATTTTTAAAGGCTCACAAAAGCTAGTAAAGAGCGATTTTTACGGCATAGGCATAAATTTAGACAAAGGAGACGAACAAGTTTGGCTAGTAGATGAACTTGGAGTTAAAAATTTACTTATAAGACTGCCGCTTTGGGATATGCAAAATTTAGATGAATACATAAAATTTGCTTTAAAATTTAAAGGCAAAAATATACTCATAGCCATCATGCAAGATAGGGATAATATCGAAAATTTAGAGCTTTTTAGAGAAAATTTAAGGCAGATTTTTACCAAATTTCAAGGCATTGCAAATGAGTTTCAGATAGGCATAGCTATAAATCGCTTAAAATGGGGCTTTTTTGCACCTTGTGAGTATCTAAATTTTTACCAAACAGCTCAAAATTTAAGAGATGAGAGCTTTAAATATATAAAACTTATTGGCCCAAGTGTAATTGACTTTGAGTTTCACCACAATGTAGCTACGCTTTTTAGCCTAAAAAATGTTAAATTTGATAAACTTTCAAGCCTGCTTTATGTAGATAGGCGTGGCGATCCGCAAAACTCGCAATACGGCATATTTGACCTAAAAAATAAGATAAACTTGCTATTTGCTCTAGTAAAATTTTCACCAAAAACTAGCAATGAAATTTATATAACTGAAACAAATTACCCACTTAAAAACACTGCTCCGTACGCACCCACTAGTGAAAAAGAGTGCGTGAGCGTGAATGAATATGCACATTTTATGCGAAAATATCACGATATAGCCCTAAAAACAGGCAAAATAAAGCGGATTTACTGGCATCAGCTTATAGCTCCTGGATACGGACTAGTGGATAATAAAGATGGCAAACTTATTAAAATGCCACAATTTTACGAATACAAAAAGATGATAAATGAAGATATTTATTGAGATACCTGTGTGGCTTGGAGATGCGGTGATGGTGACACCAGCAGTGCAAAATATCATAAAAGCATACCCACACGCAAGCCTTATCATACTTGGCTCATCGGTTTCAAACCATGTTTTTAAGGGATATGAAAATATCCAACGCTTTATAGTAAATGAGACAAAAAAAAGCAGAAATAGATATATAAATCTAATAAATTTAGCTAAAAACATTGGCGAAGTTGATATAGCGATATCATTTAGGCGTAGCTTTTCATCAAAATTTATGATGTTTTTTATAAAAGCAAAAAAAAAGTTGCAATACCGCCGTTTAAGTAAAAACGAAACGCATTTAGTCGTTAGATACAACGACTTTATAAATAAATTTTTAGGACTTAACTTAAATGCAAAAGAGCAAAAGCTATATCACAAGCCGTTTTTTTATGAGCGAAAAACTCTGGGCATAAATCCCGGTGCAACATATGGAAGCGCCAAAAGATGGTATCCAAAAGAGTTTGCCGATGTTGCTATGGCTTTGGCTGATAAATTTGACATCGTTATATTTGGCGGACCTAGCGAAATACAAATAGCCGCAGATATACAACAGATACTAAAACAAAACAATATCAAAAACTATCAAAACCTAGCTGGTAAAACAAGCGTAGATGAGCTAATCTCTCGCGTTGGCGGACTTAGTCTTTTTATAACAAACGATAGTGGTCCTATGCATATAGCAGCGGCTTTTAAAGTGCCTACTGTAGCCATCTTTGGTCCTACAAAATTTAATGAAACCAGCCCATGGATGAATCAAAATGCCCATATCATCAGCAAAAACCTAGCGTGCGCGCCATGCATGAAGCGCACCTGCCCACTCTCTCATCATGACTGTATGAGACTTATCACTGCCAAAGATGTGCTGAATCTAGTTCAAAATTTAGGTTTATTTTAGTAAAATAAAAGACAAAAAAGGGCAAAAGTGAGCATAACAAAAAAGTTACAATATAAATTTCTTTATCATCTTTATATCGTCTTTAACGGCATCTTTATGCTTGTGCCAAAGCCAGTTTCAAAAAAGATCCTTGAAATTTTTGCATTTTTAGTCTATAAACTAAACTCTCACTACCGCAAAATAGCAATCTCAAATTTAAAATTAGTTTTTAATAACTCAAAAAGTGAGCAAGAACTACAAAAGATAGCACTAAATTCATACAAAAGCCTTGCGTTTAATATATTTGAGCTACTTGAAAATCAAAATTTGCCAAAAGATGAAATTTTAAAAAAGATGAGTGTTGTTGGCGGTGAATTTATCGCAAATGCCCTTAATAGCGGTCGTAAAATCATATTTGTTACCGCGCACTATGGTGGGTGGGAGCTTACCTTGCCAGGAATTGCACTAGCTTTTGACATGAAAGTTGGTGTGGTAAATAAAAAGATGCAAAACCCATACATACAAGAAATTTATGCCGCTGCAAGAGCCAAGAATAACATCACAATGATAGAAAAACACTCGGCAGCAAAAGGCATGCTACAAACCCTAAATAAAGGCAACCAAGTAGCTATCGTTATCGACCAGCACACAGACGCTGGCTGTGAGATAGAATTTTTAGGCAAAAAGGTTATCGCCACCGATGCTGTAGCAAGGCTTGCTATAAAACTTGACGCACTTATCGTTCCAATACTAACCACCAAAAGTAAATTTAGAAAGCACGAAGTGACGGTCTTTGAGCCTATTGATGTAAGGCAAATTTTAGATGAAGATAAAATTTTTACACTAACTAAGCTTCAAAACGATATAATCTCAGCACAAATTCTTAAAAATCCAGACCTTTGGCTCTGGCAACACAAACGCTTTAAGGCGTTTTATAATGAAATTTATGAGTAAGGACAGGCATTGCAGACATTAGCACTTTTTATCAATAGAACAAGTAAAATTTTAGGCACTCTTGTTAAGGGTTTTGGCTATATATTTCATTTTATTTTTCCTAAAATGAGGTTTAACATACCGCGTTATAGCGAAGCAAAACTTACGCCAAAAAAACAGACCAATATCCCAAAAACCATCTGGCAGATAAACTATACTTACAAAGTCTCTCTACCAGTATATATAAACTATCTTTTTAACAGACTTTTATCACTAGATTGGGAGTATAGGCATTTTAGCAATGACGATGCGACAAAATTTATAAAAGAGTTGTGCGATGAGGATACTTTTAATGCTTATGACCAGCTAAATGATGGAGCAGCAAAAGCTGACTTTTTTAGACTTTTTGTGCTGAATAAATTTGGCGGGGTATATCTTGATATAGATGCTTGCTTTTGTCTGCCGCCAAGCATGCTTATAGATGAGAAGCAAAGTGAGCTATTTTTAATGACAAAACATCGCTTTAGCAACTACTTTATGGCAAGTACGCCCGATAATAAATTTATCAAAAAAACTATAGAAATTATAGTACAAAATATCAAAGATAAAAACACGAGCAATGGCGTATATGCACTTACTGGACCAACCGTTTTAAACGCAGCCATCACTGATGAAAATAGCGTTACACATCGTCACAATCGCTTTACATGCGTACAAGGCAGTTTTACGAATGAGCATTTTCAATACATCGATAAACCACGCGGCAAATGGACACATATAAGCCCAGATAGTATTTTAAAATAATAAGAAAGAATTAAAAAAATGACAACTTTAATAAAAAACAAAAACATTAATTACGAAAAAATATATTTTTATTCAGTTATTATATTTGCCTTTACTATGCCTTTTGCAAGAGGTGCGATTAGTTTTTTTAGTATTTTTTTTCCAATAATTTGGCTACTAGAGGGAGATTTTAAGAGAAAATTTGCAGAAATAAAAGCATCAAAAATTCTTATAATATTTTTAATATTTTATACAGTTATAGCACTTAGTGCTATTTTATCTGATAATACAAAAACTGCATTAAAATTTTTTAGGCTTTATGCTTATTGGTTTACTCTTATAGTACTTGCAACATCTGTTAAAAAAGAATGGGCACAAAAGATAATAACGGCATTTTTATATGGTATGTTTGTTAGCGAGTTAGTGGCTTATGGTATATATTTTGAAATTTGGGAGTATGGAGTTGGTTCAAAGACAAATCCAAGCCCATTTATGTTTCATATAGATTATAGTATATACTTAGCCTTCACATCTATCTTGCTTTTTAGCAGAATAATATCAAAAGGCTACTCTCTTAAAGACAAAATTTTCATGAGTTTGTTTTTTATAAGCACTACAAGCAATCTATTTTTACAAACTGGAAGAACGGGTCAAGTGGCGTATATAGCAGCTATTATAGTTATGTTTTTCCTTGTTTTTAAAATCAATTTTAAAAGTATATTATACTCACTATTTTCATTAATAGTAATCTATGCGTTGGCTTTTAATTTTAGCAACTCTTTTAAAATGAGAGTTGAACATACAATAGCCGACATAAAAAGTATAAGTAGTGGAAATCTACATACATCATGGGGTCAAAGGCTTGCTTTTTTTGCCATAACATATGAAACTTTAAAAAAATATCCTATTTTTGGTATAGGTCTTGGTGACTTTGAAGAAGAAGCAGCCATAGCCCTACAAAATCCAAAATTTGACAACTATCCAGCAAAAATGAAAGCTTTCATGAGCTCAAATCACTTTCATAACCAATTTTTAATGTCAGCAATGCAGATGGGGATAATAGGCTTAGCCTTTACGATTGCTATTTATTTTTTAGCTTTTAAAAAAGCATTTCAAACAAATAGTAGCGAATACAAAAATATTTTTACACTTTTTATGGTTATTTATACTATAGGAAGTTTTGCTGATCCGCTTTGGAATAAGCAATTTACAGTTTTTATTTGGATACTTATTATGTCACTTATGATTGCTCTTAACAAGCCAGATAAAAAAGACTAAATAATAAAAATTATTTAATAAATATTTCAAAACACACCCTATAATGGCTAAAATTTTCAAAGGATTTTATATGAAAAGACTAGCCATTTTGGGGATTGCGTCTGTTTTTAGTGTTTTGGCATTTGCTGTTGATGGGGCTGAAATTTACAAAAAATGTGTTGGCTGTCATGGCGTAGATGGTACGCAAAAGTATCATCCTAAAGCAAGCCCTATCGTTACCCTACGAAAAGACCGCAGACTACGCGCTCTTGAAGGATACAAAGAGGGAAATAACAACAAATACGGAATGGGTTCAGCTATGAGAGCGCAGGTGCAAAACCTAAACCAACTCGAGCTTGAAGCCGTAAATGAGTATATAGAGTCACTAAAAAAGTAACTCTTGTCATAATTCAAGCACAAAACAGACCGCCAAAACTAAAATTTGGCGGTTTAGCTAAATTCCCTATCAATTACTATAAAAACTTCAAAATCAGGATAGTTTTGCTCAACTCTTTGCTCTATCTGAGCTCTAAGCCAAGCCAAATCACGCTCTTTATAATCAACCACAACATCAAATCGTATGCGCTTTTGCTTTAAATTTATAAAAAATGCGTGAATTTCCTTTATGCTTTCTAAGTCAGAAAGGCTGTTTGTTATGCACTCTTTTGCGCTATTTTGACCCAAATTTATACTGTAAATCCCAAAAACTAGATAAACACGAAATTTATTATAAATTGAAATTTGTAGCTCATTTAACTTTTGCGAAACATCACAAAGTGGCAAATGCTCATCTACCTCAACATTTGCCGAGCCCACATATCGCTCTACACCATAATTATGCAGTACGAGGTCATAAGCGCCATGCACTATATCGCATGAATTTATCGCAGCATAAATTTCATCGCTTATCTGCTTTTCAACCCTTTGCCCCACAATCTTATCAAATGTTTCTTTTATCAAAATCACACCATTATAGATAATAAACAACGATGCACAAGCCCCTGCATAGCCATCAACTTGAATGTTAGCAAAGTATGAAAGTGCAGCTGAGATTAAGATTATCGTGGCTATTATCGCATCTCCTAAAGCCTCTTGTCCAACTGCTTTTAGTGAGATAGATTTTGTCTCTTTGCCAACTTTTTGGTAGTAAAACCCTACCCCAAATTTTACAAAAATGGCTATAAAAAGTATAAGTAAAAGTGGTGGCGTAAAGCTTGTAGCCACTGGCTTAATAATATTTTGAATAGAAGTTTGCAAAAACTCAATGCCAAGCATGAGAACGATGATTGAAACTATTAAACCACCAATATATTCGACCCTACCATAACCGTATGGGTGGTTTTCATCTGGTAGCTTTTGAGCTAACTTTGAGCCAAATATCGTTATTAAACTTGAGAATGCATCACTTAGATTGTTTATAGCATCTGAAATTATGGCTACTGAATTTGAAACAAGAGCGATAAAAATTTTAACACTTGCTAAAATTACATTTATGATAATCCCTAAAATAGCCGTTTTGATGATCTTTTTCTCGCGACTTCCGTCCTTAAAATCCATCATTTTAAAAATCCTTATCAAAAATAAATCTCAATTATATCATTTCTTGACATTAAAGCAAAATTTTTATAAAATCACAACTTTAAAAACTTCAATGTGAAAAACTTCTATCGATATTATTCGCAAATTTTAAAGAGGAAATATGGAAAATAACGAAACCCAACAGCAAAATGACCAAAAAGAAAACACAAAACCCACTAAAAAACACCAAAACACCCGCACTCATACTCCAGTTGATGGACATAAAATCGAAGAGCTAAGAACACTTGATCTAGAAAATTTAGTTCAGATAGCAAATGCCGTAGGTGTGGAAAATCCACGAGAATTTCGCCGACAAGATTTAATATTTGAAATTTTAAAAACACAAACATCACAGGGCGGCTTCATACTTTTTACAGGAATTTTAGAGATAACAAACGAAGGCTACGGCTTTTTACGATCTGTTGATGCAAATATTAGTGATAGCTCAAATGACGCTTATGTTTCAAACTCACAAATACGCAAATTTGCACTTCGTGTTGGCGACATAGTTACAGGGCAAGTTAGAGAACCAAAAGATCAGGAAAAATACTATGCTTTATTAAAAATAGAAGCCATAAACTATATGCCCCTTGCTGAAGCAAAAGAGCGTCCACTTTTTGACAATCTAACTCCACTTTTTCCAACTGAAAAAATAAAACTTGAATATGACGCCATGAAACTTACAGGACGGGTTTTAGACCTTTTTACGCCACTTGGCAAAGGTCAGCGTGGGCTTATCGTGGCGCCTCCAAGAAGCGGAAAAACAGAGCTTATGAAAGAGCTTGCTCATGGTATTGCCAAAAACCACCCAGAGGCTCAGCTCATGGTGCTTTTAGTCGATGAGCGTCCAGAGGAAGTGACTGATATGCAACGTTGTGTAAAAGGCGAAGTGTATAGCTCTACTTTTGACCTTCCAGCACAAAACCATGTGCGCGTGGCAGAGCTTGTCATCGAAAAAGCAAAACGCCTTGTAGAGATGGGAAAAGATGTTATCATACTTCTTGACAGCATTACTCGTTTAGCTCGTGCTTATAACACCGTAACTCCACCAAGCGGCAAGGTGCTAACTGGTGGTGTTGACGCAAATGCTCTACACAAGCCAAAGCGCTTCTTTGGTGCAGCTAGAAATATCGAAGGTGGCGGCAGTCTAACGATAATCGCAACTGCTCTTATTGACACTGGCTCACGCATGGATGAGGTGATATTTGAGGAATTTAAAGGCACAGGAAACAGTGAAGTTGTGTTAGATCGCAATATCTCAGATAGAAGAATTTATCCAGCCATAAGTGTCTTAAAGTCGGGTACAAGAAAAGAGGAGCTACTTCAAAAACCAGATGAACTTCAGAAAATTTGGGCTATACGCACAGCTATTGCGAGTATGGATGATGTTGAAGCTTTAAAATTTTTATATGCAAAAATGTTAAAAACAAAAGATAACGCAGAGTTATTATCTATCCTCAATGAGTAGTTGGAGAGCCTCTCCAACTCAGCCACCTTTATTGGCTCTATGCATCGGATGTTGGTAGTCGTTGCGCTCACATCCCATAAAACTACAAATGCCAGCTGCAAGCAAAGCTAAAACCAAAATTTTTCTCATATTCTCCCTTTTTGTTTGGTTATATGAGAAATTTATCCAAATTTTAGTAAAATAAACATAAATTCACAACAAGGAATGCGCCTTGCAAGCACTAGCACTAAAATATCGACCCAAAAATTTTGACGAGCTCATCGGTCAAGAAGCAGTCAGCAAAAGTCTTAGCCACGCACTAAATGAAGGTCGCATAAGCCACGCATACCTTTTTTCAGGACTTCGCGGAAGTGGCAAAACATCAAGTGCTAGAATTTTTTCAAAAGCCCTAGTTTGTGAGCATGGTCCAAGCTCTCGTCCGTGTGAAATTTGCCCTCACTGCCAGATGGCAAACGAGAACAGACATATGGACATAATAGAGATGGATGCTGCTAGCCACCGCAAGATAGATGACATAAGAGAACTTATAGAACAAACCAAGTACGCCCCAGCCAGTGCACGCTATAAAATTTTCATCATTGATGAAGTACATATGCTTACAAAAGAAGCGTTTAATGCGCTCTTAAAGACACTTGAAGAGCCACCAAGCTATGTTAAATTTATCCTTGCTACGACAGATCCTTTAAAGCTTCCAGCCACGGTTCTTTCGCGTACACAGCATTTTAGATTTAAACAGATAAGTCGTTTAAATATTATAAAACATCTACAATTTATCCTAAGCAAAGAGGGCATAAGCTACGAAAATGAAGCGCTTGAAATTCTAGCTCGCAGTGGCTCTGGATCACTTCGCGACACTCTTACTTTACTTGATCAAGCCATTATCTTTAGTGAGCAAAAACTCACGCAAAGCTCGGTAGCATCTATGCTTGGTCTTCTTGATCCAAGCAGGATAGAGCAAATTTTAGATACTATCTTAGCAAAAGATAAAGAGACATTAAGAGCGCTTATATCTGAGTTTGAAAGCTATGAGCCAGAGATGATAATAGACGAACTTATAGCGAATTTAAAAGAGAAATTTCTAGCTGGAGATAGTAAATTTTCACTGCTTGTTTATGAGAGATTTTTGCGGATTTTAGCTCAAGCAAAAAGTATGTTAACCACTACTAGCGACAACGGCTTTGTACTTTGTGTAATGTTTTTTATGATGCTTGAGGCATTAAATTTACAAAGCATAGATGACGCTATTGCTATTAGTCAAGCAACACAAATTTCTCAAACACCAAAACCACAGCAAAACATCGCTAGCCAACCTGTAAAACAAATACCACAAGCTCAGCCTATACTAAAGCAAGCACCGCAAAAAAGCCAGTATGAAGTTTTCACATCAAGGCTTTATGACAGAGATTATGATCTTGGGGAGTGTTTTAAGCGAAGTGTGGAGTTTGTATCCTTTGAAAGTGATATTTTAACACTTGCAACACCACAAGATGGTAATGATAGACAGATGCTTGTTGATAAATTTAAGATCATAAATCAAATTTGCAAAGAGGTATTTGGTGCAAATACAAAAATAGACGCCCAGAAAAAACAGATACAAAAGCCAAAAAGTAGCCTTGATGAGATGATGAGCAAAGAGCTTGAAAATATCAAAGCAACCTCATTATCACAAACACCAGACACACAGCCAGTCATACAAAAAGAGCCAAAAGAAAAACCAAGCTTGCTATCTATAAACTCAAACAAAAGCGAGGCTGAGCGCGAAGCGATAAGACAAAACTCTATCTTGCAAGAAGCACAAAATCTATTTGGAACGCCACGGATAGAGTAGCTAAATTTATCTTTTTTGATAATTTAAATTTTACCCATTATAAGCATGCCTATTATAAAGCCAATAGCACAGGTTAAAGCACCTAAAACAAAGGCTATGGCGCTTGTTTTTTTCTGCTTTTTTATCAGCTCGTCAAGCTCTTTTTCATGGCGCTTTTTAACACCCTCAAATGTCATGCTCAGAATTTGCTCGTTATTTTTTTGTAAATTTTGAGCAAATTCTCTTATCTGCTCCTCATTTATAAAACGCATCGTTTCAACTGTCGTAAGCGCTAGCTTATCAAAGTCCGCCTCATCTTGCCAATACTGCACAACGGTATTGTTTTTAATATGATCGCTTAAGCTCTGCTCAGTTTTTGCTAGTTCATTTGCCATTTTAAAGCCTTACTAAGCCGATAGTTTCAGCCTGTTTTATTTGTTTTTCTTCACTTAGATTATACTCTATCGCATTTTTTTCATTTATGATAAGTATCGTTGAGCCAAGCTCGAAATTTCCAAGCCTTTCGCCCTTTTTTACATATAAATTTTCATATCCATAAACCTGAACTTGACTGGCGTTAGCATTTGTTTGTATCCGATCATCAAAAGCAAATTTCATCTTACCAACATTTAATGCCCCCACAAACACAAGCCACATCAGCTTGCCATTGCTCATCTGACATCTAAGCGCAACACGCTCATTTTTAGCATAAAGCCCATCAACTTTTTCAAGCCATTTTTTAGCTACACTATAAAGCTTACCGCCCATATGTACGGCTTTTAAAATTTTAAGATCGCACGGAGCATGATAGTGATGGTAGTCTTTTGGGCTTAGGTAGATATTAGCAAAATCATACTCATTTTTTAACTCGACTTCACTTATGCTTTGCTCCAAAAGCTCTTTTAGACTGTAAGTTTTACCCTTTACACTAAAAGCCATACCATCTTTTGTTGTACCGCTACTTAGACATGTGCCATCGCACGGACTTATAAAAATTTGCCTATCCTTATCAAATTCACGCTCTTTTAGAAAATTTCTTGTAAAAAGAGCATTTAGACTTTCATATTCGCTTGCTTTATCAAACTCGCTCATATCAAGCTTAAAATACTTTATATACTGTTCGTTTATAAAAGTTTGTACCGCTTTTGGAAATTTTATCTTACCAAAAAGTCCAAAATATCTAGAAAACACTCTATCCATACTCACTCTCCATATAAATTTAATATCGCTATCTCGCTTGGTGCGAGTATACGAACTGGTGGACCCCAAAAGCCAGCACCAGAGCTAACATAAACTTGCATTTTATCATTATGTTTATAAAGTCCGTATAAATATGGCTGATCTATCATCACAAGTAGCTGAAAAGGGAAAATTTGCCCAGCATGGGTATGACCACAAAGAACAAGATCTACATCTTTTTGCATAGTTTTTATAAATTTTGGCTGATGCGATAGTAAAACTGTAGGCAAACTCTCATCCTTACCAGCCAACGCTTGCTCTAAATCTGGTTCAAAATGTTTAAATCTAAAACCAGCCAGATCATAAACTCCAGCTAAATTTATACCGCCCACAGAGATACTTTCATTACCTAAAATTTTAATACCAAGTTCTGAAATTTTTACCATTATATCCCTTACTCCGTGATAATACTCGTGATTACCCGGGACATAAAATGTACCATAAGTGGAACGCAAATCTTTTAGAGGATCTAAACTATCACCTATCTTTTGTGCATCAAAGTCGATAAGATCGCCTACTATCACAACCATATCTGGGCGCTGCTCATTTATTTGAAAAACCAGTGTTGCCATAAATTCTTTTTGTAAAAACTCACCTATATGAACATCTGAAATAAGTGCTATCCTAAGTCCAGAAGCTAGCCCTTTTATTTTTATATTAGTGTGTTTTACCTTTGGGGGAGTAAGCGCACAAAAAACCCCTTTTAAAAAATAGCTCGCAAAAAGTACAACAAAAGTCACATCAAAACAAAATTTGATAAATTTTCGGCGATTTGAGTTATATTTGCTCTTTTTTAATATACTTTTTGTAATATCATAAATAAGACTTATAAAAAGCAAAAACCAGCTAAAAGCTACCATTGTACCTGCGATTAAATAGCCTTGTAAGTTTAAAATATCAAAGCGAATTTGTAAGAAAAATATAATCTCAAATGGCACTATGATAAAAAACGCTATGCGTATAAATTTCAAATATGGTTGCAAGAAATCAACTTTGCTAATAAAACGCTTATACGCATAAAAATTTGCGCACACAGAAAATAAAATAGCAACCAAAAATATAGTTAAAAGTCTCAAATTTTACCTTTTTAGAGTGTTATTATTGATATTTTAAGAACAAATAGCTTCTAAAAGCTCAACATTTTTTTCAGAAATTTGGTTTTTCTCATCAAGTTTTACCAAATTTTGAGCCTTAAATTTGTTTAAAATTCTTGAAAAAGTCTCTGGCGTAATGTTTAAAATAGAAGCTATTTTAGTGTGTTTTAGCTCATTAAATACATCTTCATGCGAAAGGATAAACTGCGCTACTTTGGCTTCTGAGCTTAGTATAAGCTCTTGGTGCAAAAGGTTACTTGTAATACGAAGTTTTTCGGACATTGAGCGTATTATAGCCATGCAAATTTCTGGGTCTGTCATAAATTTACTATGAAATTTTTCATAATTTATCTTTACTACCTCCCCAGAGATGACAAACACGGCACTTGCTGGATATGTGATATTTTCAAAATTTACAACTTCAGCAACAAAATTCATAGGAGGCAGCTGATGAAGGAAAATTTCCTTTCCATTTGGTGTCGTTTTATAAAGCTTAACAGAGCCTGAAAGCAAGTATATAAGCCACTTTGGCTCTTCACCTTCAAGGAACAAAAACTCACCTTTTTTATAGCTTTTTGTTACCACAATCTCCTCAAGCTCTCTTAGCTTTTCTGGGCTTAGTGTTTTAAAAATAGGTATCTTTTTAAGCACAAATTTCTCCTACAAACTCATTCTTAAAGTAGGATATTTTAGCAACTTTTAGTAAATATTGAATCAAGCGCAGGGGGCAAATTCCCCTGCATGAGAGTAAAATTATTTTTTAAGAAGATCTCTTATCTCAGTTAAGAGTGCGATATCTGCTGGAGTTTCAGCTGGCGCTTCAGGAGCTGGCTCCTCTTTCTTTTTAAGTGAATTTAGTGCTTTAATAACGCAAAAAATACAAAATGCGATGATGATAAAATCAACTGCTGTTTGGATAAAACTACCGTAGTTTATAGTCACTGCTGGAACCTCGCCAACAGCTTCTTTTAGCGTAAATTTTAGATCTGTAAAATTTACACCGCCCGTTAAAACACCGACTATTGGCATAATAACATCAGCAACGAGTGAAGAAACTATCTTTCCAAATGCTCCGCCGATAACAACACCAACTGCCATATCAACAACATTACCCTTCATGGCAAAATCTTTAAATTCACTAATAAAACTCATTTTACTCCCCTGATTAAAAATTAAAATCCGAAATGTTACTTAAAATATGCTTTACAATATATAAATTAAAAAATCTAACTTTAAATTTATCATCAAAGTGTTATAATCTAGCCCTAAAAATAACTAAAGGATCTTTAAAATGTATCGTTTTGCACCCTCACCAACGGGTGACATGCACATCGGAAATTTACGAGCTGCCATCTTTAACTATATCTGCTCATTACAAGATAAGAGTGGGTTTATTTTGCGTATAGAAGACACTGATAGTGAGCGAAATATAGATGGAAAAGAGAAAGAAATAGTAGAAATTTTAGCAAAATTTGGCATCGTTGCAAAGCAAATTTATATCCAAAGTAAAAATCTAAAATTCCACCGCCAACTAGCAAGCAAGCTACTCATAGACAAAAAGGCATTTGCCTGCTTTTGCACAGAAGATGAACTAGATGGCAAAAAACAAAAAGCAAAAGAAAATGGCGTAGCATACAGATATGATGGTACTTGTGAGAATATGAGCGATGATGAAGTTTTGGCATGTGAAAAACCATTTGTCATACGCATGAAAAAGCCGGCACATACGATGAGTTTTACCGATGCGATAAAAGGAGAATTAAGTTTTGAGCCAGACGCTGTTGATAGCTTTGTTATTATGAGAGCAGATAAAACACCTACATATAACTTTGCTTGTGCTGTTGATGATATGCTTGAGGGTGTGAGTTTTGTAATACGCGGTGAAGATCATGTTAGCAATACACCAAAACAAGACCTCATCCGCGAAGGGCTTGGTTACACAGGCACGATGCGTTATGCTCACTTGCCAATCATCTTAAACGGCGATGGCAAAAAAATGAGCAAAAGAGATAATGCAAGTAGCGTAAAATGGATGCTTGAAACAGGATTTATGCCTGAAGCTATAGCAAACTATCTCATACTTCTTGGCAATAAAACGCCTGTTGAAATTTTTACCATCAAAAAGGCTGCACAGTGGTTTGATATTAGCAAAATATCGCGTTCTCCAGCAAAATTTGACATAGCCAAGCTAGAGCATATTAACCGAGAGCACATCAAACTTGCTAGCGATGAGCGACTTAGCGAGCTATTAGGGGTTGATAAAAAATTTGCAAATTTAGCTCGCTTTTATACCCAAGAAAGCTCGCTTTTGCCACAAATAAAAGAAAAAATAGAAAAAATCTATACACCCAAATCTGCACCAAGTGAATTTGCTAACGAGTTTGAGGCTATAAAAAACGCGGCAAAAACTCTAAAAGAGTGCGAAACTTACGATGAGTTTAAAACAGAATTCATGAATGCCACAAGCCTAAAAGGCAAAAGCTTTTTCATGCCACTTCGTTATGCCATAACGGGCGACTTTAAGGGACCAGAGCTTGGCGAGCTTTATCCGCTGATAAAAGCCGATATTAAGGAGATTATTAGATGATATTTTCAACATTTTTAAGCGCAGTTGCTAGCATTTTACATACTGTTATAGAAATTTACACCTGGGTGATTATCATCGCAGCTATCGTAAGTTGGGTTAGACCCGATCCGTCAAACCAAGTAGTTCAACTTCTTTACAGACTAACTGAGCCAGCTTATAGTTTTGTTAGACGCTTTATACCAACAGTTTTTGGTGGGATAGATCTAGCGCCCATCATCATCATCTTAGCGTTAAAATTTATAGATTTATTTCTTGTAAGGCTACTTATAAATGTTGCTGCGTCTATTTAGTGTAAGCCTTGGGCTAGTTTGTTTTTTAGAGGCACATGTTTTAAGCTATGAAGAGCTAAAAGACAAACCAAAAGGACTCGCAAAAGACTACTACATACACCGGCTTATAAATGAAGGTGACTACACAAAAGAGCAGGTAAAAAACCTCTCAAAAGATATCTTTAGAAAGTCAGGTCTTGTCACAAAAAGCATAAATAAAGTTGTTCCACCAATATCCACACCAAACCCTTGCGCAAAAATAAATGAAAAAAATATACTTCAAGCAAGCACAAGCTGCCAAAATTCTCTAACAACGATAGCTTTTAGCAAAAAACTAAGCTCACAAACTAGAGAAAATTTAGCAAAAAAACTAGAAAAAACTCATCCACAAAAGGCAAAAATTTTACTTACTCTAAATACTAAAAATCCAGCCAAAGAATTTGCTAAAAATATGCAAACTGCGCAGTTTTTAGCTTTTTTTAATTCAAGTAGCAATGCAGAAAAAGATAAATTTTTTACCGAAAATTTTGGTCAAAATTTCTTTAATGCCCTTTATAACGAAAAAGGCTTTTCTCAACTTTTAAACAATCTTGTTATGGGGCGAAATTTTAATGAATTTAGAAAAAATTTCCTAAACATTACACCAGAAATAACAAGCCAAAATGACGCCTTTTTTCTTGCTTTAAATGCTGTAACTCTAGGCGAAAAAAGTATAGCGCAAAAGTTTTTTGAGCGGGCAAAGGCTAGTTTTGACAGGGCATGGCAACGCGATAATGCCACCCATTGGCTTTATCTTTTGACAAATGATGATAAATTTTTAAACGAGCTAGCGCAAAGCAAAGATGCAAATATGTACTCACTTTATGCTAGAGATTTTATACAAAATAGCCAACCTATCGAGGTTATAGTACCAAAACCAACGAAAAAATATGTAGAAAATTTTGACCTTACAGATCCATTTTTATGGCAAGAGCAAGCAGAGCTAGCAAAAACTATGAGTCCAGAACAAGCAAGAGAGCATGCAAAACGCTTTTATGCAAACGATAGTCTTGGCGCCTATGCTTACTTTATGCAAAAAGCTAGTGGCTGGGAACATCAGTATTTTTTAATGCCACAAAATAGTGAGCTTGAAGGTCTAAGCGTGCAAAGAAAGTCGCTCATATACGCTCTTGCACGCCAAGAAAGTCTTTTTATACCAGCAGTCATCTCAACATCTTATGCGCTTGGAACTATGCAATTTATGCCATTTTTAGCAAATGCTATTGGAAAAAAAGAGCTAAAAATAGAAAATTTTGACCAAGATGATATGTTTAAGCAAGATGTAGCATATCGTTTTGCAAATCATCATCTTGATTATCTTGAGAAATTTCTTTACCATCCACTCTTTATAGCCTATGCATACAACGGCGGTATCGGCTTTACAAAAAGACTTATAACTCGCGACGATATGTTTAAAGATACAGAGTACGAACCGTTTTTATCTATTGAGCTAGTACCAGTGACAGAGACTAGAAACTACGGCAAAAAGGTGCTGTCAAATTTTGTGATCTATAACTCGCTTATGGGTACCAATATAAAGATTTCGACACTTTTAGAAAGTCTAACGAAACCTTCTTTGACGGATAAATTTCGAAACTAAGATTTAGGTTATCCGTCTCTTTACTTGGGGCTGAAATTTCATAATAAATGCCCCAAGGCATGTTAAATCCTGTAAGTTTTAAAAGCTCATCATCTTGCTCCAAAACTCTAGCTCTTGTGCCATTTGTATCGCCATTTAGTGCGATAGTTTGTGGATTTATCTCATGTTCTTTTGGATTTATAGCAACTAAAAATTTCTCCTCATTTTTTATGGCGACTTTGCTTTGGTATATTGGGTTTAAGTAAGTTGCAGTGATTAAAGTATTGCCATTTTTATCTATTATCTCATCTTTACTTGTGTAAGCTAAAAGCTCGTTTTTTAGGGGTTCATGTACGATGACTTTTTTATTAGAACAGCCTTGTATAAATGCTAAAATAGCAAGAAATATTAGAAATTTTTTCATATTTTACCTTTAATTTTATATGTATTTTAGCATTTCTTTTTTAATTTATTTTTTAATCACTCATAAATTCTAAAGGCAAATTTGGCTATAATCTGCCCAAAATCAAGCAAAAGGCAAAAATTGAAACAGCTAGCCATCGCTTTTTCTGGTCCGTCAAATAGCGGAAAGACAACAACGATTTTAAAGGTTTTAGATAAATTTATAGCACAAGGATTAAAATGCGTCGTTATCAAGCATGACCCAGGCGACAAGGCTCGCTTTGATGTTGCTGGCAAAGATAGCTTTAAATTTAGCGAAGCTGGCGCTGATGTAGTGGTGCTTAGTCCAACAAGAACTACATATTTTAGCAAAACAAAATCTGAGCTTGACGAAGTTATCGCTATGCTTGGCGAATTTGACCTACTTATAGTTGAAGGGCTTAAGACTTTGCCTTTGCCACGCATAAGTGTATTTAAAGACAGCATAAATGAAGAGTATCTAGCATTTTCAAATGCTATTGCAAGCTACGAAACGCACAAAGACTATGGCTTGCCACATATAAATTTAGACGACATTGATGCCATTTGCGAATGGATAATAAAAAATGCAAAGGTTGTAAAATGAGAGACTTGGAACAAATTTTTGATGCTATAAAAGATGTCAGCAAACGCATCAGTGAAGAGATAAAATACACCGATCTTGGCTATACATCGCACGAAAATGCCACTGGCGACACACAGCTAAAACTAGATGTTTTAAGCGATGAGATTATTACAGAAAAATTTAAAGAGCTTGAGTGTGTAAAAGCACTTGTGAGCGAAGAAAAGGACGAAGAGCTTTGTATAAATGATGAGGCAAATCTCATTGTTGCCTACGATCCTCTTGATGGCTCGAGTCTTGTTGATGTAAATTTTGCGGTGGGATCGATATTTGCCATTTATGAAAATGAGCTAAAGCCGCAAAATTTAATCGCTGCAGCCTACAGTGTCTATGGGCCGCGCCTAGAGCTTGTTATAGCCGATAAAAATGACACACTACCAAAACTATATAGGCTAAACAGATTAGGCGAATTTGCATTTATAAAAGAACTTTCGCTAAAAGAAAAAGGCAAACTAAATGCAACTGGCGCGACACAAAGTGGCTGGAGCAAGACTCATCAAGAATTTGTAAGAGAGCTTTTTATGCAAGGCTATAGACTTCGCTACTCTGGTGCGATGGTTGCGGATCTTCATCAAATTTTACTTAAAGGTGGCGGACTTTTTAGCTATCCAGACACCACCGATCATCCAAACGGCAAGCTTAGAGTGCTGTTTGAGGTACTTCCATTTGCATTTATCTATGAAAATGCTGGTGGCGCGACAAGTAATGGCAAAAGCTCAACACTATTTGACATAACGATAGAAAAAACACACCAAAGCACGCCTTGCTTTTTTGGCTCAAAATTTGAGCTAAATTTACTTCACGAATTCTACGGAAAAGCCTAATGTCAGAGCAAAATAGCATGCCAGATAGATTTGATATAGCGCTTACTCAAAGCTCACAAAGCCTACTTGAGTGTCAAAGCAAAAAAGGTCTTGCCAGCTGTATGAAATGCGATGAGTTTTTTAGCTGTAAAATTCGACAAGAGTATGTTGATAGCGCCTATAAATCAATGTCAAAAAGCGACAGCGATGATGGTGGATTTGACTTTTAAAAGGAAAAAAATGAGAGAAAAAACTTATATAACAACGCCTATTTACTATGTAAATGATGTCCCACATATAGGACATGCTTACACTACTATAATCGCAGATACAATGGCGCGCTTTGCTAGGCTTAGAGGACAAGATACATTTTTCATGACTGGAACAGATGAGCATGGTCAAAAGATAGAACAAGCAGCACAGCAACGAAACAAAACACCTCAAGCATATGCGGACGAGATAAGTGCGAAATTTCGCAAACTTTGGGATGAATTTGAGATAAGTTATGATCATTTTATCCGAACAACTAATAAAGAGCATAAACTAACTGTTCAAAATGCTTTTGAAAAAATGCAAGCAAATGGCGATATTTATAAAGGTGAATACGAAGGCTTTTATTGTGTTAGCTGTGAAACATTTTTTACTCAAACACAGCTAGTAAATGAAGAGTGCTGCCCTGATTGTGGTCGCAAAACTAGCATAGTAAAAGAAGAAAGCTACTTTTTTGCTCTATCAAAATATCAAGACGCGCTACTAAAATGGTATGAACAAAATGAGCAGTGTATAATGCCAAAAGGCAAAAAAAACGAAGTAATAAGCTTTGTAAAGAGCGGTCTAAAAGATCTTTCTATCACACGCACAAGCTTTGATTGGGGCGTAAAACTGCCAGCATCAGCAAATGATGCAAAACATGTGATGTATGTATGGCTTGACGCACTTTTAAACTACCTAACAACTCTTGGGTACACAAGAGATGAAAAAAACATGTCTTATTGGCAAAATACAACACACATCGTTGGCAAGGATATTTTACGCTTTCATGCTATCTACTGGCCAGCATTTTTACTAAGTCTTGGATTGCCACTTCCAAAGCATGTAGCAGCGCATGGCTGGTGGACTCGAGATGGAGAAAAAATGAGCAAAAGCAAGGGCAATGTAGTTGATCCTCGCGAAGTTGCAAATGCTTACGGACTTGAAAATTTTAGATACTTCTTGCTTAGAGAAGTTCCGTTTGGGCAAGATGGAGACTTTAGCCAAAAAGCCCTAATAGAGCGCATAAACTCAGAGCTTGGAAATGGACTTGGAAATTTACTAAGCCGAATAGTTGGCATGAGCTCAAAATATAGTGATTTTAGGATAAACTCAGAAAATATAGCTAAATTTTACCAAAATGAGCTAGATGAGGCAAAAATTTATCTAAAAAATGCAGTTGAAAATCTAGAAAATTTTGCCACAAATCGCTATTTGGAGGAGCTGTGGAAGGTTGTATTTTTAGCAAATGCCTCTATAGCAAAGTACGAGCCTTGGGCCATGATAAAAGCTGGAGAAACCGATAAAGCTAACGCGCTTGTGGCACTTTGCGCAAATTTATTAGCAAAAGTAGCCATACTTTTAAGTCCAGCCATGCCAAAAACATGCGCCAAGATAGCAAATACTCTTGGTTTTGAAATTTCAACCACAAATTATGAAAAAATAGTGCAAAATGATGAAATTTTAGACTGTATAACTAAGCCTACCGAGCCGCTATTTCCGCGAATAGAGGGCGAGTTAATGGCTAAAGTAAGCCAAACACAAGAAAAACAAGAGCAAAAAACAAGCAATGATGAAACTATAAGTATCGATGACTTTGCAAAGATTGTGATTAAAGTAGGCACGGTACTTGAATGCGAAAAGATCGAAGGTAGCGATAAATTGTTAAAATTTATCATAGATCTTGGTGAAAAAAAACCTAGACAAATTCTTTCTGGTATCGCAAAATACTACGATCCAGCCACTCTTATCGGACAGCAAATTTGCGTGCTGGCAAACCTAAAGCCTCGAACTATGATGAAAAAATATGTCAGCGAAGGCATGATACTAAGTGCTAGCGATGGCTCACTCACGCTTCTTGGCACACACGCAAAGGTCGCAAATGGAGCGGTCGTAGGATAAAATGCGCATTATCGACCTTACAAGGCTTTTAAAGGGCGCACTACTTAACCGTCCGACCGTATCTGAAATTTACGGCTTTGCATTTGAGGCAAAACGCATAAAGCAAGGATTTGCTTTTATCGCCGATGAAACTGATGATACAGAGCTTATGCTAGCTATAAAAAATGGCGCATATGCTATAATATCAAGCAAAGAGATACAAATTTTAGATAGCGAAGTAGCCTATATCAAAGTCGATGATCTGCGCTCATCTTTGCTTCGTCTAATGCGATATGAAGCTAGCCAAAAAGGGATAAGATTTTTTTATGTAAATCCTGTGCAAATGGCGATATTATCGCGTCTTAGTCTTACTAAAAATGCAAATATAATGAGCGAAAATATATCTGAGCTTTTTTATAAAATTTTGCGTGCAAACTCTGGTGAGTACTTTTTTAGCTCAAACACAAGAGCACTTGAGCGCATAGCACCATTTTATGACCAAGTCTTTAGCGACACAAAAGTTAGCCCAATAAACCCAAGCTCGATATTTTTTTCAAATGTTATTTGTGATGATATTTTCTATCAAAATTTAGGAGTTCCAAGGGTATTTTTGCCAACTTTTTGTGGATTATTAAAATTTTTAAGGCAAAATGACATAACTTTTAGAGTTAATGATACTAAAAATTTAGGACATTTTGAGCCGATATTTATCGATAAAAACTTCAAGCCAACAAATTTTGGCTCTACTTTTAGGGCTATAATATCCGAAAGCGATGAAGAGCTTTTTAAGGTTGAACTAGCTTTTTTACAAAAGCATTTTGATAAAAATGAGATAAAATTTTGCATACCAAAAAGTGCTGATTTTAAAATCACAGATGCAATATATATCGATGATTTAACCCAGATAAAAGAGCTTAGAAATTTTCGCTATGCCCTAGTTTTTGGCACAAAAAGTGAAATTTTAAACGCCTTACAAGAAAGCGAAGCGCAAATTTCACTATTTGATTTTTAATTTTTCCGCACAAAAACTTTTCTTGTGCGGAATTTTAGGCTTACACGCTTACTTTGTTTGGATCTTTACCCTCACCTAAGAAAAATTTCATATCAGCTTTTGCATCACCGCTTATTAGGCGTAGGTTAAAATTCTCAACCAAGAAATTCGTAATCTCTTCGTTAAAGAATTTTGGAACACTTGGTCCAACATTTATATTTTTCACACCAAGACTAAATAGCGCAAGCAGGATAATGACCGCCTTTTGCTCCATCCACATAAGCACGATCGAAACTGGCAGGTCGTTTATAGCGATACCTGTGGCTTCACTAAGCGCGATTGCTATCTTAACAGCGCCATTTGAGTCGTTGCACTGACCAAGATCAAGGTAGCGCGGAATCTGCGTGCCCGGTACCACACCAAAGTCGATGTCGTTAAAGCGGAATTTGCCGCAACTTGACGTTAAGATCACGCAGTCTTGAGGCAACGCAAGCGCAAGCTCGCGATAATATTCGCGGTCTTTGCCCGGAGCGTCACAGCCAGCGATAACGAAAAATCGGCGAATTTTGCCTGTGTTTATAGCATCTAAAATTTGTGGCGCAAGGCTTAGGATGGTCTTATAGTGCGCACCTGTTACAAGCGTATCATCAGCGCTAAAACCATCAACATCGCCACATTTTAGCGCGCACTCTATAAGTGGAGTAAAGTCATCATTTTCAATATGCGTAACTCCGTTTGTGCCAGCTATCGAGTAGCCAAAAAGGCGGTCTGAGTATGTGCAGTTTGATTTTAACGGAACGATACAGTTTGTAGTCATAAGTATCGCGCCTTTAAATTCGTTAAATAACTTAGTTTGGTCAAACCATGCTTTGCCGACATTGCCCTTTAGATGCGGATACTTGCGTAACTCTGGGTATCCGTGCGCTGGAAGCATCTCTGAGTGAGTATAGATGTTTATGCCCTTGCCTTCGGTAGCCTTTAGTAGCAGATCAAGCGCGTGCAGGTTGTGCCCACTAACCAGTATTGCTTTGCCTTCAACCTTGTTTTGGCTAACTTTCACTGGCGTTGGCACGCCAAATTTAGCTGTGTGTGCCTCGCTAAGTAAGTTCATACACTCAACGCCAGCCGAACCAACTGCCATAAGCTGTTTGATATGCTCATCAAAGTTAAAATTTGAGTTTGTAAGCGTAAAATAAAGCGTATCAGCCATCACGCGATCAACATTGCTCGTATCTGCGCCAAGCTCTTCTGCGTGGTGTCGATACGCACTAAGCCCCTTTAAACCAAAAACCATAGTATCTTGAAGGCGCGCAAGAGTGGCATCCTTGCCACAGGTGCCCATCGGCTGACCTTTTGCGCCACATCCATCTGGTGCGCTCATCTCGCATTGATGACAAAACATTTGAAGTTCTTTTTCCATCTTTTTTCCTTGAAATAAAATTAAAATTGTATTTTAATATTTTTTTGAAATTTTTTTGTTGATTAATATCAAGATTAATATTAAATTGATAATAAATATTA
The DNA here is from genome assembly GCF_050586305.1 of Campylobacter australis. Taxonomy (NCBI): domain Bacteria; kingdom Pseudomonadati; phylum Campylobacterota; class Epsilonproteobacteria; order Campylobacterales; family Campylobacteraceae; genus Campylobacter; species Campylobacter australis. The sequence continues at coordinate 240,118 of NZ_JAXUAA010000001.1, read as the reverse complement.
AAAAATATGGAACATTTATTGCTTGTAATTACTAAAATTTATAAGGAAAAACATGCAAGATAAAGACTATCTTTTTAGGATCGATCCAGCAGCAAGCGCAAGCTACAATATGTACAAAGCATCGCAAAAAGATGGCGAGGGTAGCTTTTTAGACTTTTTGCTAAAGTACGATAGCAACGCAGCAAATGAAGGCGATTTCTCAAGCGTTCTTGGTAAAGGCGAAAATGCAAAGATGATAAGCTCGCTCATGTCAAACTCATCAGTAAACCCAAAGGCTCTTTCAAGTGCAATAAAAAACAGCACACAAGATAAAGCAGATGACCTACTTTCAGGGCTTTTAAATAGCTCGATTAAAAATTTAGATATGCTAAATTCAAAGGCTCACGAGATCATAAATGACGCCCTAAACTCAAAACTTATAACAGATGAACAAAAACAACTCATAACATCAAAGTATGCTGAATTTAGCAAAGAAAAAGATATATAACATTAGTAAAAATCATCAGTAAATTTAAAGATTTTTATGATCATACGGTGATTAAGTATGGCATCGATGAGCGACTAGTTTATGAAAGAAATACCCAGACATTAGCTTTATTGTAAACGCACACAAAATGAAGTCGTGGAATTTAAATTTAGAATAGTATTTGTTTTACAGCTTTAAATCATCCGCCACACTTACGCTAACCTTAATCTTGTCTTGTCAAGCAAAAAGAGCCGTTTTCATGGCTAAATATAAAACCACTGAAATTTCAAACTTTTATCTACTCACAAAATAAAATTACTAACAGATCGCTATACAAATAAGCTATTAAAAACAGCTAAAATTTTGGTAAAAGTCTTACAAATGAGTATATACATATACGCTATTAAGCCGAGCAAAACAGTAAATTCATGCCAACAATCATGACAAATCCAAACCTAAACAAATTTGGCTTTTCATAGATCCTGAGTTTATCTGGCAAAGTTTGGTTGAGTTTTTATCAAAACAAAAGAGCCAAGATTAAATTTTACGCCCGCTAAGTGACAAGCGTAAAGGCACAAAGTCATGACTTTGATAAAAATGCTCATTTTGCCCAAAGGTAAAGAGCTAGACCTTATATCTTATCCTATCTTTTGTGCCAGCTAGCTCAAAACCACGCAGTCTTAAGCGACAGCTATCACAAAGCCCACACGCCTCATCATTGCTTTCATAACAGCTCCATGTAAGATGGATTGGAGAGGCGACTTCAAGTGACTTTTCTACGATTTGAGCCTTGTTTAACGAAACAAGTGGCGTTATGATTTTGGTATTAAAATTTGGCGAAGTGCCTAAATTAATCGCCCTGTTTATACTTTCTACAAACACATCCGAGCAGTCTGGATAGCCACTGCTGTCCTCCTCTACAACGCCGATGTATATCGCCTCAGCGCCCTCTTTTTCGGCAAGTGCTGCTGCGATCGAGATAAAAATTCCATTTCTAAATGGCACATAAGTGTTTGGGATATCAGCCCTTACGCCATCTTTACGAATTTGCAAGCTTGTATCCGTAAGCGCATTACCACCAATATTTGCGATAAAACTTACATCTAAGCTTAGACGATTTTTCACACCCAAAAAATCACAAATTTCATCAAACGCTCGCTTTTCTCGCGCCATAGTCCGCTGGTTGTAGTCAAAGTGAAGCGCTACGATCTCATATCCTGCATCTTGCGCCAGCTTCGCACACAAAGCACTATCCATGCCTCCGCTCATTATGCAAACTGCTTTTTTAGCCATTTTATTCCTTTTTATCCGCAAATAATAAATTTTGGCTAAAATTATACAAAATTTTTTATAAGAAAGCACAAAAAATGATACTTTGCGAAGAAGATTATCCTAAAATTTTAGACCAAATTTGCGAGTTTTTAACAAAAGGCGATGTAGAGCTTAGCTTTGTTGATAGTAAGCAAATGAAGCAGATAAACAAAGAACATCGCAAGATAGACAAAACAACTGATGTGCTAAGCTTTCCATTTGAGTTTATGCTGCATGCACCACTTGGATGTATCGTGATAAATCACGACATAGCCCAGCAAAAAGCGGATGAGCTTGGACATAAAAAAGATGAAGAGATAGCGCTGCTTTTTATCCATGGTTTACTTCATGTCTTAGGATATGATCATGAAGTTGATAGCGGAGAAATGAGAGAAAAAGAGGAGGAGATGATAGCAAAATTTAACCTACCTAAAAGTCTTATCGTCCGCACAATGGATGAAATTTAAGCTACTTTTTGCCCTTTTTTTGGCTTATGTTTTGCATATTAATGTAGCCCATTTCTAGAAGTTTGTTATAAATTTGTGTAACTTTTGGTCCTGCAGCACTTCCCCCGTGCCCACCATGCTCAATAATCATCGTAACCACAAACTGTGGATCCTCATAAGGTGCATATGTCGTAAGCCAAGCATGAGAGCGCTGCAAATACGCCATGTCTTCTTCACGCATACGCTTTTTTTCACTTTGGGAGATACCAACAACTTGCGCGGTGCCAGTTTTTGCAGCGATATTCATCTTTGCGCCAGTAAAGTGTTTGCTAGCGGTTCCTTTTTGATGATGCGCAACCTCATACATTGCATTTCTAATATAAGGCAACTGCAATTTTTCAAACGGTGTAAATACATCATCTTTTGGCGTAAAATCAACTGGCTCATTATCAATGCTCTCTAAAAAGTGTGGGACTACATTTAGTCCTGTTGCTATCATCGCAGTATGCCTAGCTACTTGCATAGGGGTAACTAAGAAATTTCCTTGACCTATGGAAGTGATCAGAGTTTCTCCTTGATACCATGGTTTGCCGTATTTTCGCATCTTCCACTCACGACTTGGCATGATACCTATAAACTCATTTGGCAAATCAACACCAGTTGGCACTCCAAAACCATAGCGTTCTAGTATCGGAGCTATGGCGTCTATGCCTATCTTTTGACTAGCTTTATAAAAATAATCATCACAACTCTCTCTAATGGCTGAGTTTAAATTTACAAAGCCATGTCCATAAACATTCCAGCACCTAAATTTACGACCACCAAGCTCGTAAGATCCTGAGCAATGAAACCCATCATTACGGCTCATGCCGTTATTTAAAAAGGCAAGCCCCATACCCATCTTAACAACTGAACCAGGCGGATAAAGTCCGTTTACTAGTTTATTTGTAAAAGGATGATCTATATCGTTTATAAGCTCGTTCCATTTTTCTTGTGAAATGCCCGTAACAAACTGATTTAAATCATACTCTGGAAAGCTTCCAGCTCCTATAATAGCGCCATCTTTTAGACTCATGACTATGACACTTCCAGCATCTTTTCCAAACACCTCTTCAAGAAATTCTTGTACCTCAAGGTCAAGACTTAATCGTATGTTTTTGCTACTTGGTTTGGTTATGCCAAGGTTTTGTATCTCTTCGTTTAAAGCATTTACCTTTGTCTTTTTAAAACCTTCAACCCCTTGCAAAATAGAGTTATAATAACGCTCAATACCGCTTCTACCAGTATAGTTTGTAAGCTTTGTAAGCGGATCATTTTGTATATCTTGCTGGTTTGCCCTACCCACATAGCCTATGATATGCGAAGCGAGCTTTCCATAGGGGTAGTGGCGCTTACTAGCTGGGATGATTTGCAAATTTGGTCTTAAGCTAAGTGCTGAAAAGTGAGGTATAAATGCGTCATACTCTATAAATTCAACAACACTGATAAACTCTTGATTGTAAGGTGAATCATTTTTTACATACTCTCGTTTTAACTTTGTTGCGTTTAAATCAGTAAAAATCTGCGTTATATGCTCAAGCTCGCTCTCTAAAATTTTAACATTTGCTTTTGAGCTAAGGTGCGGCTTTATAGCAATAGAAAAACCAAGCCTATTTACTGCAAGAGGGCGACTTTTAGTATCAAAAACTATACCCCGCGTAGGTGCGATATAGTGAGTTTTTATAACATTTTGTTCAGCAATACTTTCATAATACTCATTTGAATTTACGCTTAAATGATATATTCTAGTAAGCAACATTATCCAAAAAGCAAGGATGATAGCATAGACGATACGAAGTCTCATGTCACACGCTCACGCAAAAATACAAATGCCAAAAAAGACTCAACCACAATAAAAGCAACATACTCATAACTAAGATACATAGATGGTAAATTTAGCATATAGTTTATAAGATTACTAACTCCATAAGTACCTAAATATCCAGCACTTACAAAGATAACAAGCAAAAATTTTCGGTGTTTTAATGTAGCAAAAAGCCAATCCACCATAAAATAAAAAAAGACAAAAAATGCCACGATGCTTGAAAAAAGATAAAAGCCATTAACCTGCTCAGCAAAAAGCAAGAAAGCTATACTTAGATACCAGCCAAAACCAAGCTCTGTATAGCTCTTTTGCCATCTTGCATACTCTAGCACCATATATGTAAAAAATAGCCCTATTAGCGGTGGCAAAAATATAAAAATTGTCGTAGCTATCTCGTAGACAAAAAGAGCTAGCACTCCTAGCGCATAGCCTATAATTTGCAAGTCAGAGCTGTTTCGTCGCATATTTTAAAAAGTGTTTGAAAGTCCCAAAGTTGTGCTTACTATCCGCTCTAATGCCTTATCGATACCCTTTTTATTTAAAGTAGAAACTAGCATTCCACTTGGATCAAATTTTAGCAAAGCTGAGCGCTCACTTTGATTGAGCTTATCTGCTTTTGTGTATAAATTTATAATCATCTGATCGGCACGAACAAAGCTTTTTAGATATTCGCTCACATCTGCGTCTATATTAAGGTTAAAATGTCTAGCGTCTATAAGATGTACAAAAAGTTTAATACTCGTGCGTGCTTTTAAAAATTCATCCAAATTTCGCTTCCACTCATAGTGCATGCTTTTTGCGACCTTTGCGTACCCAAAGCCAGGTAAATCGACAAATAAAATATTAAATTTTTCATCGTTCTCATCATTTTTAAAACCAACTTCAAAGAAATTTATAAGCTGTGTTTTACCCGGAGTAGATGAGCTCTTGGCTAGTGAATTATGGTTTGTAAGTGCGTTTATAAGGCTACTTTTACCAACATTTGAGCGACCCAAAAACACAACTTCACTAATACCAAATTCAGGCGCTTCTTTAATCCTAGGTGCTGATGTTATAAATTTAGCACTTACTGCTCTAATCACTTTTTATCACCCTTATCTTCTATCTGAAAGATAAATTTTACTGGCTTTTTTTCGCCACTATTTACATTGTATGTGCCAGTTGATTGATTAACAACAATTTTTTCACCATAAACTCTTTTATCGGTATCTATCTCGTGCAAAAAAGCATTTGTTGTAAGAGTATAAAGCTGCTGTGCTGGCTCATATGTTAGCACCTCGCCGTTTCCTTCATAGTGTTTTTCGCGCATGAAAATTTTAAACTTTGCATTTCCTGTAGCTATGTATTTTATAGGCTGTCGATTTTTATCAAAATGTACATCAACTTTTGTAGCTCTTAACTCATCATAACTACCCTTTTTTATATAAACATTACCCTTAAATTCTGTAACTTGCTTATTTTCATCTGCAAAAAAACTATCTGCACTTATCTCAATTTGTTCTGCTTTTACACAAAGCAAAGCAAGTGCCACGAATAAGGCTACTTTTGATGCTTGACCCACGCTTTTATCTCCTTAGCTTGCATTTGTTTATTTTGCGTATTATAAACTACGCTTTTGCCAATAGCTCTATCCACGCCATGAAACATCTCAAAGGGCACTTCTGAGCTTAAAATTTTACTTTTTGTATCATAAATTATCTCTTGAGAGAGAAATTTCATACTTTCATTGTTTTCATATTTTGCATTTTTTTGAAATTTAATTAAATTTTTCTCTAAAATCGCCTTGTCTGAACTTAAAAAATGAGTCTGATCTGAGCGTAAAGATGTTGAACGAAATTTTAGAGCTTCATCTTTATTGCTATATCGATTTATCTCGTCTGCTTCATATATGGCAATAACATTTGTAGCATTTACTTCATAGTCTATAACCTCGTTTGCTTGCATATTTGAAACTCTAAGATCTTGTTTAAACTGCTCTGCAAAATATGGGTCAGACGAAAACAAAAATACCAAAGTCACGCTAAAAATAGCTACAACAAAGTAGAAAATTTTTATAACCAACGCTTCGACCACTCATCAAAGAGATCTTCTTTTTTGATTATAATCTCGATCATTTCGCGCACCGCTCCAGCGCCGCCCTTGTGCTTTAGCTTAATATCAACATCAAGCTCTTTTATCGCATCTTTTGGCTTAAAGCTCATAGCAACAGCATTTAAAATTTTATAGTCATTATAATCATCGCCTATGGCTGCGGCATTTTCAAAACTTAAACCTTCAAATTTTAGTATCTCTTTTGCAACTTCGAATTTATCATGCACGCCTTGATAGACATGCGTTATTTTAAGATCTTCCGCGCGCCGCTCAACTATCTCAGAGCTTCTACCTGTAATTATAGCAACCTTCTTACCAAGCTTTAGCCAACTCTCGATAGCATACCCATCTTTCACATCAAAAGCCTTTAAAAGCTCGCCATTCACACCATAAACTATCTTACCATCAGTCATGCAGCCATCAATATCTAAAAATATTATCTCTATCATAAAACACCCTTTGTACTTGGTGTATTTATGCGTAAATTTTCTTTAAGAGCCCTTCTTAAGGCTAGCGCAAAGGCTTTAAATGTAGCTTCGATGATATGATGAGTATTTTTGCCACGAACTTTGCTAAGATGCAAAGTTATGTTTGCATTAAAGGCAACTGCACGAAAAAACTCCTCAATCAACTCTACATCAAACTCTCCGACTTTACCAGTTTGGCTAAAATTTTCATATATTAAAAACGCTCTATTGCCTAGATCAAGGGCACAGCTTACTGCTGATTCATCCATCACGACAACACTATCTCCAAATCTCTCAACCCCATGAACTGGATAGATGGTCTCTTTTAAAAGGGTGCCGATAACTATGCCGACATCCTCAACACTATGGTGAAAATCAACCTCTAAATCACCCTTGCATACAAGTTTTAAGTCAATCAACGAGTGTTTTGTTAGTGCTTCAAGCATATGGTCAAAAAAGCCTATGCCAGTTGAAATCTGTGCTATCCCACTACCATAAATTTCTAGCTCAGCGCTTATATCGGTCTCTTTTGTTTTTCTGTTTAAAATTTTCATCCTAGTTCCTAACTATGAAAGCACCGCTAAATTTACCACTTCTTGCAAAGTCTCTAGCCTCATCTTCACTCCTAAAGCCAGTTAAAAATACACGATACATCATAACGCCATTATCATCAATCATCGACTTTACAGTACTTTTATAACCCATGATACTTTCATGCTCTTTTTTATAGCTGTTTGCGCCATTTTGATTTTTAAATGCTCCGATTTGGACCATAAAATCACCGCCAACATAACTTTGTGAGCCTTGAGCTATGTTACCACTTTGAGAGCCTGAACCTTGTTGTGGTCTAAAAATTTGACCATTTGATGCACTAGTGATTGGTTGTTTAAAGCTAGCAGCCGTTACATCACCAGCAAAACCTATAACCTCCATAGCAACTGGTGCAGTACCTGGACCAATCACACCAAGCTGAGTGGCGGCGGCTTTTGAAAGATCTATAACGCGGTTTGCAACAAATGGACCACGGTCATTTATACGAACGACAGCAGTTTTGTTGTTGTTTAAATTTGTTACTTTTACTATCGTATTCATAGGTAGAGTTTTATGTGCGGCAGTCATGTTATGCATGTTATAAATTTCGCCATTTGATGTCTTTTTGCCATGAAAATTTGGTCCGTACCAGCTTGCTATTCCGCTTGCCTTATCGCCAACATTTACAACAGTAGGATAGTAGGTTTTACCATTTATGGTATATGGTCTCATGGTTGCTTTTGTTATAGCTGGAGAGCTGTTTGGCTTTACTTTAGTTGGACCACTAGGAGCAAACGGAGCACCACCCCAAGAACAACCACTTACAAATACTGCTATTAGAAAAAAATATAAAATTTTAAGGTATGACAATATTATCTCCAACCGTTAATACACTTGACATTGCAAGAGAATTTGCGTCCGCTAAGTCTTTATGCTCAACATTAAATTTCTTTGACAAGATAGCCAAAGTATCGCCATTTTGAACTGTGTAAGTTTGAAATTTATTTTTACTTGAGCTAGGGATTATTATCTTTTGATTTATAGCAACTTTATTTGTTTTTAGCTCGTTATAGTCTTTTATAGCCCTATGGCTTACCCCCTCTTTTTTAGCTATGCCAAGAAGTGTATCGCCCTTTTTAACAGTATAGGTATAAAAGTTGTTTTTGCCAGTAAAGGGCTTAAAATTTTGGGCAAAAAGCTCAGTTTTTGTCTCTGGTATATATATATAGTACTTTTTAACAGTTGGTGGAGTAAATACAAAATTTAAATGTGCATTATCGTTTTTTAGCTTAGCAACACCTATACCTATACTATCACCTACTTGCATAAGTGTTGTGCCTCCTGGTACTTCAACTTTTGCAAGTTTTAATCCACCGCTTGATCTAAGAAGCTTTGCATCTTTTGACATTAAAAATTCAGAATCTTTTGCGATAAACGATGCTCTTAAAATTTTAATAATAAAATTTCTAGTCTCTGCTGGTAGATAGTTTTTGTTGGGATTAAGTAATGTAGCAAGATCATCTGTGCCAGCCATCTTTATACCCTTTCGCATCCTACCTTCGCCACAGTTATACGCCATAAGTGCCAGATACCACTTGCCAAACTGCCCCTTAAGATCCTTTAAATATGTCGAAGCGGCTTTGGTCGAAGCTATCGGATCACGGCGCTCATCGACATATTTATCTATCTTTAATCCATGGATACGAGCTGTTTTTTCCATAAATTGCCACATACCAACAGCCTTTGCGCTTGAGACCACATGATTTGAAAAACCTGACTCTATCATCGCTAGATAAAGTATAGAGTCTGGAACTCCTATCTCTTTAATAGTTGCTTTTAGATTTGGGATATAACTATATCCTTGTTTAATTATATTTGAAAAAGCTTTTATTTGATTTGTCTGTATGCTTTTTTTCATATTTTGATAGTATGAAGTTTTAATAAAGTTTAGATCTATATCAAGATCTTTGAGAGTTTTTGCCCGAAATTCGTATGAATTTTCGGCAACGCCTGCAAACATAAAGCTCACACAGGCAGTAAGTATAAGAAATATCTTAGATATCGCTTTCATTTTTATCCTTATTATGTGTCAAAACACTTAAATAATCTTTTGGCATTGTTTGAAGTAAGTTTACAAACCTCTTCAAACTCAAGGCTTAGAATTTCAGCTATCTTCTGAGCAACATTTTTCGTAAAAGCAGGCTCGTTGCGCTCTCCACGAAATGGCTCGGGAGTAAGATATGGAGCGTCTGTTTCTACTAATAGTCTATCTTTTGGAATTTTTGTTAAAATTTCGACTAGATTTTTTGCATTTTTAAATGTCAAAACCCCACCTATGCCAAAGTAAAAATTCCCAAATTTAACAAGTTCTAACAAAAGTGGTGATGCGTTGTAGCAATGAAGCACGGCCCCATCAAGCCTACTTGCATACTCTTTTAGTATGTTAAAACAGTCCTCGTTAGCATCACGAACATGAAGGATAACGGGCTTTTTTAGCTCAACTGCAAGGTCAAGTTGTTCTAAAAAAACTCGCTTTTGTTCTATTTTTTCTAAATTTTTTGCGCTCTCATCCTTTGGTAAACGAAAATAATCCAAGCCACACTCACCTATCGCTACGCACTTTTCATGCATCGCAAATTCCTTAACAACAGCTACATCAAAACCATCTTTATCATAAGGATGAACTCCAGAAGCAAAAAAGACATTGTGATTTTGCTCAGCTATTTTAGCTATTTTTGGTAAATCATTAATATCAGCTCCAGGATTTACTACAAATTTCACACCTTTTTCAGATGCCCTTTCAAGCACAGCGTCCAAGTCATCATTAAAGCGATTATCGTCTAAATGACAATGCGTGTCAATAATCACTCATAAACCTCTACACGGTTCTTGCCGCCCTCTTTTGCTCTATAAAGCGCCTCTGAGGCAAATTCTACCATATCATCAACCGTATAATCATACTGCCTAAATGAAACACCAATACTAACGGTTAAATTTATAGTTTTATCTTTATGTTTTACGCTTATTGCACCCACCTTTGATCTAAGTCCGACAAAATACTTTATCGCATCTTCGTTTGAGATGTTTTTTAAAACTACACAAAACTCATCTGCTCCAAAACGCGCAACTATATCATTGCCTTTTACATTACTAATAAGCGCCGAAGCAAGAGCCTGCAAAACCTTGTCGCCAACTTCGTGACCGTTAGCATCATTTATCTCTCTAAAATTATCAATATTTACAATGCCTATAGCAAAAGGCTCATCATTGTCATTTATATTAACCATATATTCATTCATGTTTTCATAAAAATATCGTCTATTAAAAGAGCCAGTCAAAAAGTCACGGTTGGCAAAATTTGCTATTTGCTGGATGTTTTCTATATTTTCTATGGTGTTATGAACTCGCACCGTAAGCTCTTCTTTGCTAAAAGGCTTTGCAAGAAAATCATTTGCACCACTTTTTAGAAAAGTCGCCGCACCGATGTCATCATTTGGCGATGTCATAGCTATAACACCAAGGTTGTTTTTATCAGCTTGAGAACGAAGCTCTTTTAGCACCTCAAGACCATTTTTAACTGGCATAGCATAATCAGTTATAACAAGTCTTATATCAGGATGATCTGCAAAATAACCCATCGCCTCCTCCCCATGAGCTGCTGTAAAAACTTCAAATTGTAAATTTTTAAGCATCCTTTTTAGCTCATTTCTTACAGTCATTGAGTCCTCAACTATCATGACTTTGTATTGCTTGTTCTTATAAAGTCTATCAACCATTGTAAATATAAAATTCACATCATCAACATTGCCCTTATAAACATAGTCGATAATATCTTTTTTTATAAAAGACTCTCTAGTTTTAGCATCTATACTGCCAGTTAAAACGATAACAGAAAGTCCTTTTAGCAAAGCATAATCAACCACTTCTCCATCTGGAGCATCTGGTAAATTTAAATCAAGCAAAGCCAAAAAGTACTCATCCTTATGTCTGTCAATGAGCGTCCTAGCCTCTGTAAAATCGTGAGCAACATCGACTTGCATATCAGTACTAACAGCCATTTTTTTAGCTATAAGCTTTGAGAGTGCCTTGTTATCATCAACAACTAAAATTTTTGACATCGTTCGTTCTTTCTATAATAATAAAGTGAAATTTTGAAATTTTAAATACACGACATTTTAGCAAAAAAATTTATCATTTAGCTTAAACATACATTAATTTGATTTAAGATTAAGCAAATTTTTAGCAAATTCTATCGCCTCTTTGCTTATATGCTCGCCACTTATCATTCTTGCAAGCTCGCCTACGCGCTCACTTTGATTAAGCTCTTTAACGCTTGAGCTGTCTGCATTTTTCTCAACCAAAAAGTGAGTATGGGCTTTTGAGCTAAGTTGTGGCTGATGAGAAATGGCAAAAATTTGATAAAACTCTGCTAGTTTTAAAAGCACATTTGCGATACTCATAGCCTCTTTTCCACTTAAATTTGCATCAATTTCATCTAAAATGATAACGCCATTTCCATTTTGTGTTATCTGAGTTTGAGCCGCTATAAATGCAAGTCGCAAGCGATTTAGCTCACCTGAGCTTAAATTTTTAAAGCTTGTCTCATTTAATTTTAAAATAACCTCATCACAACCAAGTTCATCAAGCTGCTTTTTTTCTACAAACAAAGATATCTCGCTCATATAAAGCTCACCAAGATAAGAGTTTATAAGTTGCTCAAGCTTAGGCAAATTTTGCTCTCTTGCAGTACTCAAAAGATTAGCAAGCCTTGTGGTTTCATCTTCAAGAGTACGAAATTTTATCTCAAGCTCACTTTTTTCAAAGCTTATATTTTCATACTTTTTAAGCTCCATTTTTCGCTTTTCAAGCACTTCTAGCGTCTCTTCTATACTTCCATAGCGTTTTATAAGTGAATTTAGACCCTCTATCCTATCTAAAACTCCTTCTATATCAATATCTTCAAGCTCTTCCATACTTAGGCTATCGCGGGCTATACGAAGCTCATTCATCGTCTCTTCAAAAAATGCAGTATCTATGTCGCTAATATGAAGCGCATCTAAAACCGCCTTTTCAGCGTGAAATACAGCCTCAGCCCTACTCCAAGCCTCGTTTATCTTATCTTTTTTACTAAGCTTCTTTTTTATCTGCATAAGTTCATCAAATTCGCCTATTTTTGGGCTTATACTTTCTATTTTAGAAATTTCAAAACTAGCAAACTCTTTTAACTCCTCAACCCTTTTTTCATCCTCTTGTATGGCTTTTAACTCCTTTGAAATTTTGCTAAATTCAAAAAATTTCTGAGAAAAGCTCTGTTTTATATCAAAAAATTTTGGATCTTTCTTGCATTCTAAAAGATCAAGAAGCTCTAAAAACCGATCGTTTTCAAACTCATTTGCCTCTTTTGCCGAAAGATATTTTATGTGTTCTTTTGCTATTGTGGCGAGATTTTTCTTTGATATTGTTTGAGAGTTTATAAAGTAACGCGTGCTCTTATCACGAAGCAACTTAAAGCTATTTATAGGCTCTGGCTCTATGCCAAACTCACTCATATCAAATGCAAAATCAACATCAGCTTCAATCAGCCTTGCTTCACTATCTTTTAGTCCAAAAACTGCCATTATAGCGCTCATAAGCACGCTTTTACCAGCACCACTCACACCAGTAAAAACACTAAGTCCGTCCCTAAAATTTAGCTCTACACTATCAAATCCAAGATAATCTTTTATCAAAATTCGCTCAATCATTATAACCCCAGTGCAATTTCTGTTTTAAAATTTGAAAATAGTCCTCATCTTGCTTGCGTACCAAATTCGTATAAATTTTACTTAATCCAACACTAACACCACTAAACTCACTCATACTAAAACTATCTTGACCATCTATAACAAGCACCTCATCGTTGCTAGCCCTAAGCTCGACGGTTAAATTTTTAGATAAAATGATAGGTCTTTGAGTTAGTGAGTGAGAACAGATTGGGGTTAATGAAAAAACATCACTAAGTGGATAGATTATCGCCCCTCCAGCACTCATATTATAAGCCGTTGAGCCAACTGGAGTACTTGCGATGATACCATCACCAAAGTAGGTGTTAAAATATTTTCCATTTAAAAATGCCTCAACTTTTGCGATGGAAACTGGTTTTTCGCGCATTATAACGGCGTCATTAAAGGCGACCTTATGAACCGTCTCTCCATTTTTTTTATGCATAAAAACATCAAGCATAAATGGTCTAGAAATTTCAAATTTTGCCTCAAAAAATTCTTTGAAAAAAATCTCACACTCATTAATGGTCACAGTTGTTAAAAAACCAAGATGTCCGGTATGTATACTCACTATAAAAGGTGAGATTTTAGCACTTTTTCTAGCAACAGATATAAGCGTTCCGTCGCCACCAAGAGAGATTAAAAGCTCGCACTCTCTAGCTAACTTTTCAAACCTAAAACCATCTTGCCCAATAGCTTTTGCTGTCAAATTTTCAAGCAAAATACAAACATTAAATTTTTTAAAAATTTCTTTTAAAATCGATAAATTTTTACCAAGGTCATTGTCTATTTTTGCGACTATGCCGACCTTTTTTATGTTTTTTATATCTAAATTTTTCATAGACATATTCTAACAAATTTTTGCTTAACAAAGCTACGCAAAAGCAAATTTTTAGTATAATCAGGCATTTTAAACTGAATTTTAAAGGAGTTTTTATGCGAAGCCATTATTGTGCCGATCTGTCAAAGTCTGACATCGGTAAAGAAGTTACGCTTTGTGGCTGGGTAAATACTTATAGAGATCACGGCGGTGTTATATTTTTTGACTTACGCGACCGCACTGGGCTTATCCAGCTGGTTTGTGATCCAGCAGACAGCAAACAAGCCCACGAAGCAGCCAGCAAAGTCCGTGACGAATATGTGTTAAAAATCAAAGGCAAAGTTCGTGCCAGAGGCGAAGGACTGGTAAATCCGCGCCTAAAAACTGGCGAGATCGAAGTCGTTGTAAGCGAGTTAGAGATCGAAAATCCAAGCGAGCCATTGCCGTTTATGATAGGCGATGAGAGCGTAAATGAAGACATCAGGCTTAAATATCGCTTTTTAGATCTTAGAAATGAGCGTTTGCAAAAGATCTTTCAAATGCGTTCAGCCGCTGCGATAGCCGCTAGAAATAGCCTTCAAAAAATGGGCTTTATCGAGTTTGAAACACCGATTTTAACGCGTGCTACGCCAGAAGGTGCGCGTGATTATCTTGTGCCTAGTCGCGTTTATAACGGGCAGTTTTACGCGCTTCCACAAAGTCCGCAGCTTTTTAAACAACTTTTGATGTGTAGCGGATTTGATCGCTATTTTCAGATAGCAAAGTGCTTCCGCGATGAAGATTTACGAGCCGATAGACAGCCAGAATTTACGCAAATCGATGTCGAGATGAGCTTTATCGAGCAAGAAGACATCCTAAATATGGCTGAAAATATGCTAAAAGACATCTTTGCAGCATGCGGATACGAAATACAAACGCCATTTCGACGTATGAGCTACCGCGATGCAACGGAAATTTACGGCTCTGATAAGCCTGACCTTCGTTATGGGCTTGAAATGGTCGATGTGATCGATATTTTCGAGCGTTCTAGCAATGAAATTTTCAGCTCTATCGCAAAAGACAAAAAGAAAAACCGCATAAAAGCCCTAAAAGTGCCAAACGGCGATAATATTTTCAGCAAACGCGAGATGAATCGCTTTGAAGAATTTGTGCGAAAATTCGGCGCTCAGGGACTAGGATACTTCCAGATGAAAGAGGACGGGCTAAAAGGTCCGCTTTGTAAATTTTTCTCTGAAAACGATCTTGCTGAGATAGTTTCAAGATGCGACTTAAAGCTTGGCGATGTGGTGTTCTTCGGCGCTGGAAAGAAAAAGGTCGTGCTTGATTATATGGGACGATTTAGAATTTTCTTAGCCGAGCAGATGGGCATCATCGATCAAGACAAGATGGAGTTTTTGTGGGTGCTTGATTTTCCTATGTTTGAGCAAAATGATGACGGATCATACTCGGCAATGCACCATCCATTTACACTGCCAAAAAATATCGACGAGCTAGATCTTGAAGATATCCTTTCTGTCGCTCACGATGTTGTTTTAAACGGCTTTGAGCTTGGTGGCGGAAGTGTGAGAATACATAAAAACGAAACTCAGCAAAAGGTCTTTAAGCTGCTTGGTATCGATGAAGCCGAGCAGAGAGAGAAATTTGGCTTCTTGCTTGATGCGCTTAGCTTTGGCGCGCCTCCGCACGGCGGTATCGCGATCGGTTTTGACCGACTCATCATGCTAGCGACCAAGTCAAGCTCGATCCGCGATGTGATCGCATTCCCTAAAACACAGCGTGCCCAGTGTCCGCTTACCAAAGCTCCAAGTGAGCCAAGCAACGAACAGCTAAGAGAGCTTGGGCTGCGTATCAGGGAGAAAGAGCAGAAATAATTATGCGTTGTTTTGTGAGTGTCTTTGAGATTTTGTAAATTTTACTTTAAAACCCCAAAATCATTTCGCGGACACAACCGCATTGAATTAATAAATTAAAGGCGAAACATCGCGACCAGCAAATGACTAAGGCAAAGCGAGACAAACCCATATTTTAAAAGGAAAAAAATGAAAAAATTGTTTTTAATCATCGGAGCTCCGGGAAGTGGAAAAACTACCGACGCAGATCTTATTGCAAAGGCTGATGAGAGTTTTGCGCACTTTTCGACTGGCGACTTGCTTCGTGCAGAAGTTGCAAGCGGCAGTGAGCTTGGCAAGCTAATCGATAACTTCATCTCAAAGGGAAACCTTGTTCCACTTGAAGTCGTTGTAAATACGATAATCTCAGCAATCAAAGGCTCAAATAAGCAAAACATCGTCATAGACGGCTACCCAAGAAGTATTGAGCAGATGAGTGAGCTTGACAAAGTCCTAGCTGCACAAAGCGAGATCATGCTAAAAGGCGTGATCGAAGTCGATGTGAGCGAAGCTGTGGCGCGTGAGCGTGTGCTTGGTCGTGCGCGTGGAGTAGATGATAATAACGAAGTCTTTAACAATCGCATGAAGGTCTATTTAGAGCCAATCGTTGCGATCCGCGAGTTTTACAAGGATAAAAATTTACTCCACACTATCAACGGCGAACGCAGTATAGAGCCAATCGTAGCTGATATGAAAGTGCTTATAAACTCACTACTTTAATTTTAGCCCACAAGGTGGGCTAAACAGCTTTTTGCCTTATAAATTTAACTTTTATCCAAAAAATATTACAATGACTACGAAAATTTTACATAAAGGATTTTTATCAAAACTCAATACATTACCCTTATAATGGGGGGGGGGAGGTAGCAGCATTACTACTTAGTGGCTGTGCAAAAGCTGGACTAAACACACCTATTCAAAACCATACAAATACAAAATTTCAAACCGCCTTTGCACTCTGCAAAGATGGCGAATACAACAAACAGATTGAGACAAAACTCAATTAGCTTCTAACCAAAGATGGCATCAAAGGCACCGCTCTGCAAATAAACTGCGAAGTTGGAGAATTTACTGAGGGCAATAGGGCTTTGAGATATTTTGTGGGATTTGGAGCAGGTAAAGGTAGCTCAAAAACAAAAGTCTCTCTCATTGACACCACTGCAAACAAAAATGTTACAAATTTTGAAGTTGAAGGTAGCATCAGAATAGGAGCTTTTGGTGGCGATGCAAAAGGCATGCTAGATGAAACGGCAGAAGAAATTTATAAACAAGTGAAAGAAAATTTCATCATAAAATAGTATAGTCTCACGGCTGGTAAATTTTAACATATTTACCAGCTAAAACTCATAATTTTAAGTAATTTTATCAGCTTAAAAGTATTTTTTTACTAATATAAGTGATAAATTTCACACAAAGGTATAAAATGGACATTTCAAAAATCAAAGTAGGCTCAAACCCTGATAAAATCAACGCCGTCATTGAGATACCTTACGGCTCAAACATCAAGTATGAGATTGACAAAGATAGTGGTGCGGTAGTGGTCGATCGCGTGATGTATTCAGCGATGTTTTACCCAGCAAATTACGGCTTCGTGCCAAACACTCTAGCTGCGGACGGCGATCCAGCAGATGTTTTGGTGCTAAATGAGTATCCGCTTCAAGCAGGCTCAGTCATACCTTGCCGTTTGATTGGAGTTTTGGTGATGGAGGATGAAAGTGGAATGGATGAGAAGTTGCTAGCAGTGCCAGTAAGCAAGATAGATCCGAGATATGATAATATCAAATCGCTTGATGATCTGCCAAAAATTACACTTGATCGCATTAAAAATTTCTTTGAAACTTACAAAATGCTAGAGCCTGGCAAATGGGTCAAAGTAAAAGACTTTGCCGACGCAAAAGAAGCACAAAAGATTTTAGACGAAGCTATAAAAAACTATAAATAAATTTTGGGGCATCTCCCCAAAATTTTACAAGCAAAGACATGAGGGTTTTATTTGTCATTTTAGTATTTTTAGTAGTATTATTTGCAAATAGCACCGAAAAACAAAAGATAGATATGCACGGCGGTAAATCTTATAATTACGGAAGTTTTAGCCAAAAAATGGATGCAAATTTTACTATTTTAAGAGATATTAACAAAACATACAAAATAAAATAAAATTTTAGCTTTTAATAAGCTTAGTTTTTGTATAATCTCAACTTCAATTCAAATGGGTTCATAGCTCAGTTGGTTAGAGCATCCGGCTCATAACCGGATGGTCCCAGGTTCGAGTCCTGGTGAACCCACCACTACTTATATTTCAATACTTTTTAATACTTTTCAGTATCTTTCACAAAATCCCTTAAAAAAGGCATTTAGCTACCTTTTATTTATTTCTTTTTGTTGCAATCTAATTTAAAATTTTCATAGTTTTTTAGATATAAAATATCTGCAATAGAATAAATTTTGATTATATTTTTAAAGTTTTTCTTTTTAAAATACTAATATATTTTGCTATTTCGCATCTAGAAAATAGATAACATAACCTATAAATAAAATAGTAAATTTGCGCCAACCTTAATAAAATACTAAAAATTTTCAGAACACAAATGCAACAAACAATCAGGAATGAAAAAGCTATACTTACTAATAGTTGTTATATAGTAAAACTTAGAATTTTATGGCTTTGAAGTTATAGATAAAATTGAAAAACTTATAAATAAAAAAGTAAAAACAAAACTACATCAGTGTTTTATCATAACAATATGTAAAAATGTAAGTATGAAAATACGGCTAAAAATAGCTGATTTATTAAAAAATAATATCGTTAATTATCAATTTGATGGCATGCATAAATATGGTGAAATTTTTTAATTACATTGATAAATTTAAATTTGATCCATTTGATAACAAATATACAAACATACTGCCTACCAAAAATTTTATCTTGACTATCTTCAGAAACAAAACGATACTGTTATTGCCAGTGATTTTTATTTTTAGGCAGTCACAACAAGAACAAAAAAGAGAATATAATCATATTTGCAAAATATAACCTTTACTAAAAAACATTGACTTATCGTAAAATTTTAGAAAATATCAGAAAATCAAAAGTTTTAATTGACTTTGTTATAGATATACATCTAAACTTTCACTTAGAACATTTGAAGCACTTAATCATAATAAAAAACCAATAACAACGAATAAACCATAAAATACTATGACTTTTATAATCCAAACAATATCTTTATACTAGATAATAACTTTAAAGAAATTGATAGTTTTTTAGCAAAACCTTACACCATTGACAAACAAATTAGGTCAAATATGGTTTTGGCAATTGGATACGATATGCACTAGATATTCGGTCATAAGAGACTATAAAATTATAAGATATAGAGTAAAATTATGACTTTAGTTCACTACAATTTACAAAAATTAAAGAATACCAATAAATAGCGGATTTTAATATTAAAACTTAGTATTTTTATAAAAAGTGGCTCCGGATGCTGGGTTCGAACCAGCGACCAAGTGATTAACAGTCACCTACTCTACCGCTGAGCTAATCCGGAACATATAAAAGAAGTCGTATTATAGACAAAAAAACGATTTTTGTCAATAAAATTTAGCTTAAAATCTATAAAATTTCAAGCTAAATTCTGTATTTTTACACAAAAAGTCCATTTACACTTTCATTATGATAGACGCGGCGTATAACTTCACCAAAAAGTGGTGCAACAGTTAGTACTTTTATACAACTATGGTCTTGTTTTAGAGGTATCGTATCAGTAACGACTAGCTCATCAAGATAGCCTTTGTCTAAATTTTCATATGCTGCACCGCTTAAAACTGGATGCGTACAAAATGCCATAACGCTAGTAGCTCCACGCTCTTTAAATACCTTTGCTGCCTTTACGATCGTACCTGCAGTGTCTATCATATCATCTACCAAGATAACATCTTTGCCATTTACATCGCCTATGACATTCATTACTTCGCTTTCGTTTGCCTTTTCGCGACGCTTATCGACGATAACCATATCAACATCAAGGGTCTTAGCAAGCGCTCTAGCACGAGAAACACCGCCTACATCAGGGCTTGCAACGATAGGATTTGGCAAATTTTTTGACCTAACATAATCAGTAAAAACCATGCTTCCATAAAGATTATCAACTGGTATATCAAAAAATCCCTGAATTTGCCCAGCATGCAAATCCATAGTAACCACACGGCTAATGCCAGCCGTTTGCATCATATTTGCCACAAGTTTTGCAGTTATTGGCACTCTTGGAGCGGCTTTGCGGTCTTGGCGAGCATATCCAAAATATGGCACTACTGCCGTTATCGAGCTAGCAGAGCTTCGCCTAAGAGCATCTGTAAGGATTAAAAGCTCCATTAAATTTATGTTTGCTGGGGCACAGGTCGGCTGAACAACAAAAACATCCTTTCCACGCACACTTTCGCCCACTTGCACACTAATCTCTCCATCACTAAAACGCTTGATACTAGCCTCACTAAGCGGAAGTGATAGATACTGTGAAATTTTCTTTGAAAATTCCAAATTTGCCGTTCCAGAAAAGATCTTATAACCCCTCATAATCCAACCTTAAAATTTATTTTTGCGCCATTTTAGCCAAAGTGAGCTTAATTTTTCTATCTTACTTGCTTAGATCCATTGCCAAAACAGTATTGCCATCGGCATCAGTAGCTATGTCAGCCATACCCATTATATTATAACCACAATCCACATAATGAACTTCACCAGTCACACCGCTAGCAAGATCGCTTAGCAAATACATAGCCGATTTGCCTACATCTTCGGTACTTACATTGCGTTTAAGTGGAGAATTTACCTCATTATATCGTAGTATCATTCTAAAATCACCTATTCCGCTAGCCGCTAGCGTCTTAATCGGACCTGCCGAAATGGCATTTACGCGGATATTTTTTGCGCCCAAGTCGTGTGCTAGGTAGCGAACCGCACTTTCTAGCGCCGCCTTTGCAACGCCCATTACATTGTAATGTGGCACAAATTTTGGACCGCCCAAGTAGCTTAGTGTAAGCACCGAACCGCCCTCTTTTAATACAGGTAAAACCGCTCTTGTAAGCGAAAGAAGCGAATAAACAGAAGTTTGCATCGCTACATCAAAAGCCTCTTTTGTGGTATTTATAAACTCGCCCTCCAAAGCCTCTTTTGGAGCATACGCCACAGCATGCACGATAAAGTCTATCTCACCTAGATCAGCCCTTATCTTATCAGCTATGCCCGCAAGATGTGCTTCGTTATTTACATCAAGTTCATATACAAATTTACTTCCAAACTCCTGTGCTATGGGCTCTACACGCTTTTTTAGAGCGTCATTTAAATATGTAAAAGCCATAGTAGCGCCCTGCTGACGACAAGCTTGTGCGATACCATAAGCTATTGATTTAGCGTTTGCAACGCCTACTATTAGACCCTTTTTGCCATTCATTATCATATTTGCTCCTTTTTGCTTTTATTTGTTAAGCATTTTAAAATAGCAAGAAAATTTAAAGCCAAGTATCTAGTATGACTAAAATTTTCTTACAAATTTTAACCCTCATTTGTCTTTATCAAATTTAAAAAATTTGCTGCATCCCAGCTCGCAGTACCTACCAAAACGCCATTACAGTTTGTGATATGGCAAATATCGCTAATATTTTTAGCATTTACACTGCCTCCGTAAAGAAGCGGTGCAGCGGTCAATGTACGGACAAAATCAAGCACCTGCGTTATCTGCTCTACACTAGCACTACTTCCAGATCCTATCGCCCAGATCGGCTCATAGGCGATGATTAGCTTGTCATAAGATAGGTTTATAAGCTCAAGTTGTGCTTTTAAAATTTCCCTTGTCTTGCCAGCCTCTCGCATCCATAAATTTTCGCCTATGCAATAAACCACCTGCCAGCCATTTTTAACAGCAAAATCAAATTTACTAAGCAAAAGCTCATCGTTTTCTTTTAAGACTCCACCATGCTCATGCAAAAGCTCGCGCCGCTCAGAGTGTCCGATAAGAACACTTGTTATGCCAAACTCATCTAAGTGAGCCTTGCCTATCTCACCAGTATAAGCACCACTTTGACAAGGGTAGAAATTTTGTGCTCCTATGCTAAATTTTGCCCAGGCAAAGTCATCTAATGCCGTAAAAGGCGGAAATATCAGCACCTTTTCATCATCCAAGCCATCATTTAGCACCTTTGCATACTCAGCAAAGCTTGCCCTTGTGTGGTTGCATTTTAAATTTGCCGCATAAATAAAACTATTCAAAGCTTGCCCTTCTAAGTGGTTTTACGCCCGGTAGCTCTTTGCCCTCTATAAGCTCCAAACTAGCTCCGCCACCAGTTGATATAAAAGTCATCTCATCAGCATTTCCAGCCCTTGCAACCACATCAGCCGTATCTCCGCCACCAACTACTGTTGTGGCATGAGTTTCGGCGATGGAGTGGCTCATTTTGATACTGCCTTTTGAAAATTTATCCATCTCAAAAACACCCATAGGCCCGTTCCACCAGATAGTTTGAGCATCAATGATAGCCTCTTGAAAAAGCCTAATAGACGCAGGTCCTATATCTAAACCCATCCAGCCAGATGGGATCTCTTGTGCTGTTACATATTTGACCGCCGTATCAGCCGAGAAGGTCTGAGCCGCTACAACATCAACTGGTAAATAAATTTTAACACCTAGCTCTTTGCCCTTTTTAAGCACCATCAAAGCCTCTTCAAGCAATTCCTCTTCAAGCAAAGAGTTGCCGATATTTTCGCCCAAAGCCTTTAAAAATGTAAAAGCCATGCCCCCGCCAATTATCAGCTTATCTACGCGTGGAAGCAAGTTTTTTAGGGCTTGTAGCTTACCGCTTACCTTGCTACCGCCTACAACTGCGACAAACGGACGAGCGGGCTTTTTGATAAGTCTCTCAGCAAAATCAATCTCCTTTTGCAATAAAAATCCAGCTGCCCTATGTTCCTCATCATAAAATTTTGTAATCGCCTCAACCGAGCTGTGAGCTCTATGACAAACACCAAAGGCGTCATTTATGTAAATTTCAGCAAACTCGCTCAAAGCCTTTGCCAAAGCTTCATCGTTTTTAGTTTCACCTTTTTCAAAGCGTAAATTTTCAAGTAGCAAAACCTCGCCAGCTTTTAAGTTTGCCACCTTTGTTTGAGCGTCTGTACCGATGACATCGCTAGCAAATATCACATCTTGATGAAGCGCGAAGCTTAGGCGTTTTGCAACTGGTTTTAGTGAAAATTTCTCTTCAAAGCCATTCTTTGGTCGCCCCAAGTGAGATGCTAAAATAATCTTGCAACCTTGATCTAGGCAGTAACGGATAGTTGGCAACGCCGAAAGTATGCGACGATCGTCAGTGATGTTTAAAAATTCATCCATAGGCACATTAAAATCGCACCTTATAAAGACGCTTTTACCGCTTAAATTTAGCTCTTTTATTGAGATTATGCCATCCATTTTAGCCCCTTTTTGATGCCCACACAGCCATATCGATAAGCCGTGCAGAGTAGCCCCACTCATTATCGTACCACGCCATAATTTTTACCATGTCATCGCAGATAACTTGCGTGATATCAGCAGCAATCACCGAACTATACTCGCTCGTGCAAAAGTCACTACTAACGCGCTGATCATCATCAACGATCATAATACCCTTCATCGCTCCCTGCGAAGCTTCGCGAAATGCGTTGTTTAGCTCTTCAACGCTAACAGCCTTGCCTAAAACTGCAGTAAGATCTACCATTGATACATTTGCCGTTGGTACTCTCACACTTTGTCCGTGAATTTTACCTTTTAAATTTGGCATAACTTTGCCGATCGCCTTTGCCGCACCAGTGGTTGTAGGTCCGATATTTAGGGCTGCGGCACGACTTCGGCGAAAGTCTTTTGACTTCACATCAACCAAACTTTGTCCGTTTGTGTAGGCGTGAATCGTGGTCATCAGTGCCTTTACGATACCAAATTTCTCATCTAGCACCTTTGTAACTGGTGCAAGGCAATTTGTGGTGCAGCTAGCATTTGAGATGATGTTTTGACCTGCGTAAGTCTCGTGATTGACCCCATAGACAAACATCGGCGTATCATCCTTTGCAGGAGCACTCATAACGACCTTTTTGATGCCCTTTGCAAGGTATGGCTGGCAGCTTTCAGTTGTTAGAAATTTTCCTGTGCATTCAAGCACGACATCAACCTCATAAGCAGCATAATCAAGCTCGTTTAAGTCTCTCGTTGAAAAAACTCTTATCTTTTTGCCATCAACTTCTATATGATCGTCATCTATAACTTTTACATCTTTTTTAAATTCGCCATGAACGCTGTCGTATTTTAACAAATACCTTGTCATGTCGCGTTTTGCAGTGTCATTTATCGCAACAAGCTCGCAATCATCGCGGTCTAAGATAATGCGTGCAGCGCACCTGCCGATACGCCCAAAACCATTGATAGCTATTTTTACAGACATTTTTACTCCTTAAAATTTGGAATTATCATAATTTTACAAAAAAAATTTACAAAAACAGCTAAAAACAAAAAATTTTCACGCCAAACCTAACTTTAATTTTATTATGCTACAATCACAAGATTTGATTGTAAGGCGAAATTTGAATATAGCATTTTTTGGCGGCAGCTTTGACCCACCCCATTTAGGACATGATAGCATAGTAAAAATGGCGCTTAGCGAGCTAGACATCGACAAGCTTATCATTATGCCAACTTTTATCAGCCCATTTAAAAGCCAATTTTCAGCACCACCAGAGCTTAGGCTAAAATGGGTAAAAAAACTTTGGAGAGAGCTAAAGCGTGTAGAAATTTCAGACTTTGAGATCACTCAAGAGCGCCCAGTTCCGACCATTGAAAGTATAAAGCACTTCTATGAGATTTACGACATACAGAAATTTTATCTCATCATCGGCGCCGATCATATCGGCTCACTAAACAAATGGCACGAGATAGATACGCTAAGGCAACTTACACAAATTATCGTAGCCGAACGCGATCACATCGTCATACCTGGCGAATTTGCCAAAATGGACATACGCGTTGATGTTTCAAGCTCAAAAATACGCTCACATCTTGCGACCGAGCAAATCCCAAGCTCAATAAAAGATGAAGTTATTAAATTTTACCAAGGAAAAAAATGCAAAAGCGAATAGAAACAATAGTTAAAATTTTAGACGAGAAAAAGGCGGAAGCGATCGAGGTTTTTGATATGAGCGATCGCGACTATTTTGTAAAACAGGTCATCATAGCAACGACGATGGCTGAACGACACGCACTCTCACTGACAGATGATTTAAAAGAAAAGCTTAAACCAGCTGGCGAGCAGTTTTTAGGCGTTGAAAGCTCTGGGGAGTGGGTTGTGTGCGATCTTGGCGACATACTTATACATCTTATGAGCTCAGAATATCGAGCTAGATACAACATCGAAGAATTTTTAAATAAGATAAAAGATAATAAAACCATTTAATACAAGGAGAAAAAATGAGTATGAAAAAAGTTGGGCTTTTTGCCTTAAGTTGCTTGCTTTTAGCAGGTTGTGCGGTAAAAAACAAGGATGCTATGCTAGACGCACAAGTAGCAAATGAAGCTGTTGATGAGAGCAAAGCGCTCATACTTTTCTTGGTTGATTCGTCTGAGTCGATGTTAAAAAATGACCTTGACGCAAATATCACCCGCATGGACGCAGCACAGAAAAATTTAAAAGATATAGTTCAAATTCTAGATCTTAGCAAAGCAAATTTGGGACTTATAAACTTTGGCGGCAAATGTGAAGTAACAAATAGCATAAAAGCTACTGGCAACACAAACTACTTCACAGCAAAAGTTGATAACATAAAAGCAGACGGTTATACTCCGCTAGCAGATAGCATAAAAGCTGCAAATTCTATCATCAAAGAGCGTAACGGCAAAAATGTACACATAGTACTTTTAAGTGACGGACTTGAGACTTGCGGTGGCGATCCAAAAGCTCAGATGAGCCAGCTAATCAACGATAATCCAGATGCAAAGATAAGTGCTTTTGTGTTGGGTTATGATGTTGATGATTTTGCTAAAAATCAACTTAAAGACCTACTAAGAGGTGAAGGCAGATATTTTGATATCGCTGACACAAGAGAGATGTCAAATGCCTTAAATGCCATCGTAACACAAACCGAACTAAATAGTGATGGTTGGGAAGATGGGGTTTATAACTTTGGTATAAATTTTGACCTAAATAGCGATGTTATAAAGCCTGAATTTTTTGAAAATGTTCAGAAATTGGCTGATTATATGCTAAAAACTGGCAACACAATGCAAATTCAAGGTCACACAGATAGTACAGGTCCTGATGAGCTAAATCAAGCGCTATCTGAAAGAAGAGCAAATTCTGTAAAAAATAAGCTTATCGAGCTTGGAGTAGATCCTAGCAAATTAAGCGTGGTTGGATATGGGGAGTCTCAGCCAAAAGTTGATAACACAACAGCCCAAAACAGATATACAAACAGACGCGTAGAAGCGCACAATGTAAACTAATCTACCTGGGAGCTCTCCCAGGTTTTTTAACTCTTAATAAATCAACATTTAAAACATTTTTTGATACAATATTTAAAATTTTAAAAGGAGTAAAAATGGCAAAAGATGCAAACGGAAATGAATTAAAAGATGGTGATAATGTAACTCTCATAAAAGATCTAAAAGTAAAAGGTGCTGGATCAACTCTAAAACGAGGGACAATGGCAAAAAATATACGCCTAAGCGATAATGATAAAGAAGTTGAGTGCAGGATCGATAAAATGGGCGTCATAGTCCTAAAAACAGAATTTTTAAAAAAGGCTTGATCGACTAAGATTTATTTTATACCTTGAATCAAAAAGCCAAATATCACATACTTGCCAACTTTACTGGTTTTGCTAAAGTATAAAAGTATGATTACCAAAAGCGAGCAAAAATGACAGATGAGTTTTATATGCAACTAGCCATAAACGAGGCTTGGAAACATCAGCTTTTAACCTATCCAAACCCAGCTGTTGGGTGCGTGGTGATTGATAAAAATGGTAAAATTTTAAGCATTTCATCTCATAAAAAAGCTGGTTTTATGCACGCTGAACCAAGTGCTATACTGCAAGCACTTTGCGCTATTTCTAGCGAGTTTGCAAGCGCATTTTTGCGCGAGTATCAAATGGGCTTTAAACTAAAAAGTCAAAACATTACTAAAATCTTAGAAAATGAAAACTTGGACGCTAAATTTTGCTATGATTTTATACTTAAAAATCACTCAAATTTATTAAAAGGTGCGAGCGCTTATGTCACTCTTGAGCCATGCTCACATCATGGCAAAACCCCGCCGTGCGCTAGTTTGCTAGCAAATCTGGGCTTTAAAAAAGTGGTGATAGCAAACTACGATGAGAATGAGATCGCAAGTGGCGGTGTAAAAATTTTAAAAGAGGCTGGCGTTGAGGTAGTGTGCGGGGTTTTAAGCAAGCTTGGTAGTAAGCTTTTAGAGCCATTTACGACATGGCAGAGTGGAAATTTTAGTTTTTTTAAGCTAGCTCTTAGCGCAAACGGCGTGGCTACAGGTGGCGTCATCTCAAATCAAGCAAGTCGCACCCATATGCACGCACTGCGCTCGGTTTGTGATATGCTAGTCATCGGTGGCAACACCGTTCGCATAGATCGCCCCACGCTTGATACTAGACTTATAAAAGATGGCAAGTCGCCTGATATACTCATCTACTCACGCTCACAAAATTTTGATAAAAGCATACCGCTTTTTAGCGTGAAAGATCGAAATGTAAGTATAAGCGATAGCCTAAAATCAGCCTTTGATAGAGGGCTTGTGATGTTTGAGGGTGCCCAGGGTTTGCTAAATGCGCTACCTTGTGAAGTAAAATGGGCACTAGTGTATCAATCAAGTAAATTTAAAAACACCCAAAATTTAAGATCCGAGCGCAAATTTGAGCCACTTCATAGCATAAATTTTAATGATGATACAGCGACTTGGTATAGGATCAAATAAGTCTTTGCCCGCCTACATAAAGCCCTAATGCGCGCTTTGTGTGAAGTATGAGCTGTGTTATAAGCGTGCCCTCATCTATCTCATCAAAGCCAGCAAATACCGCGATGTCGGCTAATTTTCCCTCTTTTAAAATACCGTTTTCTAGCCCAAGTGCTTGCGCTCCGCCCTTCGTGGCTGCTAAAAATATAAATTTTGCTAGGCTATTTAACTCGTTTGTTTGATGGGTAAAAAGCACATTTCTAAGTTCGTCAAACATATTCAAGCTTATGTTTGAGCTAAGTCCGTCTGTACCAATATTTAGGCTTACATTTGCCTTTTTTAACTTGGCTAAATTTAGCGCTCGCTTACCAAGTAGTCTATTTGAGCTAGCGCAGTGAGTAACGCTGTGAAGTCCGCTTTCAAACGCACTAAAATCGCTTTCATAAACGCAGTGTGTAAATAGCGTCCTAATCCCACTAAACATCGAAAAATAGCCCTCTTTTGTGTAAAGTGGCTTTGGATCTGGTGTAAAGCGTTTAAGGTGCGATTTAAACTTACCAGAACCGTTTTTTAGCCACCTTTGCTCATGCAAGCTTTCCATAAAGTGCGTGGATACGACTAGGTTTTTGGATTTGACCAAGTTGATAGCCATTTTGGCTAGTTTTGGATGAATTGAGTAAGGTGCGTGAAGCGAGATGGCGGGTGTAAAGAGCTTGTTTTGATAGCAAGAGCTTTGTAAAAATCGCTCACTAAAAGCTTTGAAATTTTGCTCCACAAATGCCTCATTTGAGCCTAAAATTTCGTTAAAAAATACAACTCTTGCTTGCGAACTTGCTAAAATTTGTAAGTCCTTACCAAAGCTAGATATCGCTCCTATCGTGCCTACGCCACTTGCCAGCATGGAGTTTAGCGCACTTTGCATTATCTTATCATCACACGCTAGCTTTGCGCCATTTTCTACGATCGAGCTAAGCCAAGCAATAAAATCACCATAAATTAGCTGAGTTTTGTTTGCGCTAAACTCAAGGTGTGTGTGCGTATTTATGAGGGCTGGGGTAATGATAGCGTTGCCAAGATTGCTGAAATTTGCACCTTTAAAACGCTGTTTTAGCTCGCTCTCATCGCCGATAGCTAAAATTTTCTCATCAAAAGCTATGCAGGAATTTTTGTGAATAGTGAAATTTTCATCGCAGGTGATTATAAATTTTGCTTTTAAAATTTGCATATTTACCCCTTTTCTTGGGATAATTGTATCAAAATAGGAATAAAAATAAGTAAAAAGTGTGAATAAAGGCGGAATTCCGCCTTTTAATTAGTTTGCACGAGTTGCAGCGTCTGGAGTAAATAGTGGTTTATTCATAAGTTTAAACGCACCAATAAACTCTTGACCTTTTGGACTTGTTATCCATTTGATGAAGCGATTGGCATTTTCTATATCGGTTTTAGCGCAGTGTTTTGGGCTAACTGCGATAACTGAGTAGAAATTTTTAAGATCATTGTCGCCTTCATTGATGATGACCATTTCAGGGTTGCCATTTTTGTTGCTTTCATATTTTATATATGTACCACGGTCTGTTAGAGTTACGCCTTTTTGCTCAGCGGCTGCATTGATAGTAGCTATCATGCCTTGACCGATTTGAGTGTAAAAGCCATCTTTTTCAGGCACTTCGCCAATAGCTTTTTTCCATAGACCTTTTTCTTTATTATCTGTGCCTGATTTATCACCGCGTGATACAAATTTGATATTTTCAGCTTTGATTAGCTCAAGTGAAGCTTTTAGATCTTTGCCTTTAAATTTATCTGCGATTGACCTATCTGCGATTAAAACAAAGTCGTTATACATTACAGGCTTGCGCTCTACGCCGTAACCTTTTTCAACAAATTCTTTTTCTACTTTTGGTGAATGCACGAAAAGTATATCAGCGTTGCAGTCTTGTCCTAGTTTTAGTGCCGCACCTGTGCCAACAGCTGTAAATTTCACATCCACGCCAGTATCAGCCTTATAAACCTCTACCATCGCATCTAGCAAGCCAGTGTCAGCTGTGCTTGTAGTTGTAGCCATGTTTAAGTCGGTGTCAGCTGCAAACATCGCAGAAGCCAAAACTAGCGAACTAAGTAAAATTTTTTTCATATTCTCTCCTTGTATTTGGGTTGGTTTTAAAAATTTTCTGCTATTATAGCATATTAAGTTAATATAATAATACATATAAAAGGAATTTTCTTGGATTTCATTTTAGATGGAATTTTAAGTGCTTTTGGACTGCTTTTTAACGGGGACGAATCAACTTACTCAGCTATATTTGCCACACTTAAAAGCTCTAGCGTATCAATCATTTTAGCACTTTTATTAGGACTTCCGATAGGTTTTATTTTAGGATTTTACAAATTTGCTGGGTTTAAGGCATTAAGGCTTATTAGCGATACCATGCTTGCAATGCCAACAGTTGCCATCGGACTTATTATCTACGCCTTTATCACGAGAAATGGACCACTTGGAGAACTAGGGCTACTTTTTACCCTAAAAGCCGTAATGCTCGGACAGTTTGTACTAGCACTACCCATTATCGTTTCACTAAGTGCTAGCGTAGTTGAAAATATGGATGAAAAGCACCGCCTAACTATAATGTCCTACCGCCTAGAGCCACTTGAATGCGCACTGTGTGTGCTTTATGAGCTTCGCTACTCGCTTATGGTGGTTGTTGCCACTGCTTATGGGCGCATCGTTGCTGAAGTTGGTGTAGCTATGCTAATAGGCGGAAATATAAAGTATTTTACCCGCACCATCACAACCGCCATCTCACTAGAAACAGGTAAGGGCGAATTTAACATGGGTATCGCTCTAGCCCTTGTGTTAATCGCCATAGCTTTTGGCGTAAATTTATTAATTCATGCACTAAAAAGGCTAGATAGATGATAGAAATTTCAGATCTAAAATTTCAATACAAAAACTTTGATGTGCTTGATATTAATAGTTTGTTTATAAATACAAATATAACAACTGCGCTTTGTGGCTCAAACGGAAGTGGCAAAAGCACACTTTTAAAGTGTATAGCTGGGCTTTTAAAACCAAAAAGTGGCAGTGTAAAAATTTGGGGTAAGACCGTATCTAAAATGAGTCAAAATGAACTAAAAAACATAGCCATCATGCTACCAGAACCAAGCCTTTTAAAAAGAAGTGTACGAGAAAATTTTAAATTTGCCCTAAAAAGCGTGGGAGCGCAAGATAAATTTAATGAGCGAACGCAAGAAACGCTGTCGCTTGTAGGGCTTGATGAGAGTTTTTTAGAGAAGAGGCACTTTGAGCTAAGCTCAGGGCAAAATAAACGCGTGGCATTTGCCCTGCTTTTAAGCCTAAGAGCTAGATTAAATTTACTTGATGAGCCTACAAATGCCGTTGATTTAAGCACGGCTCGTCTTTTTAGTAAAGCCATCGAATATGCTAAAAAGGAGTGGGAGTCAAATTTCATCATCGCAAGCCATGATGAAAAGTGGTTAAGTGCAATAAGTGATGAGAGTGTATTTTTACACAATGGACGGATTAGTGAATTTGAGTTAAAAAATATATATGAAGCAATTAATGGTGTGATAAATTTTGGTGAATTTAGCCTTGTTTTGCCACAAAATTTACAAAATTCAAAGAAAGTCGCTATAAATCAAAATTTAGTCCATATAAACCAACCAAATGCAAATTTTAGCGGTATATTACACTCAGTCTCTCTTTACTATGGTAAAAACGCCCTTGTTAAGATAAAGGCTGGCGACTTTTTGATAAAGTGTGTTATAGAGGCTACTCGTATCAAAAAAGAGGAGCTCACAACTGGTAAAATAGTAAAATTTAACATCGACAAGCGGGCTTTTTTAAGCATAGAATAGTAAAATAATAAAAAACAAAGTTAAGGATAAAAATGATACAAACTTGCCTTTTCCCAGCTGCAGGATATGGCACTCGCTTCTTGCCAGCGACTAAATCTTTACCAAAAGAGATGCTTCCTATACTTACAAAACCGTTAGTACATTATGGTGTTGATGAGGCACGCGAGGCTGGCATGGACAGTATGGCGTTTGTTGTTGGGCGTGGCAAGAGAGCTTTGGAGGATTATTTTGACATTAGCTATGAACTTGAACATCAAATAGCCGGCACAAATAAAGATCCGCTACTTGCTGATATTCGCGCCCTTATGGATAGCTGTAAATTTTCATTTACTAGACAAAATGAGATGAGAGGCCTTGGGCACGCTATATATACTGGAAAGACACTTGTGCGTGACGAAGCCTTTGGTGTGATATTAGCAGATGATCTTTGCATAAATGAACACGGGGAAAATGTCCTTTCTCAGATGGTTAAAATTTACGAGCGCTACCGATGTAGTATAGTTGCCGTAATGGAAGTTCCTATGGATGCAACAAGAAGCTATGGAGTTATAAGTGGGCGAAATATCGAGGATGATCTCATAATGGTTGATGATATGGTTGAAAAGCCAGAGCCTGATAATGCACCAAGTAACTTAGCAATAATTGGCAGATATATCTTAACGCCAGATATTTTTGATATATTAGAAAGAACAGAGCCAGGGAAAAATGGCGAAATTCAAATCACTGACGCCCTAAAAACACAGGCTAAGCAGGGTATGGTTTTAGCATATAAATTTAAAGGCAGGAGATTTGACTGTGGTTCTATCGATGGCTTTGTAGAAGCAACAAACTACTTTTATGAAAAAGAATATGGTCAAAAATAACTTTTTTTTTAACCTTGCTAAAAGTGCTGATATATCTGCTTTTGTTACTCGTATAAACGATGAGTTTGCAAGTGGTGAGGTTGGGTACTACCATCTTCCATCAATCGCAGCTGAAATTTTAGAACAGACAAAAGAGTACGAAAAAAACCTTTATAATATAAAAAATATCGTACTTGTAGGCATTGGCGGAAGTAGTCTTGGAGTAAAAGCTATACATACCATGCTTGATGTAAAAGAGCCAAAAAGAGAGCTTTTTTTCCTTGATAATGTAGATCCGCATACATTTTTAAGCGTTACTAACAAGATTAATTTTAGTGAAACTCTATTTATCATAAGCTCAAAATCAGGCACCACAATAGAAACCATAAGCTTATTTAAATGTATATTAGAACTTTATAAACCAAGCGATATGTCTAAAAATTTTATGGTCATAACAGACCCAAATACAAGCCTAGAGGTCTACGCAAAAAGTAAAAACTTACCAGTTTTTAACATCCCAGAAAATGTTGGCGGTCGCTTTAGTGTTCTAAGTGCGATTGGCATAGTTCCACTTATGCTTTGTGGATACAATGCAAGAGCTATTTTAGATGGTGCAAAGGCATGTCAAACACGCTATATAAAGGAAGGTGATGAGAGTCTAGTCGCAAAGGCTTATCACTACGCTACACACATAAATGCTCATATAAATGTCATCTTTAGCTACTCTGATCGCTTTTTTGAATTTAATGACTGGTATGTCCAGCTTTGGGCAGAAAGCCTGGGTAAGAAAAAGGGATATAAGCGTGTTGGACGAACACCTATTGGACTTATTGGGAGTCGTGACCAACATAGCTTTTTACAACTCATAATGGACGGAATGAAAGATAAAACAATAACTTTTATAAAAATAGCACAAAATGAGGCTATAAAAATTCCAAATACCTCACTTTCTGGACTTGAAGGCTGTGACTTTGTGTCTGGACTTGAACTTGCAGAGCTACTTAATATGCAGTGCGATTCAACCATAAAAGCTCTTGTGCAAGAGGGATTAAGTGTCGATGTTATAGAGCTTGACAGGCTTGATGAGTGGCACATAGGATATCTCATCTACTACTATGAGCTACTAACTTCAGCTACTGGTATAATGCTGGGCATCAACACCTACGATCAGCCAGGCGTTGAGATTGGCAAACGCATTTTAAAAACAATGCTTTTAAAGTAATTTTATTTTCTTAAATATAAGGTGGTAAATTTACCCCTTTATCCCCTTTTTTAACTTTCGTACTAAAAATCTAGCAGAGTGTAGCTCGTTAAATAGAGACTTTTCTATACAAAGAGGTCTGCCAGTTATTAAATCACAAAGCAGTGTCGCTCCAAGAACAGCCGTACCAAGCCCTCTTGAACCATGAGCAAAATTTACAAAAACATTTGGCTCATAGCTAGCCCTTAAGGCACTTGGCTTTTTCTTGCTCCAAAAAAGATCACCAAAATCACGCATATAAGCTGCCTCATCATGCAATGCTCCTATAATAGGAAAACGATCTGAACTATAGCTTCTATACCCTACTCTTGAGCCTAAAATCTCTACCTTACTAAGGTCATTTTTTTGTATTTTTTGAGATAAATCTTGACTTAAAAACTCGCTTATTTTTTCTAAATTTTCAGCATCATCACCATCTCTTGGCAGGTCATAAATTTCATTTCTAGAGTATGTTGCACCCGCCACTTGAATACCATCTTTGGCTGGCGTGATATAACCTTTTGCACTCAGTGCAGCCGATATATCAAGTATCTCATCGACATGAGTTACTTGACCTCGCACCGAGCTTATAGGTAGGTTTTTAAAAATTTGCACACTATGACTACCTGTTGCAAAGATCAAAATATCTGTTTGCACACTCTTTTGTTTATCAAATTTAACACTTATTTTACCATTTTTAAGGTGTTTATGACTTATATATCGGTGCTTAAAAAGTATATTTTGCCCACGAGCTGCTATCTTACACATCTTTTTAGGGCGAGCAGTTGCTCCATCTTTGATAAATACCGCTGGATAGGGCCTTGCCATCATATCAAAAGAAAAAATTTCATCATTTACTCCCTTATGCAGAAAATATCTACTTTTTAGCGTATCATCAAAAGCAAATTCCCAAGCGCCGTTAAATTCTATCTCTTTTTTACTCATTGTATTTTTATAAAAATTTACAGCTTGCAAAAAGGCATTTATATGCATACGACCAAGATTTACATCTGGTTTTGTTAAAAGCGGAACAAGTATGCCACAGTGGTTACCAGAGCCATTTGTGGCTAGCTCTTCATGCATCTCTGCGATAGTAGTTTTAAAACCAAGAGCACTAAGCATAAACGCGCTCACACACCCAGCAACACCAGCGCCTATTATCAGTACATTTTTACCATTTGAAGGCTTAGGACGGCTAAAATATGGCTCTTTGATAAGCTTGCTCTTTTCATTTAGTACAGCATGACTCATCTGGCGCTTTTTTGCATAACCCTTACGAAGCTCTAATAAAAAACCAGATAAGGCAAAATTTTCACGCACGATTTTTGCGCAAGAGTATGTTCTAGCAATAGCTTTTACTCTACTAAGACGAGCTATATGATTAAAAATTTCAATACTCCACATTGTTTCATTTTTACTCGGTGCAAATCCATCTAAAAACCAAACATCAGCTTGAAAATCCAGCTCTTTAAGCATCAAGCTTGCATCGCCAAGGCAAAGATCAAGTGTTATATTTGAGGTAAAATTTATACGATGAATGCCAGAAACTCGGGGTGGTAACAGCTTTGAAAGGCGAGTAGCATCTCGTTTTAGCGTGCCAAGTTTAGCATAGATTTCAACCATATCTTTAGCATCCATCAAAAACGCCTCTATGCTTACAAAGTGTAGTTTTTTGTGGCTATTTTTAAATTTTTGACAAAGGTTTAAAAAATTTAGCCCAGCACCAAAGCCAAGCTCAGCTACGATAAAAATATCTTGATTATCCCAAATTTCATCAACTGCGCTAGCAAAGACATATTCACTCTCGGCCCTTGCACCGTCAGTGTTAAAATAAATGTCGTCAAAATCCTCACTGTAAGCTGTATCACCCTTAAAACTTAGCCGTGGCTTTTTCATCTTTGTGTCTAAAATTTGTTGTTTCGAAAATATGCCGCTACACCGTCAGCGATACCCTTTGCAAGGGCATCTTGATATGCATCCTCATACAATCTAGGTCCTTCAACTGGATGTGTTATATAGCCTATCTCTACTAAAACTGCTGGCATAAGCGCACCTACAAGCACCCAAAAAGGTGCCTCTCTTACACCACCATCACTCACTCCCTTATATCTTGCTCTAGTATTTTTTAATAACTCACGCTGAACATCGATAGCTAGTTTATTTGAAGCGATGATCTTTTCACGGTTTAAGAAATTTAAAAATGTTTGCTGAGAGAAATAATTCATCTCTTCAATGTCAGATTTATTTTCAAGTGCAGCGGCATTTTTACTACGCTCAGAGCGTGCTGGCGAGAGGAAAAATGTCTCGATACCATCCATAGTTTTAGCTTTGGTGGCATTTGGAGCGGCATTTGCATGCACTGAGATGAAAAGATCAGCCATCTTGTCGTTTGCAAATTTTGTCCTTGAACGAAGATTTATAAAAATATCTGTGCTTCTAGTAAAATAGACCTTGTGTCCTTGCTTTTGAAGCTCCTTAGCAAGTTTTTTTGAAACTGCTAAGACGGCTATTTTTTCTTTTAAATTTCCATTTACTGCCCCAGGATCATTGCCCCCATGTCCAGGGTCTATGACAACCACAAGAGAGGGTATCTTTTTGTTTGAATTTATGGCTAAAGGAGCTTGTTTTGTCTGGCTTTGCTGCTTTGGTTTTGTTACGGCTTTATCCTTTATAGAACTACTTTGCTTTGCATTATTTACAAATTCTTTATTTGTTAAAATAAGCATATTTCCAGCAACTTGTATATCAATATTACTTTGAGATGTATCGCTAAATACTATGCGAACCGTACTTTTGTCAAATTGACTTATGCGTATCTCATCAACTAAAAAGTTTTTATAAGTAAGACCTTTGCCATTTAAAACGCCCTTTATATCTATGACATTTCGGTATTTATTGTTGTTATTTAGGGTAAAAATTTTAAGCTCATTTGAGGAAATTTCTTGATTAAATTTTAAATTTAAAACATTATCTCCCTTGCTGGCGCTAAGCAAATAAATCTGACTAGAGTTGGGCGACTTACTTTGACTAGAGTTTTTTGTATCACTTGCGCGACCACCTAGTTTTTTTAGATCATTTTCATAGCCACTAGAATTTAACCCAAGTGCCTTTGAACTTTGAATAAGGCGGGTAAGAGCTTGCATTTTTAAAGCATTATCGCTTTTTAAAATAGCGTTCATATAAAGCTTTTTAAGATCCTCATGAATTTTTGTCTTTACATTTTTTGAGCCACCATCAAAACTAGCATCAAATCTTTCAATAGCAGAGTTAGCAAATAGCGACAAAGCCATTAGTAAAAGGACAAAAATTTTACGCATTTTCACCATGAGTAAGCTTTTTTATAAGCTCTTTTACACTTATAATCTCTTTTAATTTATATCCATTTGATCCAGTAAAAAACAGACCTGTCTCTTTTATGCCACTAAAAGCATCAAATAAACGATCCGCGATACAATACCCAACCTCTTTTGCCTCTTTACCACGCTGGCATGGGGCTACACAGTTGCTGATACACTGAATTTTTGGTGCTAGCTTCTTTTCTATAAGGGAAAATAAATTTGTATTTATACCACGAGCTGGATAGCCAACCGGACTTTTTATCAGCTTTATATCCTCCTCTTTTGCCTCTATTAGCATTTGTTTTAAATTTTCATGTGCATCGCATTCATGTGTGCCTATAAACCGCGTACCCATTTGAACGCCATCTGCACCAAGCTTAATAGCCTTTTTGATATCCTCTTTATCCCAAATTCCGCCCGCTGCAAACAATGGAAAGTCGCTCCACTCTTTTATCTCAGCCTTTACTTGAGGGATTAGCTTTTCAAGCTGATACTCAGGATCTAAGCACTGCTCATATGTAAAACCTTGATGACCGCCGCTTAGCGGACCTTCAAGCACAACTGCATCTGGTAAGCGATTGTAGCGTTGCTGCCAGCGTTTGCAGATGATTTTAAGAGCTTTTGCAGAACTTACTATGGGAACTAAAGCTACATGTTTAAAATTTTGCGTAAATTCAGGCAAATTTGTAGGAAGACCCGCACCTGAAATAATGATATTAAAACCAGCTTCACAGGCATCTTTTACAACCCTTGCATAATCATTTGCCGCATACATTATATTTACTCCTAACGGCATATCCCCACACCTTTTGCGAGCATTGTCTATGATGGCTTTTAAGCCTTCACGAGAGTAAAAATTTTCACTGCCTAGTGGCTTTAAATTTAACTCTTTGCTGATATGAGCGCGGTTTTCATAATGTCCAGTACCGACTGAGCTTATAACACCAAGCGCGCCTTCTATGCTAACTGCTGAAGCAAGCTTATCCCAGCTGATACCAAGCCCCATGCCACCTTGAATGATTGGAATTTTTATCTCATATTGACCTATTTTTACTGGCTGAAGTTGCATTATTTTACCTTTAGTTTTGCAAATTTTTTCTTGCCTACTTGCAAGACATATTCGCCTGCCTCAAGCTTAAGCTGCTCATCTTTTATCTTTTGCTGATCTATGCTAACAGCGTTTGCTGCGATATCTCTGCGCGCTTGTGAGTTTGTTGGAGTTAGCTTGCACATACTAAGAGCCTCCACTATCCAAGCAGGCGCGCTCATCTCAAAACAAGGCATATCACTTGGCAATTCGCCACTTGCATGCACGCTATTAAACTCATCTCTTGCCTTTTGGGCTGCTGCTTCATCATGATAGCGAGCTGTGATCTCAAAAGCAAGGTCCTCTTTTGCCTTTTTAGGATGGTACTCGCCTTTTTCAACGGCTGTTTTAAGGGCTAAAATCTCATCATTTGACTTTGCGCTAAGTAGCTCATACCAGCGCCACATAAGCTCATCTGATATGCTTAAAGTTTTAGCAAACATATCATTTGCATTATCTGTCACGCCGATGTAATTACCCAAGCTTTTGCTCATCTTATTTGCACCATCAAGTCCCTCAAGAAGTGGCATCATGATGACAGCTTGCTCTTTGCCAACATTATAAACGCGCTGAAGGGTGCGCCCCATGAGTAGGTTAAATTTCTGATCCGTTCCACCCATCTCGATATCACACTTCATCGCGACGCTATCATATCCTTGAAGTAGTGGATACATAAACTCGCTTATACTTATCGGAGTGCCTGCTTTTAGGCGTTTTTCAAAGTCATCACGCTCTAGCATTCTAGCTACTGGAAATGTGCTAGTAAGCTCTATAACGCCAGCAGCGCCTAGCTCGTTACACCAAGTTGAGTTAAACATGACCTTAGTTTTGTTTGGATCTAAAATTTTAAAAACCTGCTCTTCATAGGTCTTAGCATTTTTCATAACAGTTTCGCGGTCTAGCTTTTTTCTAGTTACTGACTTGCCACTTGGATCGCCGATTTGTCCTGTAAAATCGCCTATTAAAAACTGGATAATCGCTCCGTGCTTTTGCAAAAGTGCCATTTTGGTTAAAATAACAGAATGCCCTAAATGAAGGTCTGGAGCTGTTGGATCAAAGCCAGCTTTGATGTAGAAATTTTCACCCTTTTCATAAAAATTTTTTATCAAATTCTCAACGCGTTGCTCATCTATCATCTCGGCAACACCGCGTTTTATCTCTTGCATTATCTTAGACAAGTCAGCCATTTTCTCTCCTTTTAGTTATTATGATAGGGATCATTTAATGACACAAAGTCAATAACCTTAAAACGATCTCTAAGCTTATCACGAACATCGTTTGCATCGATATTTTCAGCAATCTCAACACTCATCACAAAAAGCTCACCAGCTACATCAGTACTCTCATTTAGTTTAATGGTCGCTAAATTTACATCAAGCCTTGCTAAGTAGGTCAAAAACTCAGCCAACGCACCCTTACGATTTTCTAAATTTAAGATGATTTTGTAGCGATGAGGAGCATTTCTTGTCCATTTTACA
Organism: Campylobacter australis; assembly: GCF_050586305.1. Classification (NCBI taxonomy): domain Bacteria; kingdom Pseudomonadati; phylum Campylobacterota; class Epsilonproteobacteria; order Campylobacterales; family Campylobacteraceae; genus Campylobacter; species Campylobacter australis. The sequence goes on along the minus strand of NZ_JAXUAA010000001.1, from coordinate 200,631 downwards.
AATATCATCGGCACACCTTGCTCCATCAGCTTTGCTGAACGCTCGCAAAGCTTGTGATGTACGCTCACACTATGTCCATACTGAAAGCCTATGATACTATCGCCCCTTTTTGGATTGCAACAATAATCAAACTCGACATTAGAAATTTTATGGTTTGAGTATATCACAATATTTTCAAATTTTTGTTTTTTTACCTCATATTTATCACCAAGTCCTAGTAAAAATGGGCGCTCTTTACGCACATTTTTTTTAAGCATACTCACAACATCTTTTAAAAATACCGAATCTGTTGCTATCTTGTGTAATTTTTTAGTTAAATTTTCATTCTCGCACCATTGCAAAACTTTTGCTTTTGGTACATCAAATATATTTACCAAAATATCAACGGCAGCGTTGTGATTAATATCTTTTATCTTTTGCTTGCAGTAAGAACGAATAGTAGCCCTGGCTTTTCCTGTGCGAACGCTACTGATCCACGAACATCGGTACTTTGGCTCATCATCAGTTACTATACGAACTATGTCGCCATTTTTTAACTCAGTTAAAAGGGGCATTTTTACTCGATTTATGTAAGCCTCTTTTGCGTAAAGTCCAATCTGAGTATGCACCTCATAGGCATAATCAAGCGCGGTCGCACCTCTTGGCAGGGTAAATATCGTACCTTTTGGCGAATAAACAGCTATATCTTCGATATAAAGGCTATCTTTTGCATACTCATAAAGCTCTTCTGGGTTATTCTCAGCCTCATTTTGCATACTTATGTCGCTTAACCAGTCAAGCTTTGGATTTAACAAACCCTCTTTTCCGTTTTTATACTTCCAGTGGGCGGCGACACCGTATTCTGCTGTTTTGTGCATATCATAGCTTCTGATTTGTACTTCAAATATACTTTTATCATCAAATATCGTTGTATGTATCGTCTGGTAGCCGTTTTGCTTTGGAAGTGCCACATAGTCTTTAAATCTTGATATGAGAGGACTAAAATTTATATGCAAATTCCCAAGCGCAAGATAACAGCTTTGTGGGTCATTGACCAAAATTCTAATCGCCAATAAGTCAAGTACCTCTTCGATAGAGATACCCTTGCGTTGCATTTTTAGATAGATAGAGTAGTGGTGTTTTATGCGTTTTTGTATCTCAAAACTACCGTCACTAAAACCATTTTGCAGTAAAAGCACTGAGACTTTGTCGTAAAATGCGTTAAGCTTAAGTGCAAGTTGCTGCTTATGCTCATTTAAGTAACTATCTATTTTTTCATACTCTTGTGGCAAAACATATCTAAAACTCAGATCTTCAAGTAAATTTTTTATAGACGAAATTCCAAGTCTATGGGCTATGGGTGCATAAACCATAAGCGTCTCTTCGGCTATACGCTTTTGTTTTTCAGGTTTTAAAGCCTGAAGCGTTAGCATATTATGCAGTCTATCACAAAGTTTTACGACTAAAACTCGTACATCTTCTATAGATATAAGAAGCATACGACGAAAAGTTAGTGCCGAGTTTGCCAAGCGTTCGTTGCTATCAGAGCTTGCGAGCTTATCCTCGCGGATACTAACAATCTTTGTAAGCCCCTCAACAAGCTTTGTTACCCCATCGCCAAAATCAGCTCTAATATCAGATAGCTCTGCGCTCGTATCTTCAACAACATCGTGCAAGATAGCAGCCATAAGCATATCTTCATCACCACCCATATAAGCAACAATCGATGAGACTAAGATGGGGTGTATAGCATAAGGCTCGCCACTCTTTCTATACTGTCCTGCATGCGAAGTAACACAATAATCTATCGCCTTTTCTACTTGAGCAGAAACAGGAAACAGTGAAAAAAGAAGCTCCTTAGCCGCCTGAACGCTACGACAAAGTCTTATCTCTTCGATTAGTTCATCTATAAAGATGTTATTTTTCTTCAACAAATGCCTCTAAGCCGATCTTGCCTTCAGCCACTTCAAGTAGCGCAATGTCTGCAAATTTCATCTTGCTTGTATCAGACGCGACCAAAACATTTGCGCCATTAGCAAGTGCCTCAGCACGCTTTGCAACGATAAGCGAAAGCTTATATCTGTCATCTCCAACTTGTTTTAGTGCTCTTGCTGTTATTTGTTCTGTTCTCATTTTTTTTCCTTTAAATTTTATTTTACGATTGAATAAGCTGCATTTTCTTCGTTTTGTATAATGCGTAAAAGATTACCCTCTTTAAACATGTTACAAACTAAGATCGGCAGTGAATTATCTTTTGCTAACGCTATAGCGGTATCATCCATAACTTTTATATCATCTTGCATAGCCTGCTCGTAGCTTAGTGATTTTAATAACTTTGCATCATCAAATTTATTTGGATCTCTATCATAAACTCCATCTACTTTTGTAGCTTTAATAATCATATTTGAACCAATCTCAATCGCTCGTAAAGTAGCTGCAGTATCTGTTGTGAAGAAAGGATTGCCCGTACCAGCAGCAAATATCACGACTCTATTTTTTTCTAAATGACGGTTAGCTCTGCCAACAATAAATGTTTCACAGATAGCCTCCATCTTTATAGCGCTTTGAACGCGCACATCAAGCCCACTACGCTCCAAAGCTTCACGCATAGCTATTGAGTTTATAACGGTTGCTAGCATACCCATGTGATCACCACTTGTTCGTCTTATAATTCCATCTTTTGCAGCACTTACGCCACGGATAATGTTGCCACCACCAATGACTATACCAACCTCTATGCCAGCTTCTATTAAACTTTTTATCTCATCAGCTATAAATTTTAGTATCGAGCTGTCTATACCAAAACCATTTGCACCAGCCAAAGCTTCACCTGAAAATTTTACCAAAACACGCTTTTTCTTGCCCATATCTTACTCCTTAAATTTTGCCAATTTTACCAAAAAAAGCTTTAAAAGCGGCTAATATCGTTACTTTCCGCCGATAAGTTCGAGTGGATCAATGTGGTAATTTTTTTGCGTAACTTCAAAAGTTAGCTCATCTCTAATGCGTCCTATTATTGCGCCCTTTTGCACTCTTGTGCCGACTTTTATATTTGGCGCGATATGACTAAGGTGAGCATAGATGGTGTGTATATTATTCTCATTTTCAACAATGACAACATTTTCAAGTAGTGGAGTTTGTTTAGCAAAAACAACTTTTCCATTTAAGACACTTTTTACCTTTTCGTCTGGGGTGTTCGAGCGTAGCACAACAGACTCATTAAAAATTTTGATATTATAAATCGGATCAACATAGTTACCAAATTTTTGCTTTACTGTATAATTATCAAGTGGGGCGATAGTCTTTGCACCAGTATAGCGCTTAACAGTACTTTTTTGATATCCAGAACCCACCTGCCTTACGCTATCAGAACTATCAGCTTTTTTGGCTGCAGCCGCTTGTTCTTTAGCTCTAGCAGCCTCTTCATCTTCACGCTTTGCGATGATAGAAAGCTCTTCAAGTGTCTTTCTTATCTCATCTTGTTGAGACTGAAGTTTTGCTAGCTTTTTAGTATAAATTTCCTTATCTCGGCGCAAATTTTCAAGAGTGCTTTTTTGCCTATCGCTAAGACTTAGCAGCTCAGACTGCTTGCTTTTATACTCTTTTATGCTGTCTTCTATCTTGTTTATTTTGTCAGATTTATTTTTGATCAAATTTAATGTAGCCTCATAGTCTTTTGCCATCTTTTTAAAATCATCTCTTAAGACATTGTTTAACTTAGCCAAAATTTGAGTTGCGACTATGCTCTCCTCGCTCTCACTAACACCTTGATCATCTAAGATAAGATCGAGCGAAAAGTCCTCAGCTATGATACGCACGATGTTTTGCTCTATCTCTTTTTGTGTTTGCATAAGATCTTTGTTTTGTGATGTTAGCTCTTTAAGCTCTTTGTTTGCTTCAGTCGCATTACCTTCAAGAACTGAAATTTGAGTTTTGAGCTTAGCGATATCTGCATTTATATTTTTTAAATTTTTATCCCCATTTATGATGTCGCTAGCAAGCTCGTCAAGTTTTTTATTTAGTTGCAAACTCATCTTTTCGCTTGATCTTAGCGTCTTTTTTGAGTCACTAATCTTTTCTTTTGTGCTAGGCGCACCAAGCAAGGCACAAGAAAGTAGAATGAGTACTAGAAATTTCTTATTCAACTTACTTAGCCTTCGCCATTACTACACTAACAACAAACATGCTAAGCAAAAAGGCCACACCAGCAAGCACAAACGCCTCCTCAAGCATAATGGAAGGTAACACAATGTCTATTTGTGAAACCATACTTGCTACTTGCGAGAAATTTGGCAAAAACTCAAACAAACAAACAACAGCAATGGTCGCGATGATAGCATCAAGCACAGCACTTTTATAAAGCACAGCACTTTTTAACATAAAAGATGCCCCAAAAAGGCTCATAATCTCGATACGCTCCTTATTTTGATATATCCAAAGGCTTATCTGTCTTGCCATTAAAAGCGTGCCAATAACTGCTATAAGTCCCATAAATACATACGAAAGAGTGCGTGTTATGTTTAAAATTTTATAAACTTTATCGTGTGTTTTTGAAAAAGTCTCGATCTTTGTAATGCCATCTAGTTTTAAAAGCTTTGAACGAATTTCCTTCATATACTCAGTGCTTGGAAAGGAATTTAGTTTAAGGGAGTAAAATTTTGGCAATGTGTTTTGTAGTATTGATAAATTTTTAGATGAGATGTCATTTGAAAGGCGCTCAATAATCTTTTGAGTTCCTAAATTTTCAAGCGATCTAAAAGTTGGGACTATCGGTCGGATAAAATTTTCATCTATCTCTTTTGTTGTTACTAGTACTATATTATAGTCGTTTGCCATGAGTTGCTCGTAGTTTTTAACGACCGTATTTGAAAGAAAACTAAATTGTATGCTAGCTAAAATAGCTACTAATGCCAGGATAAATCCAATGTTGTTTTTAAGCGATCTCATTAACATCTCCATCATTTATAACAAAATGGCGGTAAGGTATGCGAAGCGTGGTTGGAATATGGTGCGTAACAACAACTATAGTAGTTCCAAGATACTCTTTTGCTGAGTTTAGAAGCGACCATATAACATCGCTAGAGTACTCATCAAGGTTGCCCGTTGGCTCATCGCAAAGCAAGATGTCTGGATTATGTGCTAAAGCCCTAGCCATGGCTACCCTCTGCTGTTCGCCACCACTTAACTCAAGTGGATACTTGTGTGCTTTATGAAGCATATTTACATGATTTAGAAGTTTTGCAGCTTGGGCTTTGCAGGTGCTTTGAGAAATTCCTTTTATGATTAACGGAAGCATAACATTTTTCTCTACGCTCCACTCATTTATAAGACGGTAATTTTGAAAGATGATACCTATTTTTTGTCTTACTTTATTTAAATTTTTCTCACTAATGTCTATCAATGAGTTTAAACAAACCTCAAGCGCGCCCGCCCTAGGCACTATCTCTCCGTAAAGTGATTTTAAAAGCGTTGATTTACCGCTTCCGCTTTTTCCAGTGATAAACACAAAGTCGTTTTTTCTAATATCAAAATTCGCATCTTTTATAATAATCTCTTCATGTTCGTATGAGAGCATCAAATTTCTGGCTTGTATTATGCTTTGCATTTTACTAAAATTTCCTTTATCTTCTCATGTGCTTGCAAATTTGTACGCGTTAAAAGTGGTTTTTTTATAAAGTACTCACATTTTTTATCTTCAAATTTTATAAAGCTATGCTCTGGTTTATTAAACGATCCAAACGCAACCCTAATGACTACGATGCCGTTTTCATTATGATAAATTTCTTCAAAATGGACAAAAAAATCATCGCATTTTATCGTCTCATTTTTAAAGCTTTGTATTACTTTTTTAGTATCATAAATATCTAAAAAAACCATATCATCAAGCGCAACCAACTCATCACTTTGACTTTTAGCTGTATAAAATAGGTCAAAAATATCCTTATCTTGGCTCTTCCAGCGGTCTTCATATTTACTTGAGACTTCAAGATCGACATTTTTTTGTATTGAAATTTTTGAATTTCTTAGCTCCAAAAAAGTCGCACAAGTAAAATCAACATACATCTTACTGTCGCTTCTAAGCTCAAAAACACCACCCACTTTTAGCACACGCTCACACTCTGTGGCAAACTCAGATGAAACCACACGGCGATGTGGGCTATCATCCCATGGAACTGGAAAATGCAGGTAAATTCTATCTATAATATTTGAGCCAACAAGTGATAAAAATAGCCTTGCATCGGTATTTAAAAGCTTGATATTTTGTAAATTTTGAACACTTGCAAGCTTGCTTACTTGCTCTATGCTTGGCTTATAAACTTCTATACCAATAAATAGGGCATGTGGGTTATTTTTAGCCTGAAAAAGCAAGTGCCTTCCAGAGCCAAAACCTATCTCTATAAAAATTTTATCATAGTTTTTGATAAAATCTAAAAGCTCTAAAATTTTATCGCCTTCAACAACACTTGCAAGCTTTTGAGGCTCTTTTTTGCTCTTGTTTTGTATAGCTTCACTAAGTATATCATCCGCTAGGTTGTCTTTATAAAAACAAAGTGCCTTTTGAAGAGATGAGATTCTTGCTGGCTTACTTAGCTTATCACCTTTTACAACAAAATTTCCATCACTTTTTTGTTTTAAAGTTATAAAAAATGTCTCTCCCAAGCTTTGGGCGCAAATAAGCTTTTCGTTTCTACCTTTAACCTCCCAAAGCAACCCTACTTGATCTTTTGCAAAAGGATATTTTATGGGTTTTAGTTTTTTTGCTATGAAATTTGGCATTATTTTGTACTTACTTTTATAGTGTTTGAGGCTTTTGATGTGATACCGTATTCATCAACCGCCATTATCTTATACTCATAACTTTGACCCTGCTGCAAAGCTGTATCTGTGTAGGTAGTTGCATTAATGCCATTTATCTTTTTGTCTGTACCACCGCTTCGTACTATCGTATAAGAATTTGCTCTAGCAACCTCACTCCAAGAAAGATATATGCTGCTACCATCAAAATTTGCTGATATTAGTACTGGTGCAGCTGGTTCGCCAAGCGTCATGCCAACAATACCTTCATCCTGCCTTAAGCTTTCAAGCTCATCTTTATCTACAACAGTTATTTTATAATACATCGTAACACCATTATCATTTACAAGGTCTTCATAACTGTTGCCACTAACTTTTGCGATATGCGAATATGGTAAAAATTTACTTGAAGTCCTATATATATTATAGTGCGAAAAGTCATCAAAACTCACACTATCCCAAGTTAGTATGATCTTTTTTGGGGCGTTTTTGCTTGCTACTATATTTTTTACCCCCTTAGGGTAACTCCTTTGTTGTTGCTGTAACTATCTCGCTTGGTTTTGAGAGCGTTTTTTGTGCAGTTTTTACATGCACCGTGTATCTGTATGTGTTACCAGGCTTTACTTTTTGATCGATAAATTCGGCACTAAGTCTGCCCTTAACCTCTGCAACTTCACTAAAATCACTAGACTTTGCGTCAGCTCTTTTTATCACATAGCTTATGACGCTGTTATCTGGATGTGGGCGCCAGATAAGCTTTACTCTATTTGGAAGTCCATTTATAGCTTGTACAAATGGGACAGAATTTAAAAGTGGTTTTGTAGCAACCTTTACGGTTTGGCTAGCTGGCGAAACCGCATTGCTTGAGTAGCTTCTAATCTGATACGAATATGTGGTCTCTGGCGCCAAATCCCTATCGACATAATGCGTTGCATAACGGTCATTTATATGACCAACAACAAAAAATTTATTATCGCTTGGGTTTAGCCTATAAAGATAGTAGCCAAGCACATTTTCATCATTAATCGGAGTCCATTCAAAGCCAATCTCAGTCGTGTCAGCTATGGTTAAAAAGTTATTTATAGTTGGTAGCGACGCGCTTTGTTGAGTCGGAACTTTTGAGCCACAACCAGCTAGGATGATCGCAAAAAGCGGCACTAAGAGAGCTAGGGCAAATTTTTTCATCAAGTAACTCCTTGGTTATTTTTTTCTCTAATAAATTTTTAAAATCTTCATACAAAGGTGCTATAAACTCAACCATCTCGCCACTTCTGGGATGAATGAAGTAGAGCATATAAGCATGAAGCATAACTCTATTTATTTTACCTTTTTCGCTCTTAAATCCGTATAAATCATCACCCAAAATATATCGATTTATCGAAGAAAGATGCACTCTTATCTGATGAGTTCTGCCAGTAAAAAGCTTTGCAGCTATCAAATTTACGCCATCATTTGAAATTAAATTTAAAAATGCGCTTTTTGCCTCTTTTGCCCCACTAACAATAGCCCTTTTTAGCCTATTTGAGCTATTTCTTCCGATAGGGCGATCGACTATGCATTTTTCTTTAAGTGCTAAATTTGTGAGCGCAAGATAAATTCTGCCCATGCTTTTATCACTTAACTGAGCAGATAGTGCGGCGTGAGTAGCGTTATTTTTAGCTACAACAATAGCTCCACTTGTGCCCTTATCAAGCCTGTGAACTATACCAGCGCGCACATCTCCGTTTAAATTTGAGAGCATACAACCTTTTTTCTCTAACCACTCAACCATACTAGCCTCTTTTACACTTGGCGCACCATGAACCACTACATGAGGCGGTTTGTTTAAAACAAGCAAGTCATCATCTTCATAAATGATGGGTATATCAAATTTGACTTCGTATTGACTTACGCTCTCTTTTCTTTCACCAAATTTTACGCAAATTTTATCATCTGGCTCAATTTTTAGAGAAGCTTTTGTTGCTGGTTTTAAATTTACGCTTACAAGGCTATCTTTTATCAAATTTAGAGCTTGATTGCGTGAAATTTTAAGCTCATTTGCAACTGCAATATCAAGTCTTTGTGGCTGTGTCGGAGAAAATTCAACCAAATTTTTACCTTTTCGTGTTATAATTAAGCTAAAAACAAGGTTAGCTCATTTGATAGTTTTTGATAGGCGTATTTTAACACATTTTGACTTTTTACAGCCTTTGCTCGTTGTACCAATTATAATTTTTTCACACATTTTAGTTTCAGAAGCAAGCCAAATGCTAGCAAATAAACAGCTTGTGTATTTTGGTGTTGGCTTTGTTGTTTTTTGTATATTTTTTATATTTCCCATTAGAAAACTTGAGTGGCTGATACCTAGTTTTTACTGGCTTTGTATCGGACTTTTAATCGCAGTTGAAATTTTTGGAGCAAGCAGACTTGGAGCACAAAGATGGCTTGAGATACCTTTTGTTCATTTTACTATTCAGCCATCTGAGTTCATGAAGCCAGCTCTTTTGCTAATGCTTGCCTATCTTATAAAAAAGCGACCGCCACCAGAAGAGGGATACGGGATAAAAGAATTCTTACGCCTTAGTATATATATACTTTTGCCTTTTATTCTCATCATGAAAGAGCCTGATCTTGGGACTGCACTCGTACTTTTGCTGGTTGGATATGCTGTGCTTTTTGTTATAGGTGTTGATAAGAAAATTTGGATTACGATTTTTATTGCTATTGGTGTTTGCGCGCCTTTAATATATGAAAATTTGCACGATTATCAGAAGAAACGCATTACAGATTTTCTCTCTGAAGAGCCAAGCTATCATGTAAAGCAAAGCATTATAGCCATAGGTAGTGGCGGACTTGCTGGTAAGCCAAAAGATGAGGCTACACAGACACATTTTAAATTTTTACCGATTGCGACGAGTGATTTTATATTTGCTTACAATATTGAGCGTTTTGGCTTTTTTGGAGCACTTGGCGTACTTGGAATTTATGCACTTTTAATTTTTCATCTATTAAGCCTAAACTACATACTCAAAAAGGACTTTTTTACGCAAGTTATTACAACTGGACTTGCGATACTAATATTTATCTATGTTGGAGTAAATGTGTCTATGACGATAGGCTACGCGCCAGTTGTAGGGGTTCCTTTGCCATTTTTTAGCTACGGCGGAACTAGCTTTATAACATTTATGGTTCTTTTTGGAATTTTGCAAAATTTGCTTACATTTAGATTTGACTTTACAGGGAAATTTTTACAAATTCAAAAGTAAAATTAAAAAAGTGGGCTAAGTTGCCCACAAATATTTTTATGAAAGTCCTGAAATTTCTCCATTTGCCGTATCTATCTTCATGCCACATGCAGCAGGAATTTTCGCAAGCCCTGGCATAAGCATTATCTTACCACAAACAGCGACTATAAAACCAGCTCCAGTACGAATCTCTAAATCTTTTACACTAAATTTAAAATCTTTAGCCCTTCCTAAAAGAGTTGCATCATCACTAAAGCTATACTGTGTTTTGGCTATACAAACTGGCATAGCTTCAAGTCCTAGCTCTTTTATCTTTGTAAGTGCTTTTTGTGCAGCTTCTTCAAAAATAACATCACTTGCACCATAAATCTTAGTAGCTATCTTTGTAATCTTGGTTGCAATGTCATCATCTAGCCCATAAGCAAAGTTTATTTTGCTTGGCTTTTCACACTCTTCAAGGACAAATTTTGCAAGTTCTATCGCGCCTGCACCACCTTTTGCAAAATTCTCACAAACTGCCATTTTAACGCCATTTTGCTCACAGTAATCACGAACGATTTTGATCTCTTCATCAATATCAAAACCAAAGCGATTTAAAGCTACGACTACATTTTGTCCAAATTTATCTTTTAAATTTTCGATATGTCCGCCTAGATTTACTATGCCATTTTTTAGAGCCTCTTCATTTGCAACACTAAGCTCTGTCTTTTGCGCTCCACCGTTGTGTTTTAGTGAACGGATAGTAGTTACTAAAACAACAGCATTTGGTGCCAAATCAGCAATACGACACTTGATATCAAGAAATTTTTCAGCACCAAGCTCTGAGCCAAAACCAGCCTCAGTAACTACATAATCAGCTAAATTTAGTGCAGTTTTTGTGGCTACTATAGAGTTGCAACCATGTGCGATATTAGCAAATGGTCCACCATGAACCAAGGTTGGAGTTTGCTCAATAGTTTGGAACAAATTTGGTTTTATAGCATCTTTTAAAAGTATGCAAACAGCGTCCGCACAACCCAAATCTCGTACATAAATAGGTTTGCCATCTTTATCATAAGCAACCATGATATTTGAAATTTTTTCTTTTAAGTCTGCAAGACTAGTTGCAAGGCAAAGTATCGCCATAATCTCACTTGCAGCAGTGATGTTAAATCCATCTTCGCGCTCTACGCCATCAGCTTTACCACCCTGTCCAACGGTTATAAATCTAAGCGCACGGTCATTCATATCCATGCAGCGCTTCCATAAAATTTTATCAATATTTAGCGGGTTGTCTTGATGTAAGCTGTTATCAAGTATGGCTGAGATAAGGTTGTTTGCCGATGTTATAGCATGAAAGTCGCCAGTAAAATGCAAATTTAGATCTTCCATCGGCGCAAGCTGTGAGTATCCACCACCAGCAGCTCCCCCTTTTATACCAAAAACTGGGCCCAGAGATGGCTCACGAAGAGCTAGGCAAACTTTTTTATTTAGCTTACTTAATGCGTCTGCAAGCCCTACTGAAGTTGTTGTTTTGCCCTCTCCAAATGGAGTTGGATTAGTTGCGGTAACTAAGATGAGTTTTGAGCTTGAAGCTTTAAGACGAGGGGAAATTTTACCTTTGTATTTTCCATAAAGTTCTATGTCATCTTCACTAAGCCCTAGCTTTTGCGCTACTTTTACTATATGTTCAAGCTTTGCTTGATGTGTTATCTCAATGTCACTTAGCATTTTACCACTCCAAATATGTTTTTGCTTTTTTTATCTCTGAAATTTTTATTTCACAAATTCCATCACTATTTTCAACAGCTATACTCTCATCATCAGCTTTAACCAATCTACCAGAAATTTTTAACTCTCCAGCCTGCAACTTTACAAGCTCGCCTATACTCAAAGCAAACTGTCTTGGGTTAGTTAGCTTTCTTTCTAGTCCTGGACTACTTACTTCAAGTACATAGTCTCCAGAAACTGGCGGAGTAACATCATATATAGGCGAGAGCAAACGGCTTATCTTTTCGCAATCATCAAGACTTATACCATCTTTTTTTGTGATATAAACTCTATATATGGTTCTACCATTTTCACTCACAATCTCAGTATCATAAAGCTCTACTCCACACTCTTTTACAAGTTTCTCTAGCTCATTCATCTTTTTTTAAATCCTTTGAAATTTTATCAAAAAGCTTATCCATATGATTTTGATACTCTAGTCTATCATCAAATTTAAAGTGAAAATTTGGTGCTTTATACCAGCCTTCAGCAGCCATGCAATGGTTTTGTAAATGCTTTGAAACTCGCCTTAAGTGCGATAGTATATAGCCTTGCTCATACTCATCAAACGCCATCTTATCAAGATATACAAAGGCGTCATATCGACCTTTTTTGCACTCAACATCGGTAACACAAAGCCCTTTTAAAAGCCCATCTTCAAGTGTAGCAAGAGCCTCTGGGATAAGCTCTTTTAATACACTTTCAGTTCTTAGTCGCTTAATCTCATGTGGATTCATAGCTTGACTTGCTCCTCAATCTCCTTAAAGCTTTCGATATAATCATTTTCACGAATATCATTATATCCTTCTATGCCAACACCGCACTCATAGCCTTTTGCTACCTCTTTTACATCATCTTTAAAGCGCTTAAGCGAGCTTACCTTGCCCTCATAAACTACAACACCTTCGCGTATAAGGCGAATTTTTGCTCCTCTGTTAATGCTACCTTCAGTAACCAAGCAGCCAGCTATCGCGCCTATTTTTGGAACATTTATAACTTGACGAACGACAGCTTGACCTAACTGCTCTTCGCGTATAATAGGCGACATAAGTCCGCCAAGTAGAGCTTTTACATCGTCTATTAAGTTATATATAACATTATATGTTTTTATCTCAACGCCATTTTCTTTTGCTTTTTCTTTTATCTCTCCAGTTGGTCTAATATTAAAGCCTAAAACTATGCAGTTTTCGCTAGCTGCCGCGAGAGCGATATCACTTTGCGTTATGCCGCCAACACCAGAATGTATTATATTTACCTTTACCTCTTCATTTGCTAGCTTTTCAAGGCTTGCTCTTAAAGCCTCCAACGAACCTCCAACATCGGCTTTAATAATAACTGGAAGTGTTTTTAACTCACCTTCTGCTATCTTAGCGCTAAGCTCATCTATACTAACTTTAGTTGATTTGCTAAGCTCTTTTTGGCGTAGATATTCAGCCTTTTTCTGGGCGTACTCTCTAGCCTCTTTATCGGTTTTAACACTTATAAGAGTCTCTCCAGCTTCAGCCACTTCACTAAGTCCAACTATAACGCCGCATTCACCTGGTTTTATCTCTTTTAAAGCACCGCCTTGATCATCAAGCAAGCTTCTTATCTTTCCATATGCTACACCAGCAACCACTGTATCACCCACCCTAAGAGTACCATTTTCAACTATAATAGTAGCAACTGAGCCTCTACCTTTTTGCTGTGAACTTTCAATAATAGTCGCCTTTGCACTTGCTTTTGGGTTTGCTTTTAGTTCTAAAATTTCAGCCTGCAAAAGCACAATGTCAAGCAAGTCATCTATACCCATACCAGTTTTAGCTGATATAGGCACAAACTCATGACTTCCGCCCCACTCTGTTGGCATTATATCAAGTTCAGCCAGACCAGTTTTAACTAAATCTGGATTTGCCGACTCTTTATCCATTTTATTTATAGCTATAATAATAGGCACTCCGGCCACTTTAGCATGAGATACTGCCTCTTTTGTCTGAGGTTTTACCCCATCATCAGCAGCAACAACTACGATAACAATGTCAGTTACCCCTGCACCTCTTTGCCTCATGGCGGTAAAGGCTTCATGTCCTGGAGTATCGATAAAAGTTATGTTTTTACCATTTTTATTAACCATATATGCACCAACATGTTGAGTGATACCGCCAGCCTCGCCAGCTGCTACACGCGACTTTCTTATATAATCAAGCAGCGATGTTTTTCCATGATCAACATGCCCCATAATTGTGATGACTGGAGCTCGGATTTGCAGATTATCGTCATCTTTAATCCCCTCTTCATATGCCGCAACATAGTCAAATTCTTTTTGATCATCTATGATATTTACTTCGACATTAAACTCATCGGCTAAAATTTCTATAGCATCTGGGTCAAGGAAGTCATTTTTAGTAGTCATCATACCAAGCATAAATAGTTTGCCTATTATCTCGCTTGGTTGTTTGTTTAGTTTTTCAGCAAACTCATAAACGCGAATTTCGCTTGGAATTTCAACTGATGTTATAGTCTCGTTATTTTGGCTCTTCTCTGGTTTTTTATGCTTTTTACGAGAGCGTCTTTGTATGCCACCCTCAAAAGGATTTACAGTCGCATTTTGTGCATTTTTATAGACGCTTGGCTGCTTTGCCTTTTGTGTTGGTTGTGGAGTTGGGGATCTAAAAGTAAAGTCTGGAAGCACCACTACATCTTCATCTTCAAGGACAATATCAGCAAAGTCACTAGCACCTAAAAAGTCTATCTTCTCGCTACTACCTTTTTTAGAATTTACAGGCTGTTTTTTAATATCTTTCTTTTTCTTTTTAGTATCATTGCCAATACTCGAGAACATATTTTCCAAATTTTTTGGCACCATTGGCTCTGAGTTTAGGGCTCTTTCTGTGCGTTTTGGTGCGCTTGCTTGCTCGTCGCTCTTTTTCTTTACAATAACAAGACCTCTTCGCTTTTGGCTAATCTCAGCAAGACTCTCTTTAGCAACTTGTTTTTCTGGCTCTTTTAGCTCTATTTTTTCTTGCATTTGACTAATGACTGGCTCTTTTTTAGGCTCAACTTGCGAGACTTCAGCTACTTTTTTCTTTTTTGCTAGCTCTTTTTCGCTCTTAGTTTCTTTTAGTTTTTCATCTTTTACTGGCTTTTTGTCGGCTTCATCTTTTGTTTCAATCTTTTTTGTAGGTTCTTTTTTTGCCTTAGATTCAGCTTTTTTCTTTTTAAATCTCTCTGGAATTTCGCCAGTCGTTATATATTCATAAATCGCCTCAGCATCCTCTGGGCTGACCGCATTTGAGTGAGTTTTAACCTTTAGTCCAAGCTCTTGTGCCTTCTCTAGTACCTCTTTGGCTGGATAGCCAATCTCATTTGCGATTTCTGAAATTCTAATGTTTGCCATTTAAGAGCATCTCCTTTAAACTTAAACCTTCCAAATTTACGCCCTTTGCGTATCTGTCAAGTATCTTTTTTAAAATTTTTTCATCTTTTTTAAGACATTCATCACATAGGTAAAAGCTGCGTCCATTTCCAGCACCAAACTCAATATTGCCGCTACTAACTCGGTATCTAAAAAGCTTGTGCTGTGATAGTTTGATTTTACAAGCTACGCAGGTTCTTATGGGATTATTTTTGTTCATTATATCTTTTTTTAGCTTTTTTTTAGCTTTGCAGGATAATAAATCCATCATTGTCAAACTCAAGTATGCAAACTTTAAAATTTACAAATCTCTCAGCCAGCTTTTTTTGCAAATTTTGAGCATCTGTAGCGTAGGCTATGTTTAAAAAAGTTGAGCCTGAGCCAGAAAGAGTGCTCATCAATGAACCATTTTCATAAGCAACTTTTCTAACTTCAAAAAGCTCGCTAAGTTCGCACATTCTGCGATCTTCGTGCATCATGTCAGTAGCTGCCACCTTTAACATATCATAGTTTTTACTAGCAAAGCAAGATGTTAAAAAAGCAGCATGAGAGAGGTTATTTACACACTCTTTCATTGAATAAGTTTTAGGCAAAACGCTACGAGAATGGTGCGTACTCATGGGCATATCAGGTATCACAACGACTGCTTTTAGGCTTGCGTCTATCTGAAATTTATTTGTAAAAACGCTATCATTATGAACTACGGCACTTATAAATCCGCCATGAACGGCTGGAGCGATGTTGTCTGGATGATTCTCATAAAAAAGTGCTTTATTTAAAATAACACTTTTTTGAGCCTTAAATCCAGCCATAGTGTATGCGCTAGCGATAGCTGATATAATAACAGCTGATGAGCTTCCAAGACCTCTTGAAAATGGGATTTTATTATCAAAAATCATCCTAAAATTTGCACTTTTACCAACAAGTTCGGAAAAAATTTCATTAAAAACACTTACAAAAAGGTTATTTCGTTTTAAACTAGTATTCTGACTTCCTTCGCCATTTATCGAAACCGATGAAAAGCTTGCTGGCTCGATACTAACTTCATTATAAAGCTTTAAACTAAGCCCAAGCGCATCAAAGCCAGGACCTAAATTTGCACTCGTGGCTGGAACTAAAATTTTCAATCTTCCCCCTAAACTGCTGCTATAACATACTCTGGCAGTGTTTCATTATTTAAATTTAAACTATACAAATCATTTGGCAAAACAAATGGTGATGGCTCAGTCTTTTTTAAAATAACACCTTCTTTTTCCATTACAAAACTAAGGGATTTATTTGCCTTTACTGCTCCGCCGTCATTTAGTTCAAAACCACTAACAGACATAAACTTACACCCTTTTACTAGGCAAAATGTCTTTAAAATTATATAAGCAACCTTTAAACCCATAAAGCTTCCGGGTGTATTTGCATAGACTATTTTTGTAATAGTATAGTTTTTACTAAGTTCATCAAGAATTCCAACAAGTGCCTCACTAGTATGCTCATCACTACTTATATCTTGAAATTTTTTACCACTTTCATAAAGTCCAACAAGAAGTGGCGAGCTAAGAGAGATGATTAAAATTTCAATACTTTTTATGCAAAAACCCTCTCATACTCTTTTAGAAGTTTCGCATCAAGAGTTGCAAGCTCGTAGTTTTTAGCATCGGCAAATATCGCAAGGGTTAGCTTATGATTTAGATCATGGCTTCCAGCAAATGCAAAATAATCTCCCATCAAAGGCGCTTTAAGCAACGCCAAATCACCGATAGCGTCAAGAATTTTATGTCTTACAAACTCATTTTCAAATCTCAAACCTTCAGGATTTAATATGCGATTATCATCAATAGCAACGGCATTATCAAGCGACGCACCAAGTGCTAAATTTTGGGATTGCAACTTTTGCAAATCTTTTAAAAAACCAAAAGTTCTAGCCCTTGCTATCTCTTTTATAAAATTTGTTTTACTAAATTCAAAAACATGTCTTTGCTCACCGATAACTGGATGGTCAAATTTTATAGTATAGTCAAATTTAGGCTCTTTTGAAGGGACGGCACGAACAAATTTATCACCCTCCCTTACCTCGACTTCGCGTCTTATAATAAGCACTTTTTTGCCTTCATCAAGCTGCCTAACTCCGGCCTCATCAAGTAGCATACAAAAACTTATAGCGCTTCCGTCCATTACTGGAACTTCGTTTGCGTCAAGTAAAATTCTAATATTATCTATCCCATATCCATTTATGGCAGCCAAGAGATGTTCAATGGTACTTATAAAGCCATTCTGGTTGCCTAAAACTGTTGCCATTTGTGTATTTATAACACTTTGTGGCTCGGCACGAAAGCTAATACCAAGATCTGTGCGAGTAAAAACTATGCCCATATTTGCTTCAAGTGGCTCAAGTACTAGCCTTATAGGCTCGCCCTTGTGAAGCCCTATACCAACAGTTTCAACTCGTCTTGCTATGGTTGTTTGTTTCACTATATTTTCCTTTAAATTTACCACTTTTTAGTTTTTATCTATCATAGCTTTTGCTGCGTCTAAAACGCTAGTTACATTATCTTTTATCCACTTTTTATCCATCCACTGCTGCGGTCTTACCTCTTCGCCTTGCACGATGATACCAAAGTGAAGGTGATCTCCAAGTGCAAGACCAGATATGCCAGTGGTGCCTATTTGCTGACCTGAAGTAACCCTATCGCCAACTTTTACACTCATACTTGAACAGTGCGCATAAAGCGAGTAAAGACCAAAACCGTGATCAATAACTATATTTTGTCCATAAATCCCATTTTCTTGAGCAAACACAACCTCGCCGTCATTACTCGAGACTATCGGAGCTTGAGCCACTGAAGCAAAATCTATTCCCATATGCCATGACTCGCTTATTTGCTCGCCATTATAAGTGTAAAATCTATGATCAGCAAAGTCAGCAACCTTCTTGCCGTTGCGCAACGGATAGAATGTTTGCAGGCTAAAATTTGATATTTGATCTGTTGGGATCTTTGATGTTACAGCTGCGATACTTTGTTCGTTTGAGTCGCGCAAAGTTTCATTTATAAAACGCATCTTTTCAAGTCGCCCTAAGCTTTGAGGATCTTTTGCGTAAAGCTCGGTAAGCTCGGTAACTTTCCCATCTATAAAGTTATCTCTTAGCTCTATCGTTGAACTTTTGTATTTAAAATTTTGTAAGAAATATCTTATATAAGATCTATTTTCATTACCTGCACTATCCCTTGCTACAACTTCAGCACGAAAATTTTCCCTAGCCGCTGGCCAAACTACAAGAGCAGCATAATATCCATCTTTATAAAACGGCGTTACTGCAAATTTCTTTCCATAATCGGTTTGGACATAGACCTCTTTTAGATCATTATCTGCCACTTTAAACACAACAACAGCACTACCACCCTTTGTTATGGCGTAAGAATTTGAGAGTATATAAAGGTCTGGTTTTGTAGTATCAACTATCACTTTTACATTTTTTTTCTCTTTATTCCCACTAAAAAAATTCCACTTACTTATATCTACAACCTCTATATTCATATCATAGCTATCTTTTTTGTTACTAAAAAATCCTGTCTTTGGAAAAGTTAAATTTAAGTCAAAATTTTTAAGCGGAGTCTCTAGAATTTGATTTAACATATTTATCTCATTTTGCCCATCGCTCATGCTAACACGAACAAATTTTACACCACTATCATCTTGTATATTTATCTGAACTGGTGAGCGCAAATTCCAGTAAATTGTATCATTTATGGCTATAACTGGTTTTTTTCTCTCAAAATTTTCAGATGTATATAAAAACCACAATCCAGCAAAAATAACTACCAAAAGCCCAAAAAGTGCAAAGGCAGATGCACTAATACCTCTTCTCAAAATAAAAATCCTAAAAATTCAAAATAAAATCGTCTCTATTCTACTAAAAAATCAATAAATTTTAAGTTAATCTACAAAATTTCTCGTATCTTTCTAGCGTCACTCATCCAGCTATTTAGCTCTTCCCAATGCTCATTTTCTATGAGTTTTTCACACCTACTAAGCTCATCTTTAAATACTCTTATGGCCTCTAAAATATTATCTTTATTTTGTTTAAAAATATCTCCCCACATGATAGGTGAAGACTTTGCGACACGGATCATACCGCGAAAAGTTGGACCACCAAGCGCCATGATATGTCGCCTATCCTCTTCTTTTAACACTCCACTCGCAAGTGAAAACGCTATAGCATGCGGTAAATGCGATATAAGTCCAACATGATGATCGTGTTCAGCTGCACTCATAAAAACTATTTTCATGCCAAGATGTGAGAAAAGTTCAACCGAGCGTTTTACATGCCTTTCATGGCTCTCCTCAAAGTCGCAAACCACAACAACAGCGTCCCTGTAAAGCTCTTTTACTGCAGCTTGAGGACCTGAGTACTCGGTACCAGCCATTGGATGGGCAGGGATAAAATTTGGGCGAATTTTTTGAGGCACGGCTTCAATTATCTTTTGTTTTGTTGAACCAAGATCGATAATAGTAGTGTTTTGCGCTATATCTTCAAGCTCTTTTACTATTTTTATTATACTTTCGACTGGGATTGCTAAAAATATAATATCACACTTTTTTTTCATCTCATCAAAGCTTAAAATTTCATGAACAAGCCCTAGTTCAAGCGCCTTTTCTTCATGTGCTTTGTTTAAATCATAGCCACTTACACATGAGATTAATTTTTGCTCCTTAAGAGATAGTCCAAGCGAGCCGCCTATCAAACCAAGACCTATAATGCCTACTTTCATACAAAACCTTTTGCAAATTTGTTAATTTTAAAAATAAATATGCTATTATACGACATTTATACTCAAATTTTAGGTTAAATGATGAAAAAAAATTTATTTTTGCTACTTTTAGCATTTTCGGCAGCCAATGCTGAGCAAATTCAGTCTGTAAATTTTAATGGACTCATACACATCTCACCAGATGTTGCTCGTGAAATAAGTGGGCTTAAAATAGGCTCGCAGCTAACAGGTGAAAATAGCGACAAGGCTATCACAAACCTCTTTAAACAAGGATATTTTGAAGATATTTATCTTACTAGTGATGGCACTGGAAATATTGTTATAAATTTAAAAGAAAAGCCAAGCATAGCTAGGGTTGATCTAAAAGGTGTTGTTACAAACGATAAAACCGCGATCGAGTCTCTAATAAATATAAAACCAGGAAATATGTATGATGAACTTAGTATCGAAAAAACAAAAGAGCGTATACGCCAGTACTATGAGTCAAAAGGCTACTTTGATACTGTCGTAGATGTTGAAAAAAAGCCAGTTGCGGACAATGAAAGCTCACTATTTTTAACACTAAATATAAACCGTGGCGAAAATATGATAATAGAAAATGTAAATTTAGTCGGGGCAAAGAAATTTGACTACGGCGATGTTGAACCTATCATAGCAAATAAAAGTCGCGAGTGGGCAGGCTGGATGTGGGGTCGCAATGATGGCAAAGTAAGGCTCTTTGAACTTGAGAATGATCCACTTCGTATACAAGATAAATATTTTCAAAAAGGCTACCTAGACGCTACCGTCTCAGCTCCTTACCTAAACGCCTCTTTTGATAACTATACAGCAGATCTTACATACTATATAAAAGAAGGTAAGCCATACGATGTTTCAAGCGTAAATATCGATGCTCCTGAGTATTTAGAGCTTGATAAAGATGAACTTATAAGTGACTTTAAACTTGAAGCTGGCGATAGAATGAACTCAGAACACCTAAGACGCGACATGAAAAAGCTTGATGACTTAGTAGCCGATAAAGGATATGCCTTTGTAAAAGTCTCACCAAATACACAAAAGTATGATGATAACCACACAGTTGATATAACTTATGAGGTTGATCCTGGCGAGCAAGTGTATATAAGAAATGTTAAAATTTCAGGTAACGAGCGCACAGTTGATCGTGTTATACGCCGCGAACTTTACCTAACAGAAGGTAGCTTATATAGCAGGACGGATTTGCAAGATTCAACTGACGCACTAAAACGCACAAGCTACTTTGATGATGTTGAGATAAAAGAAGAAAGAGTTGATGCAAATACAGTTGATCTAATAGTTGATGTAAAAGAAGCATCTACGGGAACTATAAGTGGTGGTATCGGCTATGGAAGCTCTGATGGACTGCTTCTAAGCGCCAGCCTCTCGGACTCAAATATCTTTGGCTCTGGCATGAAAGGTACGATAAGCGTTGATAAGAGTGATGATGAGCTTTCTGGACAAATAGGTATAACAAATCCAAGAATTTTTGATAGCGAATACAGTCTTGGTGGTACGATATATGCAAATGACTACGATTGGGATAACTACGAAGAGAAGTCGTATGGCTTTAACCTAACCGTTGGTCGCAAAATCACTAGAAATTTAAGCGCTTCTTTAAGCTATGTTATAGAGCAAAGTGACATTTCAGGACTAAATAAAGTCCTACAAGAGGTCGGATATAAAGAAGGAAAAAATCTAAAAAGCTCACTTATACCAGCCATCAGCTACAATAGCACGGATGATTACTACCTACCACGACGCGGTATTTTAGCATCTACATCGTTTGAGTTTGCAGGCATTGGCGGAGATGAAAAATTTGTAAAAAACAGAACTGATTTTAACTACTACTTAGGTCTTAGAGAGTATATTGATTATGACTTTATCTTAAGATACAAATCTAGCTTTGGAAAAGTTTGGGATAATGGCTATGTGCCTATCAACGAAAAGCTATATCTTGGTGGCATAAGAAATTTGCGTGGTTACGAAAGTAGATCTGTTTCACCAAAAGTACTTGCTTCAAATGGTCAGTGGTATGAAACTGGCGGTGAAATTTCATTTAATAACTCAGCTGAAATCAGCTTTCCTTTAATCGACCGTGTCAAAATGCGCGGTATGGTTTTTTATGATTATGGTATGATAGGACAAAAAAGTGTAAGCGAGATAAAACGCTCAAGCTACGGTGCAGGCATTGAGTGGATAACGCCTATTGGACCACTTCAGCTGATATTTGCAAAAGCACTTAATAAAGCTCGCAACGATGACACAAACTCATTTGAATTTACAATAGGTCGTCGCTTCTAAAACAAAGAGAGCTTTTGGCTCTCTTTTAAAATTTAGCTCAAATTTGCTACAATTTTCTTTTTTAAAAGGAAATTTATGAAAACTTTAACGATTATTGATACATTTGGATTTTTCTTTCGTCTTTACTACGCCATGAGCGGATTAAAAAACAAAGATGGCAAACCAAGCGGTATGGTAAGTGGATTTGCAAATTTTATATTAAATTTAAAAGAAGAGTATCAAAGTGACTACATCATATTTGCCCTTGATAGCAAAGGAAAAACACTGCGTCACGAGCTTACAAGAGAGTATAAAGCAAACAGAAGCGAACCTCCAGCAGAGCTAAAAGCACAGCTTCCAATTTGTATAAAAATGATAGAAAAAATGGGTCTTTGTGCCATATCGCGCGAAGGATACGAGGCTGATGATATAATAGCTAGCGTAGTCAAAGAGTGCAAAAAAGAGGGAATTTTTGCTCGCATAGTAACTCATGATAAAGATCTTTACCAGCTTATAGAAGATGGAAAAGTAAGCATATATAGCCCGCAAAGCAAAATAGAGCATAATACTCAAAGTTGTATCGAAAAATACGGAGTAAAACCTGAGTTTATACGCGACTATCTAGCACTTACTGGAGATAGCTCTGATAATATCCCGGGCGTTAAAGGCATAGGGAGCAAGGGGGCAAAAAAGCTCATAGATGAGTTTGGTGGTATCGAGCAAATTTATGAAAATTTAGCACTCATATCAAACGAACGAGTTAGAAATATGCTCATAGATGGTCGAGATAGTGCATTTTTAAGCAAAAAACTTGCAACACTTTTTGATAATGTTGATGTAAAAAAAGAGCTTAGTAAGGCCAAGTTTCCACAGACAAACCCTCTTTTAAACATCATAGAAATTTTAAGAGAGTATGACCTAAATCGCATTTTAAAACATATCGAAAATGACGCAAAAAGTGAAAATGTCTCACTTGGATTTGAGCCAGTTTTACTTACTAAAAAAGATGAGTTAGAGACACTGCTTTCAGATATAACAAACCAAACTATCGTGGCTTTTGATACCGAAACAACAAGCATAGACACACAAATTGCAAAGATAGTGGGTTTTAGCTTTTGCTTTAACGAACAAAAAGCCTACTATGTCCCAATAGCTCATAACTATTTAGGTGTTGGCGAGCAGATAGAGCAAAGCGTTGCAAAATGGGCAATAGAGCAAATTTTTAAAGGTTGCGTGATTGGTCAAAATTTAAAATACGACCTACAAATAGTTGCCAAAAACTACGGTATAAATCCACCCAAAAACCTAAAAGATACAATGGTACTAGCTTGGCTTAGTGAGCCTGGCATTGCAGTTGGCATGGACGCTTTAGCAAAGCGACTTTATAACTATGAAACTATAAAATTTGAAGATGTTGTAAAAAAAGATGAAACCTTTGCAAATGTTGCTCTTGAAAATGCCGTTAAATACGCAGCTGAGGATGCATGGATAACGCTTAAGTTTTACAACACCTTTTTAAATACTTTGGATAAAGAGCTTTTACAAATAGCAGATGAGCTAGAATTTGACTTTGTTAAAACACTTTTTGAAGTTGAAAATAACGGTATAAAGCTAGACACCAACAAGATGAGCGAACTATTAAACTTGCTAAATTCTCGCTTAAAAACACTAAGTGGTGAAATTTATGAACTAAGTGGCGAAAGCTTTAATATAAACTCAGTCAAACAGCTTGGCGAAGTACTTTTTGAGCGTCTAAAACTTCCAGTCAAAAAAAAGACAAAAACAGGATATAGTACTGACGAGAGTGTTTTAAATGAGCTAATAAACGAACATCCAGTGATAGAAAAACTACTAGAATATAGGGAGCTTTATAAGCTAGTTAGCACCTACTGCGAGCCACTTTTATCGCTTGCTAGGAAAGATGAGAACTCAAGAATTTATACAAGTTTTTTACAAACTGGTACAAGCACTGGTAGGCTTTCAAGCAAAAATCCAAATTTACAAAACATACCAGCTCGTGGAAGGCTTGCCAAAGATGTCAGATCAGCATTTATAGCAAAAGATGGCTTTAGCCTTGTTGGACTTGATTATAGTCAAATAGAACTAAGGCTTTTGGCTCATTTTAGCCGTGATACTGCACTGCTTGATGCTTTTAAAAATGATGAGGATATACACACAAGAACGGCTATTAGCATATTTGGCAGCACTGATGATCAAAAAAGAGCGGTTGCAAAAAGTATAAATTTTGGTCTTATTTATGGCATGGGGGCAAATAAACTAAGCGATCAAATAGATATCTCACGCGCAGAAGCAAAGGAGTATATAGAGCGCTATTTTAGGGCTTTTCCTAGCATAAAAGGCTTTTTAGAGAGTCTTAAAATTTCAGCTAAAAATGATGGTTTTATAACCACGCTTATTGGCAGAAAACGCTTTTTTAACTTTAGCAACGCAAGCCCTATGCAAGTAGCCATGCAAGAAAGAGAAGCTGTAAATACAAAATTCCAAGGCTCGGCAGCAGATCTTATAAAGATGGCAATGGTTAAAATTTCAGCCATCACAAACGATCGCGCAAAGATGCTTTTGCAAATTCATGATGAGTTGATATTTGAAGTAAAAGATGAGTATGCACAAGAATTTGCAGAGCATGCAAGGCAGATAATGCAAAATATTTATACTCTTAATGTTCCGCTTAAGTGCTCGCTAAATATAGCAAAAAACTGGGGTGAGCTAAAATAGTGCACTAGAGCTTGTCTTTAAATTTTTGCTGATTACCCATATAAACAAAGCTTAGCACCTCAGCAACCGCACGAAATAGCTTTTCAGGTATGGCGTCATTAACCTCACAAATTTTATAAAGCTCTCTAGCAAGTGGCGGATTTTCCACGATCTCAACGCTATTTTCAGCCGCTATCTTCCGTATTTGCAAAGCTATGAGATCTACACCTTTTGCGACCACAACAGGTGCATTATCTTGCGTTTTATCATAACGGATAGCCACAGCGTAGTGAGTTGGGTTTGTTATAACAACATCAGCGGCTGGAATTTGCTGCATCATACGCTTACGGCTAGCCTCCATCTGAACACGACGAATTCTAGCCTTTACCTGCGGATCACCGTCCATTTGTTTATACTCATCTTTTATCTCTTGCTTACTCATCCTAAGCCCCTTAAAGTACTGAAAACGAGTTATCATAAGATCAGCAAGTCCTATAACCATAAGAACGATAAGCATTACTCCAACCAAAATAAGCATCTTATCCATAAGCCAACCAAGCTGATCAAACATCCCAAAAAACAGTACATATGGCAGCTCTTTAATAAACTGTAAAAAAAAGTAAAATCCAACACCAAATACAGCCGCGACCTTGACTGTTATCTTGACGCTTTCAATAGCCTTTTTCATTGAAAATAAATTCTTTAATCCCTTAATTGGGTTTATCTTATTAAGATCAGGAGTGATAGGCTTTGTTGTAAAAATCAGACCAAACTGCATAACATTTGCTATAACTCCAGCAATAGCTACACAAACACAAATAGGCAGTATCATTAGCAAAAATCGCCACATAGTATTCATGGCGATTAGGTGGATAGTTTTTAGCGTAAGCTCAACACCGATAAATTTCGCATAGTACTCATAAAGCAAAACAACTTGATTTTTTATAAAACCTATCATGCCTATAAGCACACCTATGCCTATACAAAGCGTAATAAAGCCCGCCATATCTTGGCTTTTAGGGACATTACCGTCCTTTTTGGCGTCTTCTATCTTTTTGGAGGTGGGTTCTTCTGTTTTTTCTTCGTCTTCGCCAGCCATTATTTCTCACTAAATTTTTCTGGCATTATAGCGGATTTTTGCTATTTTTACTACCTAAAAAGAGAAATTTTATCTTAAATACTTAAAAATATCTAATAATAAAATTTATTAAAAATTTAGAAAAGTTATATTATCATTACATTTTTATAATTTATCTTAAACAAAATGAGTAGTTATGAAAACTAAGTTTTTTATACTAAGTTCAGTTGCTCTTGCTAGCTCATTATTTGCAAACGATCTTGCAAAACAAGCACTTGATTTTAGCATTATGCCTATTCCAAGTGATGAAAAAGCACTAAATAAAATGATAAATGAAGCTGCACCAGACGCCAAAGAGCATCCAAGCACTAAGGCTAGATATGAACTTGGCAAACGCCTATATTTTGACCCTCGCCTTTCAAAGTCGGGCATTATCAGCTGTAATACCTGTCACAACCTAGGACTTGGCGGAACTGATGGTGTGCCAGCCTCAACAGGCCACAAATGGACTCCAAACCCACATCACATAAACGCTCCTACTGTTTATAACTCAGTCTTTAACTCAGTTCAGTTTTGGGACGGAAGGGCTGCTCATCTTTCAGCACAGGCTGCAGGACCAATGACTGCTGCACCTGAAATGGCAAGTACGCCAGAGCTAGTCGTAGAGCGCTTAAAGTCTATCCCAGCCTATGTTGATGAGTTTAAAACAGCTTTTAATAGCGAAGTAACTTTTGACTTAGTAAATGCCGCCATAGGTGTCTTTGAGCGAACTCTTGTAACTCCATCAAGATTTGATAAATTTCTACTTGGAGACAAAAAAGCACTAAATGATGCAGAGAAACAAGGACTAAAAACATTCCTAGACAAAGGATGTGCAAGCTGTCACAACGGAATAAATTTAGGCGGAACGCTACAACCGTTTGAAGTAGCTGCAAAGTATCAGTTTGCAAATATTGGCGACTTCAAAGGCGATGCAAACGGCATGGTAAAAACTCCAACTCTTCGTAATGTTGAGCTAACAACACCTTATTTTCACAATGGTGCTATTTGGTCACTAAAAGAGGCAGTTCAAACCATGGGTAGCGTACAACTTGGCATAGAGATAAATGACAAAGAAGCAAATGAGATAGTAACATTTTTAAATTCACTAACGGGCGATATGCCAAAGGTTGAATATCCAATGTTTCCTGCTTCAACTGATAAAAATTCAAAACCAGAGCTTGATTATTAAAATTTGGGGCGGTATGCGCCCCATAAACTACTTAAAATTTAGCTTAAATTTATAATATTTTAGATATAATCCGAGCCTTAACCAACAAAGCTCCATAAACTTTTAAATAAGTGCTTTTTGGTCTTACCAAATTTAGAAAGGATAGCATGAAATACGCTATTATCAAGAACGGCGGTAAGCAGTATAAGGTAAGTGAAGGTCAGTATCTTAACCTTGATCACTTTGCAGCTGAGCCAAAATCAAAAGTCGAAGTTACGGATGTTTTAGTCCTAAATAACGGCGAATTAAAGGTAGGTGCGCCATTTGTTAAGGGTGCAAAAGTTGTCTTAGAAGTTGTAACAGAAGGTAAAGACAAAAAAGTCGTTATCTACAAAAAACGCAGAAGAAAAGACTCAAAACTCAAACGCGGTTTTAGAAGACAATATACTCGCGTAAAAGTCGTAAGTATCGCAGGCTAAGGAGTAAGGTATGGCACACAAAAAAGGTCAGGGTTCAACCCAGAATAACCGTGATAGTATAGGTCGCCGTTTAGGCGTTAAAAAATTCGGTAGCGAGTTCGTTCGTGCTGGAAATATCATCATTCGTCAGCGTGGCACGGCTACTCATCCAGGCTCAAATGTTGGTATGGGTAAAGACCACACAATATTTGCGCTTATCGACGGATATGTAAAATTCGAGCAAAAAGATAAAAATAGAAAAAAAGTTTCTGTTTATCCAGCAAATGCATAAAGCTTTGGGGCTTTTGCCCCATCTCTCTTTAAAAATTTCACAAAATTAAACTTTAATCAACAAACTGATATAATTTAAATTTCAAAAATTTACATATAAAGACGGAATTTTATGTGTTATATAATTAGTTAAAATACTCTAAAATGGCGATATTAAGGAAAAAATATGTTTATAGATAGTGTAAAATTTTCAGTCTCATCTGGACACGGAGGTGCTGGTGCTGCATCATTTCGTCGCGAAAAACATGTTATTATGGGTGGTCCAGATGGTGGCGATGGTGGCGATGGTGGCGATGTTTATTTTATCGTAGATAATAACTCTCACACTTTGGCAGCATATAAGGGCAAACGCTCTTTAAAAGCCCAAAATGGCGAACCTGGCATGGGAAAGCTAATGAACGGCAAAAAGGGCGAGAGTTTAAATTTAGTCGTACCTCCTGGCACAGCAGTTTATGATGATGATAGCGGTGAGCTGCTTTGTGATTTGACAGAACAAGGACAAAAAGTACTATTTTTAAAAGGGGGTAAAGGTGGTCTTGGAAATGTGCATTTTAAAAACTCTGTTAATCAAGCCCCAGAATACGCCCAAAAAGGACTTCCAGAAGAGAGCAAAAATATCCGCTTAGAGCTAAAACTTATCGCAGATGTTGGGCTTGTTGGTTTTCCAAATGTTGGCAAATCAACACTCATTTCAACCGTTTCAAATGCCAAACCACAGATAGCAAACTATGAATTTACAACACTTACTCCAAAACTAGGACTTGTTGAAGTTGATGAGTATAGTGGCTTTGTGATGGCTGATATACCAGGCATCATCGAGGGAGCTAGCGATGGACGCGGACTTGGGCTTAAATTTTTACAGCATATCGAGCGAACAAAGGTGCTTTTGTATATGATTGACTTGGCAAATTACAGAGAGCTAAACGAGCAATTTTTTACTTTAAAAAGCGAGGTTGCCAAATTTT
The DNA here is from genome assembly GCF_050586305.1 of Campylobacter australis. Classification (NCBI taxonomy): domain Bacteria; kingdom Pseudomonadati; phylum Campylobacterota; class Epsilonproteobacteria; order Campylobacterales; family Campylobacteraceae; genus Campylobacter; species Campylobacter australis. The sequence goes on along the minus strand of NZ_JAXUAA010000001.1, from coordinate 171,712 downwards.
CACTAGAGCTTGCCAACCGTGCCTACGCCATAGCTCTTACTCGCCTTGATGCTTGCGATGATGAGAGTAAAATTTCAGCCTTTATCTCTAATCTTGGGCTTGGCGATAATAAGCAAGATTTCAAACAAAATTTAGATGAGTTTGACATTACAAAACCTTACTTTATTATGTCAATAAGTTCAGCAACAAATGAAAATATCAAGGAGTTAAAATTTAACCTTCTTGAACTAACACAAAAAGATAAAAAGTAAAATTTATGTATTTTGTGAGTGTGATTTAAATGCTTTTTGGTTATATTTATCACAGCAAAAAACTAATCTAAACAAAAAATCAAAGGAGAGAAAATGAAGAAATTTCTAAATTTTAGCCTATTTTTCGTACTTTTTGTAACATCATCACTAGCAAGCGAGCTAAGCAAATTTAAGCAACAAAGTGGCTGGAGCGAGTTTGAGCTAAATGGAAAAATAAAAAGCATGGAGCTAACGCAAACTTGGCACGATAACAAAAACAAAAATGAAAAAACAACTGTATTTTTTAACGAGCAAGGATATATCACAAAAGAGATAGTAAAGGTTGATGGCAAAAAAGAGCATAGTATAGAATACAAGCTAAACGCTCAAAATTTTAGACTCTTAGCAAATGCAAATGATGGCACAAGTACAAAATTTAGCTACGAATTTGGCGATGAAGTACTTTATCAAACTGCAGAGGAATTTGTTAATGGCAAAAAACCGATACAGGCAAAAACAGTAGTTAAGAAATTTAGCAAAGATGGAAAAATTCTAACAGAGCAAATACGAAGTGGCGGCTATACTATCGCCGAGTTTCACACCATATATGATGAAAAAGGCAACAAGATAAAAGAGCAAGATGGTAGCGGCATGGTGATATTTGACATTAGCTACATTTACGATGAAAACGGAAATTTAAAGCAAAAATCACTCCTTAGCCCGATCGAATCAAAAGTACAGTACATTCTTTATGACAAAGCTCATGTGACTCTGATACAAAATACCGAGATGCAAAAGCCAGATGGTAGCGAACCTGCGCTTCTTGAAAGCTGGACATATAAAAACACGGTTGATAAAAATAACAACTTAACCAATGTTAAAATTTATAGCGATGACGGCAAACTGCTTCGTGAAGATAGTTACAAATATGAGTACTACAGATGAAAAATATCGTTTTCATGGGTACTCCAGAATATGCTACGGATATTTTATCTAAAATTTTAGAAGCTGGCTTTAATGTTGCAGGAGTTTTTACACAGCCCGATAAACCCGTGGGCAGAAAGCAAATTTTAACACCACCACATGTAAAGGCTTTTTTGCAAGAAAAATATCCAGATATAAAAATTTTTCAGCCAGAAAATTTAAAAAGTGAGGCGATACATCAGCAAATTCAGGCACTAAAGCCTGAGTTTATAGTTGTTGCGGCTTATGGACAAATTTTGCCAAAAGAGGTTTTAAATATAGCAACTTGCATAAATTTACACGCTTCTATCTTACCAAAATACCGCGGTGCAAGTCCTATCCAGTCAGCACTTTTAAATGACGAAAAGCAAACTGGCGTTACTGCCATGCTTATGGATGAAGGGCTGGATACTGGGGCGATGCTCGATTTTGCCTACACAAACTGCGAACATAAAACTGCTGGTGAGCTTTTTATCGAACTTGGAAAGATGGCAGGCACTCTCATCGTTTCTGTTCTTAAAAATTTTACCTCACTAAAACCAATTACTCAAAATGATAATGAAGCAAGCATTTGCAAAAAGATAAAAAAACAAAGCGGACTTTTTAGCTTTGATGAAAATGCAGACGAAATTTACAACAAATTTCGTGCTTATACACCGTGGCCTGGTCTATTTTTAGAGAGTGGTCTTAAAATTTTATCACTTAAAATAAAAGAGAATTTTTCTGGCGATGCTGGCAAAATTTTAAAGATAGAAAAAGATGGCTTTATCGTCTCGTGTGGCACCAAGGCAGTAAAAATTCTCTCCATACAAGAGCCAAGCAAAAAAGCCGTGAGCGCGAGCGCGTACATAAATGGGAAAAGGCTTAGCGTTGGTGATAGAATTTCTTGATGAGTGTGGCTCTACGCATATTGAAATTTGTGAGCGTATAAAGCTAGGCATACAAAAACCTCCATTTGCAATCTGCACAAAAAGGCAAAGTTCTGGCGTTGGAAGTCGTGGAAATGAGTGGATCGGGCTTGATGGAAATTTATTTTTATCATTTTGTATGCATAAAAATGACCTTTCTCAAGACATCTGCGATTCTTCGATATCTATATATTTTTCAATGATAATGAAAAATTTTTTAGAAAATTTAGGGTCAAAAGCCTGGGTAAAATGGCCAAATGACTTTTACATAAATGACCGAAAAATAGGCGGAACTATAAGCACAAAAATTAGTAAAATCTATATCGGCTCGATAGGTTTAAATTTGGCTCAAGCACCTGAAAATGCGGGTATTTTAGACATAAACATTAGCCCAAATAACCTAGCCTTAGGTTTTATAGATGAGCTTGGTAAAAAAATTTCATGGAAGCAGATTTTTAGCAAATTTAGTGTAGAATTTGTCAAATCAAAAAACTTCATCACACACATCGGCGAAAGTAGCGTAAATTTAGCAGATGCTACACTTTGTGACGATGGAGCCATTTTTCTAAATAATAAAAAGGTGTATTCTTTAAGATGAGCGAAGTTATAACCATTGCAAACCAAAAAGGTGGTGTCGGAAAGACGACGACAGCCGTAAATTTAGCTGCGTCACTTGCTGTGGCTGAGAAAAAAGTCCTGCTTATAGACATCGATCCGCAAGCAAACGCAACAACTGGAATGGGTTTTAAAAGAAGCGACTATGAGTTTAATATCTATCATGTTTTAACAGGCTCTAAAAAGCTATCACAAATCGTCCTTCCAACACAAATCCCAACCCTATTTCTAGCGCCATCAAACATAGGGCTTGTCAGTATTGAACGCGAATTTAACGATAAAGACAAAGAGCTAAAGCTTATCCTTCGTAAAAAACTAGAAGAGGTGAAGGATGATTATGACTTTGTCATTATTGATAGCCCACCCGCACTTGGTGGCATAACAGTAAATGCACTTAGTGCAAGCGATAGTGTTATAATACCGATACAGTGTGAATTTTACGCACTTGATGGCGTTGCACTTATACTAAACACTGTAAAATATATCAAAAAAACGATTAATCCAAAACTAAGTGTGCGTGGCTTTTTACCAACAATGTTTAGCTCGCAAAACAATCTCTCAAAAGAGGCGGTTAATAACCTAAAAGAGAATTTCAAAAGTAAGCTTTTTGCAATCAAAGATGCTGATGATTTTGTTATCATACCGCGAAACATTAAACTAGCTGAAAGTCCTAGCTTTGGAAAGCCAGTCATACTTTATGACATAAAATCACCAGGTTCAATCGCATATCAAAATTTGGCGCATTCGATACTAAGTTAAGGGAAAATATGGCAAAAGAAAAAGTAAAAATCAATTTTGGAAATATGCTCTCAGAAGCAAAGTCAGCATACGAAGATGATGAGATACTAGACTATTTTGGTGTAAGCTCAGATACGGTTGAAGAGCTTGAAATTTCACTTATCACACCAAACCCCTATCAACCGCGCAAAAATTTCGATGCCGAGGCACTAAAGGAGCTTAGCGAAAGTATAAAAAGGCATGGGCTTATTCAACCTATTATTGTCATTAAAAAAGATAATGGCTATATGCTTATTGCTGGTGAGCGCAGATATAGAGCAACAAAGATGCTTGGCGAGGACAAGATAAAGGCTATCGTAGCAGATCTTGGCTCAAAAAATTTACGCGAAATAGCCCTGATAGAAAATATACAGCGCGAAAATTTAAACCCTATTGAGCTTGCAACTTCCTATCAAGAGCTAATAAATGAGTATAAAATCACTCAAGACGCACTGGCAAATATCATTCACAAAAGTCGCACACAAATAACCAATACACTTCGCCTACTTACCTTATCAAAGCAAACTCAGTCTCTTTTAATGGATGAAAAGATAACTCAAGGGCATGCGAAAGTTTTAGTTGGACTTAGCCAAGATGATGAAAAAACAGTAGTTGATACGATAATAGGACAAAAATTAAATGTGCGAGAAACTGAAATTTTAGTTAAAAAACTAAAAGACAAAACAGCGCCCAAAAAGCAAATTCTTGAACTTAGCAAAGAGTATAAAGATGAGCTTAATAGGCTTGAAAACAAACTAAAAAAACTAAATTTAAATACAAAAATAAAAAACAAAAATCTAATAATTGAATTTAAAGATACTACAGATATTAAAAATTTTATTGAAAAAATATCTCAGTAATATTTAAATTTAATCTAATTTTTTACTTATTTATAGTAAAATCGGCTTTATTTTTGTTTTCACAAGATTAATAAAAACTTTAAGGAGAGTTAATGTTAGAGATAAATCCATCTCTTGTTATCTTGACGGCAGTCGTTTTTCTAGGGCTTATAGCGATTTTAAACCCTATGCTTTATAAACCAATGCTGAAATTTATAGACGAGCGTAACGCCTCTATAAAAAATGACGAGGAGAGCGCAAGTAAAAATGTTAGCGATCTAAGCGTATATCAAGCAGAAGCTGAAAGCATCATACAAAACGCAAGAAACGAAGCCAACAAAATAAGACAAGAGGCATTAAATGCAGCAAAAGGTGTTGCACTTAAAGAGGTTGAAGCCAAGAGATCTGTACTTGAGGCTGACTATAACGCATTTTTGAGCACATTAAATGCCCAAAAAGATGAACTAAAAGCAAGTTTAAGCTCAAAACTTCCTGAGCTAAAATCTGTTTTGAATGACAAATTAGTAAGAATTTAGGGGGAGAGATGAGATTTATTCTACCTTTACTGATTTTGCAAGCATTTGCTTTTGCTAGCAGTCATGGCACAAACTATGATATAGTCGAAAGAACGCTAAACTTTTTACTATTTTTTGGAATTCTTATATATTTTATAGCCAAGCCACTTAAACAAATGTATATTGACAGGATTAACAAGATAGCAAGTAAGCTTAAAAGCATAGAAGAAAAACTAAATTCTTCAAAAAGCCAAAAAGATGAGGCTATAAAAAAGGTTGAAGAGGCGAAGATAAATGCTGCTAGCCTTATTGAAACCGCTCAAAAAGAGGCTTTAAATTTAGCTCAGAAAGTTAAAAAAGACACAGAGCAAGACATTATAAATATCGAAAAGAGCTTCAAAGAGCAAAAAGAATTTGAAGAACGCAAGATGACAAAATCTGTCGTAAATGAAATTTTGAATGAAATTTTTGCAAATGATAGTCTAAAGATAGATCAAAAAGAGCTTGTAAACATCGTTCTTAAGAAGGTTAGCTAATGAATGAGATAACAGCAAAAAAATATGTAAAAGCCATTTTAAATGGCACAGACAAGAGTGAGCTTGATGGATTTTTGGCAAATTTACAAAAAATCTCAGATGCGTTTGCTTTACCTAAATTTCAAAGTATAATTAGCATACCTACTCTTAAAATAGCATCAAAGGTTGATTTCATACTTTCATTGGTTGAAAACCCAAATGTAAAGTTTAAAAATTTTATCAAACTACTTGGCGAAAACAAGAGACTAGAGCTATTACCAACGATATACAAAGAGCTAAAAGCACAAAAGGCAATTATAGAAAATGTATATTTGGGTGAAATTTATGGCGATTTAAATTTAAGCGAAAATGACATAAAAGCGCTTGAAGATAAATTTTCAAAGCGTTTTAATGCTCAAATCAAACTCGAAAGCGCAAAAGATAACTATAAAGGTATAAAGATCGAGCTTAAAGATTTGGGTGTAGAAGTAAGTTTCTCAGTCGATAGGCTTAGAGCACAGTTGAGCGAATATATATTAAAAGCAATATAAAAAGGAGTAAAAGCGTGAGCGTAAAAAATAGAGCTGATGAGATCAGTGCGATCATCAAAGAGAGAATCGAAAATTTTGATTTAAATGTTGATGTTGAAGAGACTGGCAAGGTTATTTCTGTTGCGGATGGCGTTGCAAATGTTTATGGTCTTAAAAACATTATGGCTGGCGAAATGGTCGAGTTTGAGAGTGGTGAAAAAGGCATGGCTCTTAACCTTGAAGAAAGTAGCGTTGGTATCGTTATCCTAGGTAAAACAAGTAATATTACAGAAGGAAGTTCGGTTAAACGCCTTAAAAAGCTTCTTCGTGTTCCAGTTGGAGATGCGCTAATAGGTCGTGTTGTAAATTCGCTTGGCGAGCCAATCGACGCAAAAGGTCCGATCGAAACTACAGAAACTCGTTTCGTTGAAGAAAAAGCAAAAGGCATTATGGCTAGAAAATCAGTTCATGAGCCGCTTCAAACAGGTATCAAGGCTATCGACGCACTAGTTCCGATTGGTAGAGGTCAGCGTGAGCTTATCATTGGCGACCGCCAAACAGGCAAAACAACAGTTGCGATAGATACTATCATCAACCAAAAAGGTCAAGATGTTGTTTGTATCTATGTTGCTATCGGTCAAAAACAATCAACCGTTGCACAAGTTGTTAAAAAACTAGAAGAGTACGGAGCTATGGACTATACCATAGTTGTAAATGCAGGCGCTTCTGATACTGCCGCTCTTCAATACCTTGCTCCTTATGCTGGTGTCACTATGGGTGAATATTTCCGTGATAACTCACGCCATGCGCTTATTATTTACGATGATCTTTCAAAACATGCCGTGGCTTATCGTGAGATGTCTTTGATTTTACGCCGTCCTCCAGGTCGTGAGGCTTATCCAGGTGATGTATTTTACCTTCACTCAAGACTACTTGAAAGAGCAAGCAAGCTAAACGACGCACTTGGTGCTGGCTCTCTTACAGCGCTTCCTATCATTGAAACACAAGCTGGCGATGTTTCTGCTTATATCCCAACGAATGTTATTTCTATTACTGATGGTCAAATTTTCCTTGAAACAGACCTATTTAACTCAGGTATCCGCCCTGCGATAAATGTTGGTCTTTCAGTTTCTCGCGTTGGTGGTGCAGCACAGATTAAAGCTACAAAACAAGTTTCTGGAAATTTAAGACTTGACTTGGCTCAATACCGAGAGCTTCAAGCATTTGCACAATTTGCAAGCGATCTTGATGAAAGCTCAAGAAAGCAACTAGAGCGCGGTCAAAAAATGGTTGAAGTACTAAAACAGCCACCTTACAGCCCACTTCCAGTTGAAAATCAAGTTTTAATCATCTTTGCAGGTGCAAAAGGCTATCTTGACGATATCACAACATCAAGTGTAACAAAATTTGAAGCTGAACTTTATCCTTATGTTGAGGCTAAGTATCCTGAAATTTTTGAACAAATTAGAACTAAAAAAGCTCTTGATAAAGAGGCAGAGGAGCTTTTACATAAAGCATTGAAAGATTTTAAAGCGACTTTCTCTGCTAACTAAGGCTAGAATATGGCAAATTTAAAAGATATAAAACGAAATATCAAGAGCGTTCAAAACACGCAAAAGACTACCCGTGCAATGAAGCTTGTATCAACAGCAAAGCTTCGCAAAGCCGAAGAGGCAGCAAGAAAGTCTCGTATGTACGCTCAAAAGATAGATGAAGTTCTTTCTGAAATTGCTTATAAGATCAACCAATATGGCTCCGTAGCAAATGAGAGCAAATTCTTTGAGAAAAAAGATAAAATTGAAAAGGTAGATATTATATTTGTAACCGCAGATAAAGGGCTTTGTGGAGGATTTAATGTATCAACTATTAAAAGCGTTAGAAAGTTAATAGATGAGTTTAAATCAAAAAAGATAAAAGTTAGATTGCGTGCAGTTGGTAAAAAGGGTATTGAGTTTTTCAATTTCCAAGGCATAGATATGTTAGAAACCTATATAGGCGTAAGCTCATCACCAAATTACGAAAAAGCTCAAGGTATTATCCAAGATGCTATTAAAGACTTTAACGCTGGAACAACAGATAAAGTTATAGTAGTTCACAACGGCTATAAAAATATGATCTCGCAAGAGATAAAGATAAATCATCTAGTACCTATAGAACCGCCTGTTTTAGAGCAAACTGAGACAAATTCTTTGATGGAGTTTGAACCAGAAGATAACAATGCTCAAATTTTAGATGAGTTGCTTAAAAAATATCTTGAGTACAGCATGTATTACTCTCTTATTGACAGCTTGGCGGCTGAACATAGTGCCAGAATGCAAGCGATGGATAATGCAACAAACAATGCAAAAGAGCGTGTAAAACAACTAAATCTTGCTTATAACAAGGCAAGACAACAATCTATAACCACTGAGCTTATTGAGATTATCAGTGGCGTTGAATCGATGAAATAAGAAAAAAGGAGTATAAATGAAAGGTATTATCAGCCAAGTTATGGGACCTGTCGTTGATGTTGATTTTAACGACTATCTTCCAAAAATTAACGAAGCTATTGAAGTATTTTTTGAAGTTGAGGGCAAGAAAAATAAGCTAGTCCTTGAGGTTGCCGCTCACCTAGGCGACAACCGCGTTAGAACGATAGCTATGGATATGAGCGAGGGTCTTACTCGTGGTCTTACAGCAACAGCACTTGGGGCACCTATTAGCGTTCCAGTTGGCGAAAAAGTTTTAGGTAGAATTTTTAATGTTGTAGGTGATTTGATTGATGAAGGAGAAAATATAAGCTTTGATAAACGCTGGTCAATCCACCGCGATCCTCCTCCATTTGAAGAGCAAAGCACAAAGTCTGAAATTTTTGAAACAGGTATCAAAGTAGTTGATCTTCTTGCGCCTTATGCAAAGGGTGGTAAGGTTGGACTATTTGGCGGTGCTGGTGTTGGTAAAACGGTTATTATTATGGAGCTTATCCACAATGTTGCATTTAAGCACAGTGGCTACTCAGTATTTGCTGGTGTTGGTGAAAGAACTCGTGAAGGAAACGACCTTTATCACGAGATGAAAGAGTCTAATGTCTTGGATAAAGTTGCCCTATGCTACGGTCAGATGAACGAGCCACCAGGGGCAAGAAACCGTATCGCTCTAACAGGTCTTACAATGGCTGAATATTTCCGTGATGAGATGGGACTTGATGTTTTGATGTTTATTGATAATATCTTCCGTTTCTCTCAGTCAGGTTCAGAGATGTCGGCTCTACTTGGTCGTATCCCATCAGCGGTTGGTTATCAGCCAACATTAGCAAGCGAAATGGGAAAATTCCAAGAGCGTATCACATCAACTAAAAAAGGCTCTATCACATCAGTTCAAGCTGTTTATGTTCCAGCTGATGACCTTACAGACCCGGCTCCTGCAACTGTTTTTGCACACCTTGATGCAACTACGGTTCTTAACCGTGCTATTGCTGAAAAAGGTATCTATCCTGCGGTTGATCCACTTGATTCAACTTCAAGAATGCTAGATCCACAAATTTTAGGTGCAGATCACTATAAAGTAGCTCGCGGCGTTCAAGCTGTTCTTCAAAAATATAAAGACCTTCAAGATATCATCGCGATTCTTGGTATGGACGAGCTTAGCGAAGAGGATAAGGTCACTGTTGATAGAGCTAGAAAGATCGAAAGATTCTTATCTCAACCATTCTTCGTTGCAGAGGTTTTCACAGGTAGCCCTGGTAAATATGTAACACTTGAAGAGAGTATTGCTGGCTTTAAAGGAATTTTAGAGGGCAAATACGATCACCTTCCAGAAGCAGCGTTTTATATGGTTGGTGGCATAGATGAGGCGATTGCAAAAGCAGAGAAACTAAAAGGCTAAAAATTTAAAGGAAGCGTAATGGATAAATTACATTTGGAAATAGTAACTCCACATGGTCAGATATTTTCTGATGAAGTGGCTAGCGTAGTGCTTCCTGGTAGTGATGGTGAGTTTGGTGTTTTACCAAACCACGCATCACTCATCTCTCTTTTGAGCTCTGGTATTATCGACATTGAAGGCAAAGATAAGAGTCGAGATGTAGTAGCTATAAACTGGGGATATGCAAAAATAGACGAAGGCAAAGTAGTTGTTTTAGCAGATGGTGCTGTCTATGTTGCTGGAAATAACGAGAGCGACTTAGCAAATAAACTAAACGAAGCACGCGAACTTATTGAGAGTATTAGCAGTGATGCAAATGCATTTGCAAGCACTATAGCAAAAATGGAAAATATAGTGAGAGCCAAATAAGTGGGTGGTATCGATCTTTTCTTAAACTACCTATCAAGAAGTAGTTTTATAACAATAATTGTTTTAGTATGGCTATCTATATATTTTATCATTAGCTTTACGATACTTTTTTCACGCATGGCAGGTCTTAGTAAGTGGCAAAAGCGTGAGCAGTCAGCATTAGAGTCTCTTTTAATGGGTTCAAAAATTTTACCTACTGATGCCTCTTTAAGAAAATGTGCCGCAGGAGAAGTAACCCGTGCAAAGTTAAATGTATGCTTAAGTTTGGCTGAAAAAAATGCTACGAGCGGTCTTGCTTGGCTTAGCATTATAGCTTCTACTTCGCCTTTTATCGGACTATTTGGCACAGTTATATCCATACTAGAAACATTTTCAGGTCTTGGAAATGGTAGCAACGCATCACTTGGGATCATCGCACCAGCCATCTCAGAAGCACTTGTTGCAACGGGAGCTGGAATTTTCGTAGCAATACCAGCATATACATTTAACTTGCTTATAAAAAGGCGTTCTTATGAACTAATGGGAACACTAGAAAGACAAGCAGATGTTTTAATAAGCATGAAAGAATAGTCTAGTGTCTATGAAATTTCAAGATGATAGCCCAGAGCTAAACATTACCCCTCTTGTTGATATTATGCTGGTTTTGCTAGCTATTTTGATGGTTACCATGCCAACCATAACATATCAAGAGGATATAGCTTTACCAGAAGGCTCAAAAACAAAAACATCAGCAGTCGAAAAAAAAGATCTTGTTGTTTTTGTAAATGAAAAGCGTCAAGTTCGTATAGAACAAAGTCTTATGAGCCTTGAAGAGTTCCCTGACAACATTGTTTTGATGGGTTCAAAATACGATAAATCTACGCCGATTTACATTAAAGCTGATAAAAATTTAAAATACGATGATGTTATGTTTGTTTTAAAAAGCTTAAAAAATGTAGGTTTTACAAAAGTTGCACTTCAAACAAACGGATAAAATGCTACAAAAGACAAAATTCCCAACGATAAGCTCGTTTTTTGTAGCTTTATCTATATATTTAATTATTATCCTTATACTTTTTTTTCAACTAACAGCCTTTGTTGAGACAGCAAAACGCTATACTGATGACAAAGATGCTTATATAGATGTATTAGTTCCTGAGCCCCTAAAAGAGGAGCAAGAGTTAAAAGCTCCGGAGCAAAAACAAGAGATCAAAAAACAAGAACAAAAAAAAGAGGAAAAGACAAAAGAAGAGCTTAATGAAAAAACTACAAATAAGCCAGTTATCCCAGAAGAACCTCTTCCTACTCCAACCCTTCCAGTAAAGCAGCCTGAGCCAAAACAACAAGAACCAAAAGAAGAGCCAAAACCAGAACCAATACCAGTACCAACCATAACAGAGACTGCAAAAGAGATAAAAAAAGAGGAAATTTACGAAACAAAGCCAAATTTAAAAAATTTATTTAGCGATATCGACACAAGCAAATTAAAAACAGAAGAAAAACCAAAAGAACAAAAGGTTCAGTCAAGACAAAAAAGCGAAAAGCCAGCCTCAAAACCGAGTAGCGATGCAAGCGACATAGTAAAAAGCCTAAAGCTTGATAAAACCGCATCAGCCCCAAAAGAGCAAAAAACTGGAACATATGATCCACTTCGTGGGGCTATATCAAAGCAGATTGAAAGACGGTGGCGAGCATATAAGGCAAACTCAAATAACTTTGCCGAAGTTACAGTAACGATAGACGGATATGGAAATTTTAACTACAACATCACAAAACTCCCATACGATGAAGCATTTAATAAAAAAGTAAAAGAGTGCCTTGAAATTTTAAAGAGTGAGAAATTTCCATTTTCACCAAATGGCACGACAATTACTTTAAATTTAAAATTAGAAGATAAACTAGACACACAATAAATCCACGGAGGATATTAATGAAAAAGATCATTTTGATTTTTACCTTTGCCCTTAGCCTTTTTGGCGCAGATGCAACTATATCGGTTATAAATCAAGGCATTGCGCTGCCAAAAATAGTGCTTCAAGATGCAACTACGGCCATCACCGACCCTACTTTTAAAGAGAAATTTTTTAAGATTATGATGGGCGATTTAAAGGTCAGTTCTGATTTTGAGGTTGTTGATGAGTACATCACATCAACTTATGATGGCGACTCATATACAAATGTAATGAGCGATAAAAATACAGAGCTTATCTTAAGATACGCACTTGAAGGCTCACAAAATTCACAGTTAAATCTCAAGGTAAAGCTGATTGATGCTAGAAAGGCTAGCACAAGATATGAAAAAATCTACACAATGAACGGCGATAAATATCCATTTTTGGCACATAAAAGTATTGTTGAGCTAACAAATGAGCTAAATTTACCGCCAGTAGGTTGGATGGAAAAATATATCATCTTTGCAAAATACACCTCAGCTCGTGAAAGCATTATCTCTGTTGCTGACTACACACTAACATATCAAAAGCCTATAATCAAAGGCGGGCTAAATATATTTCCAAAATGGGGTGGTGCTGACCAAAAAACATTTTACTACACATCTTACATCAATAACAAGCCAACACTTTTTAGATACAGCCTAGAGACTGGAGCAAAAAGTAAGATTATAGATAGCAACGGAATGCTAATCGCATCTGATGTTAGTAAAAACGGACAAAAAGTACTTTTGACTATGGCGCCAAAAGACCAACCAGATATATATATTTATGACACTATATCAAAAAATTTAACCCAAGTAACCAACTATCCAGGTATTGATGTTAATGGAAATTTCGTAGATAACGATACTCGCGTGGTTTTTGTGTCAGACAGACTTGGCTATCCAAATATCTTTGCAACAGGCATAAACAACTCAGCAAGCGTTGAACAAATGGTATATCACGGTAGAAATAATAACTCCGTTAGTACTTTTGAAAACTACGTAGTGTATTCAAGTCGTGAGGGAAGCGGTGACGCTACAAATACATTTAATATTTATCTTATCTCAACTCAGACAAATTTTATCCGTCAACTAACCGCAAGCGGGAAAAATAACTATCCAAGATTTTCTAGCGATGGTCAAAGTGTTGTTTACATAAAAGAACATGCTGGACAAAGTAATTTAGGTGTTATAAGACTAAATGAGAATAAAAGTTTTCAATTTCCATTAAAAATTGGTAAAATTCAGTCCATAGACTGGTAAAAAAAATAAAATTTTATGGTATAATTGCACGAAATTTTTAAAAAAGGATTCGTATGACAAAAGTTGTATTATCAAGTATTGCTCTTGCAGCATTAGTTTTTAGTGGTTGTAGCTCAAAAGCTCCAGAAGTAGATATGAGTGCAAGTAATGACTCAACAATGAAATCTGGCGACATGATGAGTGATTCAGACAGATTAAACGCTCTTATTAATAGCCTCAACTCGCAAGTTAAAAGTGTATATTTTGCATTTGATAAATTTAATATTCAACCAAGCGAGCAAGGTGTTATCAGCTCAAATGCTTCACTATTTAACCAAGCTGACGCACAAGCTCTTTCTATCAAAATTGAAGGTAACTGCGATGAGTGGGGAACAGATGAGTATAACTACGCACTTGGTCTTAAGCGTGCTAAGAGTACAAAAGACGCTCTTGTAAGAAATGGCGTTTCAGCTGACAGAATCGCTGTTGTAAGTTTTGGCGAAAGCAACCCGGTTTGTTCAGATAAGACTAAGGCTTGCGACGCTCAAAATAGACGCGCTGACTTTAAAGTTCTTCCATAATTTATATGAAAAAAACTCTAAAATTTGTGGCTGTTTTTATGGCAGCCACTATACCACTTTTTGCTGAAGTATCTGCTTTTGGAGCTGGAAATTTAAATGCTGAAAACCCTTATGGACTTACAGAAAACGAAAAAGAGCTCTTAAAAAACAAAAGAAGCGTTGCGACTATACAAGACAATCTCGGCTCAGTTTCAGAGCAAATTCAGGGGTTGCAAAGTATTATAGAGGGTATGAATGCCCGTATGGCTAGACTAGAGCAAAGAATGAACGAGATAGAGCTTAGAGTAAATGGAGATGATATGAATGCTTCCGCGTCCAATCTATCCCTTCAATCTCTAAAAAAAGAGATCGATCAAACTCGTGCTATCCAAGAAAGCAACTATCAAAAAATCACAAAGACTCTGAACCAGCTTGGCACTCTGATAGATAAAAAGTCAAGTGCACCAGCCACATCAAAACCACAGGCTGATAACTCAAACACAAACAGCAATGGCGTAAATTTATCAAAAAAAGACAACAAAACCATTATGAATGATGCTGTTAATCTTTTTAATTCCAATAAAAATGATGAAGCAAGAGAGCATTTTGAACATCTTGTTAGTAAAAAATACCAACCTGCAACATCAAATTTCTACCTTGGAGAGATTGCGTATAAGCAAAAATCCTACTCTCAAGCCATCAAATACTATCAAAAAAGTATCGAACAAAGCGATAGTGGCTCACATGTGCCAAGACTCTTGTATCATACAGCAATTAGTTTTGATAAAGTAGGCGATACGGCAAGTGCAAATAAATTCTACAAAGCCTTAAAAGTAGGCTACCCTGAAAGCAAAGAGGCACAAGCCTCACCAAATCGAAACTAAAAATTTATCTTTTTTCGCTATAATCTTACATTATTTTAAACCATTTAAGGAGATAATGTGAGTAAAGAGATAGTCATATCTATGTTTTATGAATTGCGAGATGCAAATAACGGAGAAATTTTAGAGTCAAATATGCAAGGCGGAGGTCAAATTTCATTTTTGACTGGACGCGGACATGTTATAGAAAAACTAGAAGAAGAGGTTTTAGCTTTAAAAGAAGGCGATCGCAAAGAAATTCACATACCAGCAGCTCAGGCGTGTGGCGAGTATGATAGTTCAGCCGTTCAAAGCCTGCCAAAAGAGCAGTTTGCGGGTATTGAGCTTAGAGAAGGCATGGAGCTGTTTGGTCAAAACGAAGACGGCTCAAGCGTGCGTGTAATTGTAAAAGCTATTGGCACAGATGAGGTTATGGTAGATTTTAACCACCCATACGCTGGCAAAGATCTATTATTTAATGTAGAAATTTTAGAGATGAGGGAGCCGACAGAGGATGAAAAAGCTACTGGCATGGTTGGTGGCGCACACTCTTGTGGTTGTGGCAGCCACGGACACGATCATGGCGGTGGCGGATGTTGTGGAGGTCATGGACATGGCGGTGGCGGATGTTGTGGCGGACATCATCACGATGATGACGATGACGATCACCACCACGGACACGGCGGCTGCGGCTGCGGCGGACACCACTAAGATATGCGCATGAAAACCGCTTTTATATTTCCAGGTCAAGGCTCTCAAAGCCTTGGCATGGGTAGAGAATTTTATGAAAATTTTACCTCCGCACGCAACCTATTTGAACAAGCGTCAGACGAGCTAAAAATAGATTTTAAACACCTGCTTTTTGAGGAAAATGACAAGCTAAACATCAGTGAATTTACCCAGCCAGCAATCGTTTTAAACTCACTTATGAGCTTTTTGGCTTTAAAAGAGCGCGTAGAGATGGCTCCTGCTTTTTCGCTCGGACACTCACTTGGCGAGTTTAGCGCACTAGCTACAAGCGGAGCATTTGAGTTTTTAGATGCTTTAAATATAGTCAATCTCAGGGGCAAATTTATGCAACAAGACTGCGACGGTAAGGGTGCTGGCATGATGGTTGTGCTAAATTTAGCAGACGATAAAATCGAGCAAATTTGTGCCAACGCAAGAGACGAGGGTCTTTTTGCATATGTTGCAAATTTTAACTGCAACGGACAGGTGGTCGTAGCTGGACTAAGCGCTGATCTTGCCAAGCTTGAGAGCAAATTTAAAGAGGCTGGCGCAAAGCGTGCAATGTTGCTTAATATGTCAGTAGCGAGCCACTGCCCTATTTTACAAAATGCAAGCCAAAAACTGGTCGAGAAACTTAGCGAAATTTTAAAGCCGACCTTTGCCCCAGTCATCTCAAATGTAAGCGCAACTGCCTACACTGATAAAACTCAAGCACTTGCACTTTTACAAAGGCAGCTTACCGAGCCAGTTCTTTACAAACAAAGCATTGAGCGTAACAAGGCTGAGATCTATATCGAATTTGGCTCAAGCGTGCTAAAAGGCATAAACAAAAAGATCACAGACTCCCCAACGCTTAGCATCACTGATATGACAAGCCTTGAAGAAGCTGTAAAATTTATAAAGGATAACACATGATAGCTATACTTGGAGCGATGCAAGAGGAGATTACACCGATACTTCAGATGATCGGCGAATATGAAACAACTGAATTTGCAAATAATAAATTCTACACAGCCAAGATAGGCAACAACTATGTAGTCGTCGCTTACTCAAAGATCGGCAAGGTAAATTCAGCCCTAACCACAAGCATTTTGGTGCAAAAATTTGGAGCAAAAAAGCTACTTTTTACTGGAGTTGCTGGTTCGCTAAATGAAAATTTACATATTGGCGATATACTCTATGCAACAAGTCTAGTTCAGCATGATCTTGATATTACGGCGTTTGGGCATCCGCATGGCTTTGTTCCTGGGATTGAAATTTTTAGCAGAACAGATCAGAGCCTAAACGAGCTGGCCCAAAAAGTGGCTCAAAAACAAGGTATAAAACTCATCGGTGGAGTTATCGCAACTGGAGATCAATTTGTCTGCGATAAGAACAAAAAAGAGTGGATCAAAAATACATTTAATGCCGATGCCGTTGAGATGGAAGGCGGTAGTGTCGCACAAGTTTGCACGCAGCTAAATGTGCCGTTTTTTATGCTTAGAGCTATCAGCGACGAGGCTGGTGGCGGAGCAGATGTCGATTTTGACGAGTTTTTAAACAGCTCAGCAAACATAAGCGCAAAATTTGTCATAGAGATGGTAAAGGCTTTATGATAGAGCTTAGCAAAAAGCTTCTTCGTATCGTTGGGCAGACAAATGCAAAATATAAAATGTTTGAAGAAAATGACAAAATCTTACTAGCTCTTAGTGGCGGCAAAGACAGCATGAGTCTAGCACACACAATGAAGCACTTTTGCTCGGTAAGTCCATTAAATTGGAGCTTTAAAGCCGTTACTATAGGCTATGGTATAGGTGAAAATTTTACGCCCATTAAAGAGCATTTCAAAGAGCATGAGATAGATTATGAAGTTATTGAAACAAAAATTTTTGAATTTGGGCAAGAAAAAATCCGCACAAATACGACATTTTGCAGCTTTTGCTCGAGAATGCGTCGTGGCTATCTCTACACTTATGCACTTGAAAATGGCTTTAACAAGATCGCCATCGCACACCATTTAGACGATGCTGCCGAGAGTTTTTTTATGAATTTCACTTACAATGGCGCACTTAGAACACTAGCCCCTAGATACACGGCTAAAAATGGGCTTGTTGTAATAAGACCGCTAATTCTTGCAAGAGAACGGCAGATAAGGGACTTTGCGACAAAAAATGAGCTTCCGATCATGAACGAAGAAGAGGCATGTCCTGCCAAACAATACGGCGGCAAAGAGCCATTTGCCAGAGCCGATACGAAGGCAATGCTTGCAGAGTTTGAGCAGAAAAATCCAAAATTTTTTGTAAGTCTTAAGTCTGCGTTTGGCAACATACATGCAGATACATTTTTTGCAAATTCCACACTGACACATGAGAACTAACCTAGTAAGCTTTTATTATATATTTCCTAAACAAAAAGAAAAAAATGATTTTTAAAAAAATATTAGTAAACCTACTAAAAAACAGACAAAAAAATGCAAATATAAGTGAAATAAAACAAAAAATCAAAAACACAAAGTCTATTTTGCTTAGACCATTAGGAAGTGGAGCAATTGGCGACGCAGTAGTTCATACTGCACATCTTTTACAAATTCGTAAAATTTATCCGCAAGCAAAGCTTGGAGTTATAGTATCAAATACAAATAAGCTTATTTTTAAGCGGAGCAACCTTTGTGATGAATTAATAGAAGAAAGCATTTTTTCTTACATAAAAAATAGCAACAAGTGGGATATAATGCTTGATTTTGGTGGAAATTTCACATCTTATTCAATTATGCAAACACATCTTTTAAATCCAAAAATTGTCATAATATTTAATAAGCTTAATAAAAAATTTTATAATCTTAAAAACATAAACGATTATGACATAAATGCGAACATACCACTAGGAACACCACTTAGTCATTATCTTAATCACAGCATTTTGGGAGAAATTTTTAACCTTCCAAGTCCCCAAAGTACTCTTTTGATAGATAAAAAATTAATTACAAAAGTTACAAATTTTTGGCAAAAAGATAGCATAAAAATCCTACTCTGTCCTCAAGGTTCAAAAAGAGAGATACCAGCCAGCGAAATAAGCAACTTGCTAAATCAAACATGCAATACAAAAAATGAATGGAAGGTATCACAAAATGTTTGCTTTTTACTTAGTAATACTACTGGCTCTGAAGTATATTTTTCAAAAATTTTAACCCACAATAAGAATCTAAAACTAGCACCAAAAGTAAATTTAGATGAGTTTTTATCTCTTGTTGATAGTGCAGATATTGTAATTGCAGTAGATGGTGCAGCCTTGCATATAGCTTGCGCACTCAAAAAACCACTGCTTAGTTTTTTCGCAGACAACTATCCAAATAAAGGTACATGGAAGCCACTTATTGCAAAAAATATACCTTCCCTTTGCATATTAACAAGCGACAAAAAAGAAAATTCTAACGATACTAGCAACTTTGATATGCAAAATGCCGCAAGATGGTTAAGTGCTGAAATTTTAAAATTTACAAATTATGCTCAAGATTATAATGATGACAAGTGAGCCTATATTGTGCTCACTGGTTTAAATTTTAACCTTCTCCCATGGCTCTATTGCGCCTTGTTTTACTTCAAAAAGACTCATCGCCTTTGGCTGTTTTATGCTTTGATTTTGTTTAAATTTTGCCTGATCCCGCATTTTTAGCTTTGTTTGTAAAAACTCAAACTCATATAAAATTTGCCCGCTTGTAACCGCGATCTTACCGACATTTGCAAGACTTTTTAGATAGCTTTCATCGCCAACTTTTGATAGCTCAAATTTATATCCACGCACACTTGCTTCTTTATAAATTTCAAACAAATAGGCATCAATGGCTAAATTTGGCGTTTTGTGAGCGTAAAAGCGATCAAGCTGCGGATGGTTTTTATAACCCTTCGTTAATCCCAAGATCACATGCTTTGCAAGCAAGCTCTCACACCACAACGCCACTAAGCCCTTGGCATCTAAATACGAAAAATCCAGAGACCATAGACGCATCAAGCCCTACCAACCGATAAAAAATCAAATCTCTTAATCATATCCAAAAGCACATCAGCTTTAAAAAATCGTATCATTTAGCAAGTCATCATATCCCTCTTTTAGCTCATTGGCAATACTTAAAATAGACTCCAAAAGCTCTTTTGCCTGCGTAAATTCACTCTTCATAATTAAATACTCAGCCATTATCACGCACCTGTATGCTACTTAACTCATCATCACCGCCAATAGCAACCTCTCTACACCCTTTTCTTCCATACCTCTTGAAAACTGCAAAATAGCCTTATTTAAATATAGCTTTGCATTCATTTGATAGCTCTTTTGCCCTTCATATCTTCAATCTCTTCCGCTAAAAATTTCCCCGTATAACTGCCAGTTTTTTTATGATTTTTAGCCACATCTTTAACAGAGCCTTGCGCGATCACAAGCCCGCCACCAGCACCTCCCTCTGGTCCCATATCAACGATATAGTCGCAGTTTTTAATCACATCAAGATTATGCTCGATCACAAAAACCGAGTTTCCAAGCTCAACTAGATGATGAAGCACACGAGTTAGCCTATCAACATCGGCAAAATGAAGTCCAGTTGTCGGCTCATCAAGCACATAAAGTGTATTTCCAGTATCACTCCTGCTAAGCTCTTTGGCTAGTTTTACACGCTGAGCCTCGCCGCCGCTTAGCGTGGTGGCGTTTTGACCCAGTGTTACATAGCCAAGCCCCACATCTTGCAATGTTGTAAGCTTTTGATTTATCTTTGGCACAGCTTTAAAAAACTCCACCGCCTCGTCAATACTCATATTTAGCACATCGGCGATACTTTTGCCCTTGTATAAAATTTCAAGCGTCTGCTCGTTATATCTCGTGCCATGACATGCATCGCAAACGACCATCACATCGGGCAAAAAGTGCATCTCGATCTTTATCTCGCCCTCGCCTTGGCACTTTTCGCAGCGACCGCCTTTGACATTAAAGCTAAAACGCCCTATTTTATAGCCCCTTAGCTTAGCCTCCTTGGTCTGGGCAAATAAATTTCTAATCTCATCCATCACGCCAGTATATGTGGCTGGGTTACTTCGTGGAGTGCGTCCAATAGGGCTTTGATCAAGATAGATGACTTTATCTAAATTTTCAAGTCCAGCCAGTCTCACCCCTGCTACTTTTTTGACCTTTCTGGCTCTATTTAGCTGCTCTTGCGCCTCTGGCAGTAGCGTTTGAAGCACAAGTGAGCTTTTGCCAGAGCCACTTACACCAGTTATGCCGACTAGGTTTTTAAGCGGAAATTTCACGCTTAAATTTTTTATATTATTAATATTTACATTTGAGATTTCTAGCCACTTTTCTTGTGGGCGATTTTGCTGATAGTTTATCGTTTTTGTGCCGTTTAGATACTCGGCTGTCTGTGTTTTGCTTCTTAGCAAGTCCGCCACGCATCCAGCAAATACTATCTCTCCGCCAAATTTCCCAGCCCCAGGTCCTATATCTACGACAAAATCCGCCTGCTCTATCGTCTTTTTATCGTGTTCGACTACGATTACAGAGTTGCCTTTTTGCTGTAAATTTCTAAGCGTTTTTATAAGTTTTAGCGTATCTCTTTCATGAAGTCCGATACTTGGCTCATCTAGCACATACATGACCCCACTTAGCCCAGAGCCTATCTGACTTGCGATGCGAATCCTTTGTGCTTCACCGCCACTAATCGTCCTAGCGTCGCGCCCTAGCGAGAGATAGCCAAGCCCAACATCGTAAAGAAAGTAAAGTCGCTCATTTATCTCTTTTAAAATAGGCGCAGCAATCACGCTGTCTTGCTCGTTTAAATAGGCGAAATTTTTAGCTTCACTAAAAAATTTCGTTACATTTTCGATACTCATATCTAAAATCTCTCCAAGCCCAAGCCCAGCGACTTTAACCGCCAAAGACTGCGGTTTTAAGCGATGCCCACCGCAGTCCGTGCAGCGTTTTTCCGTCATATACTCATCAAAATCCTTATAATCTTTAAGCAGTCCGTGCGAAATTTTTATCACGCCCTCAAATACACGCTCAAGCTTGTGCCTTTTCCAAAAAAACGCAACTGGCTTTACATTTCCATACATCACAAGGCGTCTTTCATCGTCATCTAGCTCATAAAACGGCTTTTTGATATCAATGCCATTTTGCTCACAAAACGCAAGGATAAATTTATAATAATAGCTCATATTATAACCATAAAGTAGCTTTACTGCGCCATTTTCTATGCTTTTGTCCTCATCGATAACCTTACTCGTATCAAGGCTGTAACGAATCCCAAGCCCATCACAGCTCTCACACGCGCCCTTTGGGCTGTTAAAGCTAAATGAAAGCGGCTCAAGCGGCGTGAATGAAATTTTGCAGTCAAAACACGCCAAATGCTCGCTGTAATGGATAAATTTCTCCGCCAAGCCTAGCTCATCGGCGTTTGAGATTTCAACCTCTACTTCACCATAGCTCTCGCCTAGTGCCTTTTCGACATCTTGGGCTAGTCTTACCCTATTTTCAGCATTTAAAACAAGGCGATCGATTACTACTTTTATCGTATGCTTTTTGGTTTTTGATAGCTCTACCTCTTCATCCAGTCGCACCATCACGCCATCTATTTGGGCGCGGACATAGCCTTTTTGGCGTAAATTTTCTATCAGATCCGCCCAAGTGCCCTTTTTCTCACGAACTAGTGGAGCATAAAGGACGATTTTAGCATCATTTGGCAGCTTTGAAATTTCATTTATTATGTCTTGTGCGGACATTTTTGAGATAGGCTTACCGCATTTGTGGCAGTGCTGAGTGCCTACACGAGCGTATAAAAGCCTTAGATAGTCATAAATTTCAGTGATCGTGCCAACCGTTGAGCGTGGGTTTTTAGAAGTTGTTTTTTGATCTATGGCGATGGCTGGAGTAAGCCCTTCGATCTTATCGACATCTGGCTTTGCTACGCGGTCTAAAAACTGCCTTGCGTAGCTAGAAAGGCTCTCCATATAGCGCCTTTGTCCTTCGGCGTAAAGCGTATCAAATGCAAGCGTACTTTTGCCACTTCCGCTAAGTCCTGTAAAGACTACAAGCTTGTTTTTTGGGATTTGTAGGTTGATATTTTTTAGGTTATGCTCGCGTGCGCTGGTGATTTTTATGGTGTCGTTCATTTTGGCTTCTTTTTTAAAATTTTAACCAAATATCATAGCCAAAAAGCGGTAAAAATTTTATTAATTAAATAAATTGATTTATATCATTTTCAGGCTTATTTTGATATTCTAGCAATCTAAAATTATTTAAGGAGAAAAAATGTCAGTAAAAATAACAGATATTTGCATCAGCTGTGGCTCATGTATCGATGAATGCCCAGTTTCAGCGATCGTCGATGATAGCGATAACCCAACTGGCGCGGATGCATACTATGTCTATGCCGACAAATGCGTTGAGTGTGTCGGTCATAACGACGAGCCAGCCTGTGCATCAGCCTGTCCAACCGATGGCTGTATCGTTTGGGATGCTCCATATGCAGGTCAGCCATCTCGTGCGGAAATAGGTGCAGAGCTAAGAACTGGCTCAACTGCCGTTATAGGCTAAGCCCTAAATTTGGGCTAGCTTTAGCCCAAATTTTGTTTTTTTTATTTTTTTTGATATAATTGCCAACTTTTAAAAAGATTGAGCAATTAAGGAAATTCTATGCAACAAACACTTTCTATTATTAAGCCAGACGCTGTTAAAAAGGGCGTTATCGGTAAAATCATCGATAGATTTGAGAGCAACGGACTTAGAGTTGCTGCGATGAAAAAAGTCAAGCTAAGCAAATGCGACGCAAAGGCATTCTACGCAGTTCATAGCGAAAGACCATTTTTTAACGATTTGGTTGATTTTATGGTTAGCGGACCAGTTGTTGTTATGGTTCTTGAAGGCGAAAATGCAGTCGCTAAAAACCGCGATCTAATGGGCGCTACAAATCCAAAAGAAGCTGCTGCTGGCACGATCAGGGCGGACTTTGCTGATAGCATCGATGCAAACGCTGTTCATGGTAGCGATAGCCTAGAAAATGCAAAAAACGAGATCGCATTTTTCTTTGCAACAAGAGAAATTTGCTAATTTAAGGTCAAAATTTGAAGCTGTCTTTTCATAAGATTACAAAACAACCAAGCGATTTTGAGCTTGAGAAAGATGGCTTAAAATTTAGTGGTTTTTTGGTCTATCAAAACCCAAAAATCGTAAAATGCAAAGGCAAAATTTCAGGCTCTACACCACATATTTGCGATCGATGTGGAGCGGAAATTTCACTTTTGATAAATCAAGATGTCGATTTGTTGTTAAGTAATGGCATTTACAAAGATGCCGAGAATGAATTTAGCGATGTGATTGAATTTTTTGATAATGAAATAGAATTAGATGAAGTTTTTGTAAGCGAAGTTGAAGCTTATAAGAGCGATTATTTTTATTGCAAAAATTGTAAAAATTTATAAAAGGAGATCAAAATGGCAGTACCAAAGCGAAGAGTAAGCCACACTCGTGCAGCAAAGCGCAGAACACACTATAAAGTAACACTTCCGGTTCCTGTTAAAGACAAAGACGGATCGTGGAAAATGCCACACCGAATTAACAAAACAACTGGCGAATATTAAGATGGTTCGCATTGCTATTGATGCTATGGGAGGGGACTTTGGTCCCGAGCCTATCGTAACTGGCGTTGTAGAGGCGTTAAAAGAGAGAAAATTTTCAGCGCTACTTGTCGGCGATAGCAATGCAATCAAGCCACTTATACCAACAAATTTACTCAAAAATATAGAATTTATCGAAGCTAGCGAAGTTGTTTCGATGGGTGATGGCGCAACCGACGCACTAAAGCGCAAAGAGAGCACGATATATAAGTCCGTTGAGCTTGTTAAAACTGGTATAGCCGATGCAGTCGTATCTGCTGGTCATAGTGGAGCAACTATGAGTCTTGCAACATTAAGACTAGGCAGACTTAAGGGCATATCTCGTCCAGCTATCGCAACACTTATGCCAAACTCAAATGGTACTAGCACGCTTGTGCTAGATGTTGGAGCAAATGTTGATTGCAAAGCAGAGCATCTATTTCAGTTTGCGATCATGGGTGAAGCATATGCGAAAGAGATTTTAAATCGCAAGTCCCCAAAAATTGGGCTTTTATCAAATGGCGAAGAAAAAAGCAAAGGAAATGAAGTAAGCAAAGAGGCTTATGAGATACTTTTAAATTTAAAAAGCTTTGTTGGCAACGCCGAGGGTGGGCAGGTTTTTGATGGAAGCGTAGATGTGGTCGTTTGTGATGGTTTTATAGGAAATATACTTTTAAAAACCAGCGAAGGCGTAGCAGAAGCTATCACAAAGATCATAAAAAAAGAGGTTAAGCGCTCCCCTGTTGCAATAGCTGGGTCAGTACTTATGAAAAAAGTATTTTCAACCCTCAAAAAGCAAATAAGCTACGATGAGTATGGTGGTGCACCACTCCTAGGCGTAAATGGCTGCGTTATAATCAGCCACGGCAAAAGTAACTCAAAAGCCATCAAAAATGCTATATTTCAGGCTATAAATTTCGCCGACTCAAACATAAATAGTGTAATAGAACAAGAAGTTACGAACTTTACAAAGTAAAAGCATGCCAAAAGCCTCACTCATTTCTATCGCATCTTATGTTCCTAGCGGTGTTTTAACAAATTTTGACCTTGAGAAAATGGTAGAAACCAGCGACGAATGGATCATAAAGCGTACAGGCATCAAGGAGCGTCATATCGCAACAGACGAGATCACAAGCGATCTTGGCACAAGGGCTGGCAAACTAGCTATCGCACGCTCTGGGCTTGATAAATCACAGATAGATGCGGTCATATGCGCTACAATAAGCCCCGATCATCTATGTATGCCCTCTACTGCGTGTAAAATCGCTTCAAATTTGGGGCTAAATTTTGGCATAACAGCCTTTGACATAAGTGCTGCTTGTACTGGTTTTATCTATCTTCTTGAGCTTGCAAAGTCACTCGTTGAGAGTAGCGCAAAGAAAAATGTCCTAATCATCGGCGCAGAAAAACTTAGCAGCATAGTAAATTACGAAGATCGTAGCACTTGCATACTTTTTGGCGATGGTGCAGGTGCAGCGGTTATCAGTGCAAGCGATAATAATGAAATTTTAGATGTTCATACCGCAAGCGACGGCTCACAAGGCGAGCTTTTAATCACTCCTGGGTGTGGCAGCGCCCACCCAGCAAATGAAAAAATGCTACATGATAAGCTAAATTTTATCCACATGGCTGGCAACGAAGTGTTTAAGATCGCTGTTCAAACACTCACAAAAAGCGTGATAGACATCTTAGAACACAACAATCTAACAAGCCGCGATATAGACTTTTTCATCCCGCATCAAGCAAATATCCGTATCATTGAAGCAGTCAAGCAACGCCTTGACTTTACCGACGAGCAATGCGTGCTAACAGTTGCGAAATATGGCAACACAAGCTCAGCGTCCATACCAATGGCGCTAAATGATGCCTATGAAGATGGGCGTATAAAAACTGGCTCTGTTTTACTACTTGACGCATTTGGTGGTGGCTTTACTTGGGGATCTGCTATACTAAAATTTGGCGGAAAAAATTTTAGCGAACTTTAAAAAATTAAATTCTTTACCATAAGAAGCAAATTCTAACCCTTACTTTTTTCATAAAGTGGCATAACCTTTTTAGCAACCTCTTGTAAATCAGCTATCCTGCTTTCATTTGATGGATGCGTACTCATAAACTCAGGCACACTCGAGCCACTAACTTGCTTCATCTTAACCCAAACATTTATAGCCTCTCTTGGATCATACCCAGCTCTTGCCATGAGCTCAGTTCCTATGCGGTCAGCTTGCGTTTCATGCTCTCTAGAAAATGGTAGGCTTATGCCGTACTGCGCAAGTTGATTAAGTAGTGAAGCACCCTCATTACCTATACCAGTAGCAGCTGCTATCGCAAAAATACCAATACCCTTTACCTGGTCGGCGCTAGCTTGCTCACGGCCATGCTCCCTTAATGCATGTGCTATCTCGTGTCCGATAATAGCAGCCAGTTCGCCATCAGTAAGCTTTAAGCGCTCAATTATCCCGCTATAAACTACGATACGACCGCCTGGCATACACCAAGCATTTAGGGTATTTTCATTTATGACATTAACTTGCCAGCCCCATTTTAACGCATCTTCTCTAAATACACCAACCTGTTTTATGAGTTTTGCCGATATTGCTTGAACCCGCTTTGTCATCTCTTTATTAACATTTAGTGTACCCTTACTTTTTGCCCCCATAACAGTTTTGGCATAAGATAACCTTGCGCTTTCATTCATACTTTCAGATGAAACCAAAAGCAACTGACGATTATCAACGCCGACAAGCCCACCACTTGTCGTACTCATAAAACAACCTACAAAAAAGAGTACCGAGACAGCAAAGAGTAAAATTTTTTTCATCTTTTTTTCCTAAGAAATTTATATATTTTTTGTATAAGTCTATCATATTAATTTTAAATTTAAATCTATAATGTATCATCTTTTTAAATTTTAAAGGATAAACATGAAAAATTTCAACAAAATCATAACTAGTGTTTTACTGCTTAGTGCATCTTGTTTTGCAGCAAATTTAGTCGAGGTTTATAAGTCTCCAAGCTGTGGTTGTTGCAGTAAGTGGGAAGAAAAGATGCGTGAAGCTGGCTTTGAGACAAAGACTATCATGAGTGATGAGCAGATAAAAGTCAAAGCAAATTTTAGCGTTCCGCTTGAGCTAACAAGCTGCCATACTGGAGTGGTTGAAGGATATGTTGTTGAAGGTCATGTCCCACCAGCAGAAGTTAAACGCCTACTTGAGCTAAAGCCAACTGGCGTCGTTGGCATTAGTGTGCCTGGTATGCCTCTTGAAAGCCCTGGGATGGAACAAGGTGGCACACCAGAGCAGTATGATGTTGTTTTGTTTAAAAAAGATGGCTCATATGAAATTTTTGCAACCTATATCGGTAGTGAAAAGATAAAGTAATCCTATGGAAAAAACAGTCATCTTGCTCCTTTGCTTGTTAAATTTTTCCTTCGCAAGGATAATAGCACTTGAGCCAAGTGGAGTTGAGATACTCTACTCTCTTGATGCGCAAGATGAGATAATAGCTATAGCACCACTTAGCAACTCACAAATTTGGCCACATGAAAAGACATCAAAGCTCAAAACAGTGGGTAGCTATATCTCACCTGATATAGATAAAATTTTAGAGCTTAAACCTGAGTTAGTGCTAACAAATATTTTTCACGAAAATGGGCTTTCAGACACTCTAAACTCTCTTGGTATAAAAACACTTTTGCTAAATGCCAATAGTGTAGATGAAATTTATGAAAACATCAATACCCTTGCCACCATAACGCAAAGAAAAGAGTGTGCAGAAGTTTTGATAGACGAACTTGAGCAAAGTTTTAAGAAATTTAACAACAAGCCATTTGCAGGTAAAAAAGTAGCGATAGTTTTTACAATAAGTCCTATATCGCTACTAAACGAAAATACGCTAGCAGGTGATATTTTAAAACGGCTTGGTTTTAAAAATGTAGCAAATTTTTCAACCCAATCAAACATAAGCATAAGCGATGAACAAATGCTAAAGCTAAATCCCGACTTTATCGTCATAGTCGATGGCATGGATGTTTTAGCAGAGGATTTTACGCAAAATCAAAATTTTAAAGAGCTAAATGCTGTAAAAAATAGCAAGGTGATTGCCATAAACTCGCCTCTTCTTTTACGCGCAACACCTCGCATAAAAGTCGCAATAGATGAAATTTACAACGCTTTAAAGTAACAAAATGTTTAATGGACTAATAAGAGAACTAGCAACTGTACTAAGTTATACAAACAACACGCTAAGGCTAAAGGCTAGACATAGACCCAATTTAGGCGATAGTGTTGCAGTAAATGGCGCTTGTCTTAGCGTCACAGAGATCTTTACAGATGGTTTTAGCGTAGAGCTCTCAGCGGAAACTCGCAATAATATCGCGATAGAAAACCTAAAAGGTAAGGTGCATATAGAGCCGGCGATGTGCCTTGGTGATCGCATAGATGGGCATTTGGTGCAAGGTCATATCGATGCTATTGGCAAGATAAAACAGATAAACAGACATGAAAATGGAGTTGATGTTTTAATAGAACTACCAGATGAAGTGATGGCACTTATGGCAAATAAAGGTAGCGTGTGTATCGATGGTGTAAGTCTTACCATAAATGAGGTTTTTAAAAATACCATTCGGCTAACTATCATACCGATAACTTTTAAAGAGAGTCTTTTTAACGAGTTTAAAGTCGGAAGGCGAGTAAATGTTGAAAGTGATCTTTTGGCTAGATATGTCGCACACCAGCTTGGTTTTTCTAAAAAAAGTATGAGCTGGGATGAGGCACAGCATATTGCAAGTTTGTATTAGCGATGTTTGAGTTTAAGCTTAATGATAAATTTGTAACAGCTGGCTTTAGCAATCGCTTTAATGGAGTAAGCAAGCCGCCTTATCAAAGTCTAAATTTAGGCGATCATGTAGGCGATAATAGTGCAAATGTAGCACACAATCGCAAAATTTTAGCAAATTTTATCGGAGCAAAAAAGATAAAATTTATGAATCAAACACACTCTGACATAGTAAAAATTCTACAACACGAAGATGATGAGCCAAAAGAGTGTGACGGTGTCATTACAAGCTTAAAAGGTCTTGCACTTTGCGTCATGGTCGCAGACTGCTCGCCAGTGCTAATATATGACGCCTCCCACCAAGTCATAGCTGCTTTACACGCTGGTAGAGCTGGCGTAATGGCTAAAATTTGCACCAAAGCCATAACTATGATGCAAAGCGTATTTGACTCGCACTCAAAAGATCTCATCGTTTTTGTTGGACCAAATATCAAAGGTAGCTGCTATGAGGTAGGCAAGCTAGACCTAGGAGACTTTGAGCGCTTTAAAATTGGTGAAAATTTTGATATGAATGCGGCTTTAAAAGATGAGTTTAGTAAGCTTGATATAAAAAACTTATACTTTGACTCTACTTGCACACACTGCGATAACCGCTACTTTTCATACCGCAAAGATGGCACGACTGGACGCTTTGCTGGTGTTATCATGCTAAAATAAAGGCAAAAAATGGGCTATGAAAATTTTAAACATCAAGACTTACGAGCGTTAAAAATAGTAGAAAATGCTAAGAAATTTGGCGTTGAAACACTGCAAAACGAAGCATTAGTAAACCAATTTTTAAAAGTACCAAAGCTACATCTAAGCGATGGTGAGCGTGCAAATATTGAAGAAATTTTTATGAATTTAATGCAAATTGAACAAGATGTGCAGCTAAGCAAATAGACTAAAAACCTTCAAGTAAAATTTGATAAAGCCGCTCTACATCAATATCATCAAGCCATGCCGTGCTTTTAGTGTTAAATAGTTTTTCTATCTTTTCATGCGAAAAACCAGCCTGATTCAAACAGCTATCATGAGCTGGTAAAAAGCCGCGTACAAGGCAAATTTTACCGCTTATACGCTCATCACAGACAAAGCATTCAAGCTCACTATGAAGCCTGCCTTCATGCTCTAAAATTCTTACATAGCTTTCGATGATTAGGCGTTTTGGGTTTTGTTTTTCAAATTTTTGAGCACAGTTTTCAAGCTGGGCAAAATAAACACTCTCAACCTCATCTACATCTTTTAGATGAGTAAAAACTAGCCGCATAAACTGCTGCCAGATAAGCAGTCGCTCGCGATTAAGCTGCCAAATAAAGCCAAGATGTATGACATTTCTAAGATGTGGCAGAAATTTTATATTTTCAACAAGCTCAAAGTCAATCTTATGCCCAAGCATGATATTTGGATGTCTCGCACCATAAAATCTATAACTTTTTACAAGATATTCTTTCGTCAAAATAAAGACAAGCAGATCCTCGTCCTTAACTTTTTGTGTGTGTAAAATGTAGCCTTGCATTAGGCAAAAAATACAGAAATTTTCTCTCGCATTAGCGATATGTCGGTTATGCGATTGATCTCATCACGAAAGCTACTAGCCTCGCTCATGCCCTTGCTATACTGGTGTAAATGCTTACGAAATATATAAGCACCCTGCGTGCCATAGTGCTCTATCATCGCGTCAAAATGAGCCAAGATGATCTCTTTTTTTAACTCACCACTTACACTCTTGCCACTTTTTATCTCGCTAAATATCCAAGGTTTACCAATACTTGCTCGACCTATCATTAGTGCGTCCGCACCAGTTTTAGCTAGTACATCCGCCGCATTTGTAGCATCTATATCGCCATTTGCGATTAGTGGAATTTTTATGACATCTTTTGCTGCTTTTATCGCTAAATAATCAACATCAGCACTATATCCTCCAGCCCTAGTTCGTCCATGCACAGCTATATAATCAACCCCAGCCTCTTCGCAAGCCTTAGCGATAGCTTCTGGGATTTTTTCATCAAAACCAAGCCTTACTTTGGCACTTAGTAGTTTTTTGTTTGAAGTTTTTTTTATGGTTTCAAGTAAAATTTTAAGCAGATCAAGATCTTTTAAGAGTGCAGAGCCAGAGCATTGGCGCACGACCTTTGGAACTGGGCAACCACAGTTTAGATCTATGCCATCTATGCCATCAAATTTATTTATGATACCAACTGCTTTTTTAATATTTTCTTTATCATTGCCAGCTATTTGTACTATATAAGGTGTCTCATTTGGGGATTTTTTAAGCATATCAATACTTTTTGCACTATCATAAACAAGTGCATTTGCGCTTATCATCTCGCTCACGCTTACATCACAGCCAAAACGCTTAACAACACTTCTTAAGGGCAAGTCAGAAAAACCTGCCAAAGGAGCAAGAAATAGAGGTTTTTTACTAAAATCTATCATTTAAAAAAGAGCGAACTAGGGACACTTTTACCATTTTCACGCAGATAAAGCAGAGTTTTTATCTTGATAAACTCATCAACATCGCTATTTGCAATAGCCTCCCTAACATCATCAAGCATAACAAGCTCATAAAGCGCGTATATATAGGCCTCATCAGCATCTGCGTGAGAATTTCTAAGTTTTTCAAATATTGTTTTATAAGTATCTGGCTTTAGTTTATCTTTTAACATTATAGCAGCACGCAAATACTGCTCACGACTTATCTTATCTTCATCTAAAAGTTCAAAAATTTCATCATAATTTATGCTTATGCTGTCATTTTTATAGCGTTCAAGCAAGTCCATAACCTCATCTGAACTAAGCGTACCTGCGTAGCGCTTTATGTCAGCAAATTCTGCCTTAGCCAAAAGTTTAAGTCTAGCACACTCTTTTAAGCTTTCATGCGCCATAGCGTCTTTTAAAATCTCTATGTAGTAGTTTGGTTGTGTATTTATCTTATTTTTTTCATTTTGTAAAAATAAAGCATTATCCTTTGAAAGTTTAAATTTCTTTATATCTACTACATTACCATTTTTAACACTATTTACCACATTTACAACATTTGCGATATCTTCATCACCTATGCTTAGATCTTTATATAACCCCCAAGGCGATAGTATGCGAGTAGCTGCAGCTGGGATTTTAAAAATATCAGTTTTAAATTCTTTATTACTTGCAAGACCAAGAAAGATCTCCTTTAGCATATCTTTATAAAGCGACCTATCGCGTTTTATGTCTCGCTTATATTTATAAACTCCAAGGCTATGAAAAAAGATGTGAAGTATCGCCAGTATAGCAAATACCGCAACTGGGATAGCAAACCAAACGGCAAGTGGTAAATTTATCTCATAACCAAGCAAATTTAATGAGTATGAGCCCGCATCTGTTATCATGAATGCACAAAATGCAACAATAGCAACATATATAATAGAATAGATAACAAACCGTCTAGTTTTCATACTTTCTCCTTTAATTTTTTGCTGTTTTTTCGACTATCTCACGACAAGTTATGCAATATCTTGCATGTGGCTTGGCTTTTAGGCGCGCAGGAGCTATATCCTCTTCGCACATCTCGCAAATTCCATAAGTTTTATTTGATATTTTTACCAAAGAGCGCTCTATCTCAGATAGCTCATTTTGCTGCTGCACGCTTATGGATTGCTCTATAAGTTGATCGGCATTTATACTTGCTATGTCTATCTCATCGCTTGCGCCACTCTCCCTAAGCCCACTAACTTCGTTTGCTGAGTCTAAAATATTTTTTTTAATCTGAATTTTTCGCTCCTCAAGAAGCTTTTTAAAAAATTCCAAGTCGTTATTTGTCATCAATTTCCTTATTTGTGGTATGGATGTCCTGCATTTATGCAAAGACCTCTAAAAATTTGTTCAAAAAGCACAAGTTTTGCTATCTTATGAGCCATAGTTAGAGCGCTCAAACTTACAAGCTTGTCTGCCTTTTTTTTAAAATTTTCACTTAATCCATAAGCTCCGCCTATGAAAAAATTTATATTTGCATTTTTACTAAAAAGCTCAGCAAATTCTTTACTATCAAGTGCCTTACCGCACTCATCAAGCACGATATTATAGCCATTTTTCATCTTTGGTTCATAAATCTCATCATACGCCCTAAGCGCTTCATCTTTGCTTGCACTTTGGGCTTTTGCTATCTTGTCATTAAATATTGTATTATCCGTGATGTTAGCAAATTTTAGTGACATCTTTGTATAACTTTTTATCTCATTTTCAAAGCTATCTGCTGATGATTTTTGTATGCTAAAGACATTTATGTTCAAGCCATTACCTTAGTTATTCATAAAAATCTTAAGTGTATCGCTGATAAATTTTTTATGCTCATTGCGCGGCACAATCGCATCTATAAGCCCATGCTCTAGTAAAAACTCAGCCTTTTGAAATCCCTCTGGTAAATTTGCACCAATAGTTTGCTTTATAACTCTCTGACCAGCAAAACCGATAAGCGCGCCAGGTTCAGCAATGATTAAGTCGCCAAGCCATGCAAAACTAGCACTTACACCACCCATCGTTGGGTCAGTAAGCACTGAAATGTATGGGAGTTTAGCCTCCGCTAACATCTTTAATGCTGCTGAAGTTTTTGACATTTGCATAAGAGAAAATGTGCTTTCTTGCATTCTCGCACCACCAGAAGCACTCACGATGACAACTGCTTGTTGTTTTTCTATAGCTCGTTTTATCGCACGAACTATCTTTTCGCCCTCTACTGACGCTAACGAACCGCCCATAAAGCCAAAGTCAAAGACTACTAGCTGTATCTGCACTCCATCACAAGTTGCCTCTCCGCATACCACAGCACTTGTTCTACCAGTTTTCTCTTCACTTTCAGATATTCGTTTTTTATATGATTTTTTATCCACAAATTTTAAAGGATCTACTGGTTTTAGTTTTGCATCATACTCAACAAAACTACCCTCATCACAAAGCATCGCAATACGATCATGTGGCTTTAAGCGCATATGGTAAGCGCATTTTGGACAGACATTAAAATTCGCCTCAACCTCTTTGTAATACATCAAAGAGTGGCAACTATCACACTTTACCCAGTGTGCCGGCGCCTCATTTGGTGCTGGCTGACTCTTTCTTATCTTGGAAAATATATCAATAAAACTCATTTTCTGCCTATCTTTCTAAGAAAATTGGCTGATTATACCTAAAAGTTGCTTGATTTTTCTTATAATGAGGAAATTTGTAGTGAAAAATTTAGGGTAAATTTAGAAATTTACCCCTTATTTATAGTCTTAATCGTAGAATTTTTCACTTTGCTGGGCTGCTATCTGAGCTTTTATCATAACTTTTGCCTTGCAGTCAGAGCAACAATAAAGCGTTTTTATCTTATCTGGCTGGTTTGCAAAGCGTGGTAGCATAAGCGTTGCTATCTTTTCAACCGCTTTTTTGGTTGCAAATTCTTTACCGCACTCAACGCATTTAAAAAGCTCATCTTTAGCAAGCTCGTTATATGTAAAATACTCTGGTTTTAGCTCGATTTTACCTCTAGTTAGCTTTATCGTATCCTTTTCGGCGCAGCTTAACTCGCAGTATCCACATGCCGTACAAACACTTGGGTTAAATTTGATAGAGTTATCGCTTTTATCGGCAACAAGAGCACTTACATTACAAGCACCAACGCAACTTAGACAAAGAGTACAGGTATCTTGATTTATCTCCACTTTGCCATATTCTATAGCACCATCTGCATAAACTACGCCTAAATTTTCATCTCCAACCAAATAGCTAAGGCGTTTTGCAAAAACCTCTCGTTTTGGTAAAGCATACGAACTAGTCGTCTTTTGCGAACCATCAATAAGTTTTGCTTTATTTAGCATATCTTTAAGCTCACTTTCATTTTTTGCTACAAAAATGGCTGTTTTGTTAAATTTTAGCTCATAAATTTGATTTAGCATATCTATGGCTGAGCTCATCGCCCTAGAGCGTTTTGCTGGATAGACAACAAGACTTGAGCCACTCTCTTGAAGTAGCGATATAAGGTGTGTTTCATTTAGAAATTTTTCGCTTCTTACAGCAAATGGCAAGACATTTTCTGGTAGCTCAATGCTTAAGCTTTCAAGCTCGTCAGTTAGCAAAACAAGTGGGATTTTGCCTTTATAAAGCTTGGCATTTGCATAAAAGCTCTCACGAGGCATTAGCGAACTATCAAGAGCGCCACTAGGACAAACACTTATGCACTCGCCACAATTTATACAATCTATATGAGAAAATATAAGATGTTTTGTCTCATCCTCTTTTAGTATCGCA
This sequence comes from Campylobacter australis, assembly GCF_050586305.1. NCBI lineage: Bacteria > Pseudomonadati > Campylobacterota > Epsilonproteobacteria > Campylobacterales > Campylobacteraceae > Campylobacter > Campylobacter australis. The sequence goes on along the minus strand of NZ_JAXUAA010000001.1, from coordinate 136,557 downwards.
ACAGTTGGACACACCTCACTACATTTAGCACAAATTTCATGTCTTCTTTCGTGATACTGGCAAATGCTACTATCATAAGTTGTGAAACTTTTATATGCGTAAGTTGGTGAGCTGGCATTTAAAAGTGTCAAAATTTCTTCATCACTCTTACCAAAAATCTCAATACAGCCACTTTGTCTGAGCATATAATCACGCGCATTTTCAACAAGCACAAAGTCTGCATCTACCTCAAACTCGCCCTGCTCATTTAGCACTATAACGCTTAGCTCACCGACCGCGCCATAAAGAAATTTTATCTCAAAATGACTAAGCTCAATAACCTTAAACCCGCCATCTTTTAGACTTTGCGCTAGCTCTGCACGACCGCCGTTACTTATGATAACTACATTTTTTCCGACATTTTTTTGATAATCAATGTCCTTTGCGCTATCAAAAACATTTGCACGAGCCTCATATAGCAAAAGTGCATTTTTTGACTTTTCTAAAACACTATCTTTTGAGTTTTTAAGATAAAAACTTATCTCGTGAGCATAAATTTCAGCTTTTAGTTTTCTTGAGTTTGCTACTAAAAACTCGGCATTTTCATCGCTTGAAATTTCTATTTGTTCATTTAGCATAACTCCGCCAACATCATCATAAAAACCAAATTCTTTCATAGTTTTCCTTTAAACAATTCTCATACAACATATTACTCTTATACACTTTAAATCATAATTAAGTGTGAAATTTAATTTTCATGCTAAAATAACGCCTAGTAAAACAAAATTACTTGGAGGAAAAATGAGCTTTCAAAATCTCCCGCAAGTGGATAAAATTTTAAATCTCGAGTGCTTTACAAATGAGATAAAACCCGTTATAGCAAATATCGCAAGAGAAATTTTAAACACTGAGCGAAACAAGATAAAACAAGGACTACCTAGCAAAAACTCAGATGAGATTATCTCTGAAATTTGCCAAAGTTACGAGAATTTTAAGGCAAAAGAGTTGAAAAGAGTGATAAATGCAACTGGTGTCGTCATGCACACAAACCTAGCCCGTAGTGTGATAGATGAGCAAATTTTAAACCGAGCCAAAGAGATTATAACTTCATATTCAACACTTGAATATAGCTTAAAAGATGGCAAACGCGGTAACAGATACGAGTATGTAGGCACACTACTTGCTGCACTTTTTGGCTGCGAGGATGCACTAGTGGTAAATAATAACGCAAGTGCTGTTTTTTTAGTGCTAAACACCTTTGCAAAAGACGGTGAGACGGTAGTTAGCAGGGGTGAGCTGGTTGAGATAGGCGGAAGTTTTCGGGTGCCTGATGTTATGAGTGCTTCTGGAACAATTTTGCGTGAAGTGGGTACAACAAACAAAACACACCTTTATGACTATGAAGATGCCATAAACGAAAACACAAAGATGCTTTTAAAAGTACATCGCTCAAATTTTGATATCGTAGGCTTTTGCGAAAGTGTTGATACAGCTGAGTTATCATCGCTAGCCAAAGAGAGAAATTTGATTGATTATTACGATCTTGGCAGCGGATATGTTGGCGAACTAGCACATAAGCTTGGAAAAGATGAGCCAAGTATTGCTAAAATAATGCAAAGTGGCGTAAGTCTTATGAGTTTTAGTGGCGACAAGCTTTTTGGCAGCGTACAATCTGGTATCATTCTTGGTAAGCGTGAGCTCATCGCAAAACTACGAAAAAACCAGCTGCTTCGTATGTTACGCGTCGATAAGATAACAATCGCAATATTGTGCGAAAGTATAAAAGCCTATTTAAATAAAGAATTTGAGATTTTAAGCACACCAAAACATATAAATAAAAGTGTTGCCGAGCTTGAAAATTTAGCAAATTTCATCAACAAAAGACTAAAAAAGTCACTTGAAATTTATCAAACACAAACATTTGTTGGAGGTGGCAGCTTACCAAATAAAACCTACCCAAGTCTTGCATTGAAAATAAAAGGCGACGCCATTATAAATGAAGAGTTATACAGAAAAAATGGCGTTATAGGACGGATAGAAAATGGTGCTTTTTTGCTTGACTTAAGAAGCATTTTAGACAAAGATATAGAAATTTTAATAGAAAAAATAGATCAGATCGAGAGTGAAAAATGGGTTTAATAATCGGAACAGCAGGTCATATCGACCACGGCAAAACAGCGCTTATCAAAGCACTAAACGGCTTTGAAGGCGATAGAATGGAGCAAGAAAAAGAGCGTGGCATAACTATTGACCTTAGCTTTTCAAATTTGCAAAGAGGTTATGAAAATATAGCTTTTATAGATGTTCCAGGTCATGAAAATTTAGTTAAAACGATGATCTCAGGGGCGTTTGGCTTTGATGCTTGTATGTTAGTCGTGGCTGCAAATGATGGTATCATGCCTCAGACAAAAGAGCATATAAGCGTCTTAAGCTTACTTGATGTAAAAAGCATAATCTTAGTAATCTCAAAAGCCGATCTAGTTGATAAAAGTCGCCTAAAACAAGTCGAGCAAGAATTACTTGAATATATCAAAAATTTTAAAAATTTAAATGTTTTACAGAGCTTTTTTGTCAGCATAAAAGATGATGAGAGTATAGTAAATCTTAGAGATTATCTTTTTACACTACGACCTAAAAAACGCGATGATGATGGGATTTTTCGCTACTACATTGATAGAGCTTTTAGCGTAAAAGGTATCGGCGTAGTTGTGACTGGTTCGGTTTTAAGTGGAAGTGTAAAGATAGGTGAAAAACTCTTTAACTATGACATCGCAAAAGAGGTTGGTGTACGAAATATACAAACCCACGATGCTGATGCAAAAAGCGCTGGCACAAGCTCGCGTGTGGCTTTAAATTTAACAGGAGTTGAGCTAAGCGAGTTAAAAAAAGGGCAGCTACTTAGCAAAAAAGGATTTTTCCGTGGCTTTCGTGAAGCTGATACTGTAGTATTTTCTAGCATATTAACACATAATCAAAGCGTGACATTTTGTGTAGGCGCAAAACAAATAGCAGCAAAAGCCATAGTTTTAAGCGAACAAAATGAGAGCAAATTTGTAACATTTAAATTTGAAAAAGATATGTTTTTAAAATTTAATGAGCCATTTGTGCTTATAGCAAATGGTAGAGTTATAGGTGGTGGACGAGTGTTAAATCCTATAAGCGAACCACTAAAAAAACAGAGCAAAATAAGCTTTTTAAACGCACTAAATCATAGCGACTTCAAAAGTGTTTTCGAAATTTTAAAAGATACTCATAAAAATGGCTTTGGACTTATAAGCTCGGTTCAACGCTTCGATCTAGCCCATGAAAAGGCGCTAGAAGTAGCAAAAAACCTATCAAATGTCTTTGTTGATGACGCAGCGCTTAATGTCTATGATCAAAGCGCGCTGGCTAGAATAAAAGAATTTGTCAAATTTATGCTTGAAAAGAATAAATTTGCCATATTTTCAGCAAACTCTATAAGTCTTAAACTTACCTGGGCTAGTCAGAATTTAGTCCAAAAAGCCATTGATGAGCTTGAAACAAGTGGTATCATAAGCAAAAAAGAGGGCGTTTATACAAAAACTGGCATTAATCTAAGCGAACTAAAAGTAAGATTAGAGGATGAAATTTACAAAATTCTAGATACGGCAAATCTGGCTCCAGAGGCACCTTATAACATCTATGATGAGCTTGAGATAGACCGTGCTAGCGGTGATAATGCACTAAAAAAGCTAACGGCACAAGGTCGTGTGATAAGGCTTGCTCATAATCTTTTCATAACATCAAAAGCCCTAAATGAAGCGCTTAGCAAGTTAAAAGAGCTCATAAAAACACAAGGGGCAGTCAATGTGCATAACGCAAAAGACGCGCTAGGACTTAGCAGAAAGTACATCATCGCCTATCTTGAGCGACTTGACCTTGATACAAACATAATAAAAGATGGTCTTGATAGAAAATTTAAATAAGCATTAAAGCGGTGTTTAAACTTAGCCGTTATAATCAGCAAAAATTTTTAAAAAGGTAAAAAATGAAAAAAATTCTACTCCTAAGCACTGTTGTTGCAAGCTCGCTATTTGCTCTAACAAATGAGCAAATTTTAGACTTTTATAAGCAAATTGTCCCTTCAAATGTCAAAATAGAGGTCACATCAAGACAAAAAGTTGAAAACAACACTGCATACGAAGCTGTGATACTAAAGGTAACAGAGGGTGATCAAAGCAACGATATGGTTGTTTTTACGCGTGATGATCTTATATTTAACGATATTTTAGACCTAAAAAGTATGACAAATTACAAACAAGTTATACTTGATAAAATGCTAGCCAGCAAGCTAAAAGATGTCTATAAAAAAGAGGATAAAAAACATATCATTAGCCTTGGCGATGACTCAAAAAAGCCAACAACCATTATATTTACCGATCCTGAATGCCCTTACTGCAGACTTGAACTGGCAAATATAGAAAAAAGGCTAGTAAATGAAAATGTCAAGATGATACTTACGCCAGTTCATGATAAAAGCGCACTTGAAAAATCACATCTTATATATAAAGAGATCGCCTCAGCAAAATCAGATAGCGAAAAAGTAAAGATAATGCGTAAATATTACGACCAAAATGCCGTAGTTCCTGAAAAGTCAGTATCTGAAGCAGAGATTCAAAAGATGGATGATTTACGCAAAAAATATTTTAATGCAGGTGTAAATAGCGTACCAAAAATCATCAGTGAAGATAGCTTAAAATAACTACAAAATGGGCTTAACCAAGCCCTACTTCTTAAAATTTTATCATTTTTTTGTATAATTACTCCAAATTTTCATAAGGAAAAAAGATGAAAGATAGCGAGATAAAAACCCCAGCCTATGTATGTGAAGAGTCAAAATTAAGAAAAAATTTAGAAATTTTAAAGTATGTTAAAGACGAAAGTAAGGCAGAAATTTTAGTTGCACTAAAAGGTTTTGCGTTTAGTGGCGTGATGGGTCTTGTTAGTAAATATCTTGACGGTGCAACTTGTAGTGGCTTACATGAAGCAAAATTTGCAGCAAAGCACCTAAACGGCGAAATTTGCACATATTCTCCTGCATACAAAGATGATGAGATAGATGAAGTTTTAGAAATTTCAAGCCATGTTATCTTTAATAGCTTTAATCAGTGGAAAAAAATTAAAGAAAAGGCGCTGAAAAGTGGCGTATCTTGCGGTCTAAGGGTCAATCCCGAAATTTCAGTCTCACCAGTTGAAGCCTATAATCCATGTGGTCGTTTTAGCCGACTAGGTATCACAAAAGCAAACTTTCGCCCAGAGTTACTTGATGGCATAAAAGGTCTTCATTTTCACGCACTTTGTGAAGAGAGTGCACAGAGTTTAGAGCTAGTTTTGGCAGAATTTGAGAAAAAATTTGGCGAGTTTATCCCGCAAATGGAGTGGATAAATTTCGGAGGCGGTCATCACATTACAAAAGAGGGTTATGATGTAAATCTTCTTATAAAACTTATAAAAAATTTCCGAGAAAGATACGGCGTAAAAGTACTTCTTGAACCAGGAGAGGCTGTTGGCTGGCAGACTGGCTACTTAGTTGGTAGTGTGCTTGACATAGTTAAAAATGAAAAAAATATCGCCATACTTGATGTCTCAGCCGAAGCACACATGCCAGACACTGTGCTAATGCCATACAGACCAGCAGTGCGTGGCGAGAGTAAAAATGGAAAATTTGAGTATCTTTTTGGCGGTAGCACCTGCTTAGCTGGCGATATAGTAGGACTTGAGGCTGGCGATAGTGTGTATAGATTTGATAGTGAGTTAAAGATTGGCGATAGGATCATATTTGAAGATCAAATCCACTACACTATCGTAAAAAATACAACTTTTAATGGAGTCAAACTACCAAATTTAGTCCTTTTAAAAGAAAATGGTGAAGTAGTTATGGTACGTGAATTTGGATTTGATGAATTTGAAAGAAGGAACTAAAAAGCACGGTATTTTGTGCTTTTAGATCTTTAAAATTTCCTTTATCTTATCTTCGCTTATAAGGGTTGAGTCAAATTTCACGACTGCACCCTTTGCATTTTGTGTCCTATCAAAAATGCCCTTAATGCCATCAAGCGCACCTAGATCTATATCATTTTCAAAATACAAATTTTTAAACACTCTTGGATCTTTTAATCTAGCAAGCCCAAAGAGCCATATAACGCACAAAATAACACATATAACAGCCAATTCAAACATGCTTTTAATATGAAGTATGTAGCCACCAAAAACCCCACCTATAAAGCTACCAAAGTAACCAAATGCGTTAAAGACGCCAAGAGCCGCACCCTTTTGTTTTGCTTTTACAAATTTTGTTGCACAGCTTTGCATTATAGGCTCATGCAGATTAAACCCAACAAAAAACACAACAACACCAACTATAAAGATAAATACAGAATTTGAAGCAGCAAAGAGCGAGTATGCAGCCACAAAAAGCACTACACCAACTAGCAAGATAGACTTACTAAGCCCCTTGCCATCACCTAAAAATCCTCCAAGTCCCATCGCTATAAAGCCAAAAACCGTACTTGTAGCATAGACTTTCCAAAGTTCTGCCTGAGCATATCCAAGCTCATTTACTAAGATGATAGGGATAGCTAAAAAAGCGATGCTTGTAAGCATCTTTTGCATTAAATTTGTAAGACTTATCAGCAAGAAATCCTTTTCAAAAATAAGCTTTAAAAACGGTACTTTTTCCTCAACATGAACGACCTTTACCTCTTTTGGAACAACCGTAAAAAGCAAAATAAGACAAAAGATACTAAGTGCACCACTTAGATAAAAAAGCCCACTAAGACCCCAGCTTTTACTCAGAACAGGACTTAAGACCATAGAAAGCGAGAACGCAAGACCTATAAAAGCCCCCATTATAGCCATCGCCTTTGAGCGGTTTTCCTCTTTTGTATAATCGCTTATCATAGCCGTTGCTACAGCCCCTATAGCACCGACACCCTGAAGCAAGCGCCCAAATATCATCATGTAAATTCCACTAGCCTGAGCACATATAAAACTTCCGATAACAAAAACTATAAGTCCGATACAAAGTGTCTTTTTTCGTCCTATTTTATCAGAAAGTGCGCCAAATGGCACCTGAAATATCATCTGTGTTATCGCATAACCACCTATTAAAACTCCTACCAAAAACTCATTTGCCCCATCTAACTTTAACGCATACAAACTAAGAACAGGTAAGACCACAAAAATACCAAAAAATCTATTTCCTATTATAAAACTAAGTGGCAAAACACCTTTTGACATGATTTTCCTTAAAATTTTTCCTAGATTTTAACATAATATTTATAAATTAATCTCTTTTTTGATAAAATGTAAGTTAAATTTACAAAAGGCAAAAGCATGAAAATCGTCTTAGCAACATCAAATAAAGATAAAGTAAAAGAGATAAAAGAATTTTTACAAGAGTATGAAATTTACGCTCTTAGCGAGGTTATGAAGCCATTTGAGATTATAGAAAATGGTACAAGCTTTAAAGCAAATGCGCTTATAAAAGCGCAAGCAGTTTATGATAAAATTTGTGAGCTAAATCTACAAGATGAGTTTGTGGCTCTTAGCGATGATAGTGGCATTAGCATTGATGTTTTAGATGGTGCTCCGGGCATTTACTCGGCTAGATATAGTGGAGAAAATGCCACAGATGCGAGCAACCGCGCTAAGCTAATCTCAGAACTAAAAGCCAAAAATCTAACAAGCACAAACGCACACTATACCGCCTGTATCGCGATTTCAAGCAAATTTGGTAGCTATACTACGCATGGCTTTATGCACGGTAAAGCCATTAGCGAAGAAAGGGGTGAAAATGGTTTTGGATATGATTTTATGTTTATCCCAAACGGCTATGCAAAGACTATAAGCGAGCTTGATACTCAGATAAAGCTCAAAATTTCACACCGCTCAAAAGGGCTTGAACTCTCACGATATATCCTAAAAGCATTGAAACGAAAATTTAGATGATATATGACGCTATCATTGTTGGCGGCGGAGCTAGCGGTCTTTTTTTAGCAGCAAATTTAAAAGAATTGAATGTTTTAGTTCTTGAAAAAAATAGATCCGCAGGTAATAAAATCTTAGCCAGTGGTGGCGGCAGATGCAATATCACAAACAAAAACATAAGCTCTAAAAACTATCTTGGAGATGAAAATTTTATCTCAAACTCGCTTAATAACTTAAACTATAAAGATATCTTAAATTTCTTTAGTGAGTTAAATTTTAGCGAGCAAAAAAGTTCGCAGTTTTTTTGTGATAGCGGAGCAAAAGCTGTTTTAGAGGTGTTACTATCAAAAATAATGGCAGAAATTTTATACAACCACGAAGTTATATCGGCTAATAAAAATGGTGAAATTTTTGAAATTTCTTGCCAAAATCAAGCAATCTTTAAAAGCAAAAAGCTCATCATAGCAAGCGGAGGCATAAGTTATAAAACGCTCGGAGTAAGTGATGTAGGACTAAAGATAGCCCATAAGTTTGGGCTAAAAACTGCAGCATTTACTCCAGCTCTTGTTGGCTTTACGGTGCAAAAAGATGAATTTTGGTTTAAAAATTTAAGTGGAGTCAGCATAAAGGCTGAAATTTCACTTACAACAAAAGTGGATAAAGGCAAGTTTTGTGAGAGAAAATTTAGTGGAGATATACTTTTTACACACAAAGGTATCAGTGGTCCAGTAATCTTAAACGCGTCTTTATTTTGGCAAAAGGGACAACTAAGCTTAAATTTCTTACCAAATTTTAGCAAAAAACAGCTAATTCAAGGTAAAAAGCAGCTAAGTAGCGTCTTGCCTTTGCCAAAAAGTTTTGTGCTAGAATTTTTACGCACAAATAGTTTAAAAGACGCACCTTACAAGAGTTTTAGCCATGAGCAAAGGGATAAAATTTTAAAACTTTTTGATTATCGCTTTGCACCAGCTGGGACATTTGGATTTGAGCGTGCAGAGGTTTGCAGAGGCGGAGTTTTAACCAGTGGGCTTGATGAAAATTTTCAAGCAAAAGGCATTAATGGGCTTTACTTTGTGGGCGAAGTTTTGGATATCACAGGAATGCTTGGTGGCTTTAATATCCACTTTGCATTTGCTAGTGCAAAATGCGTTGCGCAGGATATATTAAGAATTAACTGTCCAAGCAATAAATATCTTAAAAAATAGCCCTGTAAGTAAAATTTTGTTAAAATCCATAAAATCAAAAGGAGATATCCATAAAGCCAGATGATGTTTTAACCAAAATAGCCAGTGTGGGCGAATTTAACTGGCAAAAAGCAAACGATAATAGGCTACAAACAATGATCAAAACCGCACTTTTAGCACTGATGCTTATTAATAATATTGCTTATAAAGTTTCTAAATTTTATAAAATTTTAAACACAAAAAGCTCTCTTTATAAAGTCGCTACTCCTATCTTGTCACCTAAAAAACTTTATAAAAATGCACTGCATGACTTTAGACTGCTTTGCACTATAGCTATTAGCAAAAGCCTACACAACTACACAAAGCGCAAGACAAAACACTATGTTTTTATGATACAATCTATAAATAAAGGAGCTTTAAATGTCTAAAAACCAGCAAAGACTGCTACTTTCACTCATTTTTATAGTTATAGCGGCTATAAATTTTCTCCTTTTTGATGGGAAAAATAGCGATGGTAAAAGTATCAAAACTCAGCAAACTAGTACAAAAATACAGCCCTCAAACATAACCCAAAACGGCTCATACACAAGTAAAAATGATGTAGCAAGCTATATTTTTATTTATAAAAAACTTCCTCAAAATTTTATCACAAAAAAACAAGCTATACAGCTTGGCTGGGAAGCTAGCAAGGGAAATTTATGGTCGGTTGCACCCGGTAAGAGTATCGGCGGAGATCACTTCGGAAACTTTGAAGGCAAACTACCAAAGGCACAAAATCGTCGCTACATCGAGGCTGACATCGATTACAAAGGCGGCAAACGTGGCGCAAAACGCATCGTCTTTTCAAACGATGGATTGGTCTTTTACACAGACGACCACTACGAAAATTTTGAGAAATTGGAACAAAAATGAGATATGAGATAGACCTAAATGCAATGCGCGAATTTACTCAAATTTCAGAGTTCTTACGTGCTAGTTTTTCACCCATTTGCGATGATGCTGAACTAAATTTAGATGCCATTTATGATACACTAAGTAGCGATAAAAATGGTGGAAAGATTGTATTAAAAAACACACATGTCTTAATAAGTTTTGGTAAAATGGGCGAAGCGCTAGAAGATATGCTTAAAACTCTTGATAGTGAGTGCGAACAGTGGAGTCTAGATATAGAGCCAAACTTTCTTGGGACACTAAAGAGAGTGCAAATAAACATACAAAATGGCGCGATAAATAAATTATTTTTACAGATAAATGAGCGTTTGATAGCAATTTCAAACGAAAATGATAATCTAAAAATAAATCAAGGTAAAATTTCAACCAAAAATATCCTAAATTTAGCGCTCTGTGATGAGTTTTTGGGTAAGCAAATTTGCTCTAAAAATGACATCAGCGAGCTTTTTGGCAAAAATGGTATCGAGATAAAATTTGCAGACACAAGCAAAACGATATTTATATCAGCAACAAAACAAATTCCACAAATGCTTGATGAGTGCTTGTTTATCGGTATAACAAATTTACACAAGAAAATAAATAAAAATGGCTGAAATTTTTATCAATGGTACACTTTTATGCTTTTCACTAATAATAGCTATCGGCGCACAAAATCTTTTCATAATCCAGCAAGGACTAGCTAAAAACTATATCTTTTGGGTCTGTTTGGTCTCGTTTTTTGGAGACTGTCTTGTGTTTGGGCTTGGTGTATTTGGCATTGGAGGGCTAGCAGCTAGGAGCGAAAATTTTGCCATTTTACTTGGAATAAGTGGTATTTTATTTTTACTTTGGTATGGGATAAATTGCTTAATCTCAGCACTCCGTGGCACTAGTTTTTCCAAAATTTCAAACGCAAAGCCAAAACCACTAAAAGCAACTATAGCAAAGACTATCGCTGTAAGCTTACTAAACCCTCATGTCTGGATAGACGCATTTATCGTAGTTGGCGGCTTTGGAGCAAGTATGGCAAGCTATGAACGACCTTGGTTTTTTGCTGGGGCGGTATCAGCTTCGCTTATTTGGTTTTTTAGTCTTGGGTATGCAGCAGCTGGGCTATCTAAATTTTTTAAAAACGCAAGAGCATGGCAAATTTTAGACAGCCTAATAGCAGCGATGATGTTTTATATGGTTTATCTACTAGCTATATTTGTTTTAGATAAATTTTAGCCATCTTAAACCATAAGCAAAATATCAACCAGCTCGCCCTTAGATATAAGCTCAGTCTCTTTTGGCACTACTAAAAGAGCAGCGCCACTTGTTAGGTTGTTTACTATTGCTGAACTACCTAGCTTTTTGCCACTTAAATTTACATGACTTACTCCATCTTTTTGCACCAAATTTACAGCCGTAAATTCCAAAAATGGCGAGCGCTTGGTATAGTTCTCGTCAATTATTGCTTTTAGCATTCTTGGTGTTTGCTCATGTAACCACACATCAAGCAATACGCGCACATAAAGCACACACATAACCATAGCCGAATATGGAAACCCTGGCAAGGCAAAGATATACTTCTCTCCAGACTTTGCCACTTTGATGTGCCTGCCTGGCTTTATGCCAGCGCCATCGATAATGATACTAAAATTTTCATTTAATGTAGTTTTTACAAAGTCATAATCCCCCATACTAACTCCACCCGTAGTCACTAGCACATCGGCTGTTTTTAGGGCATTTGTGATGGCTTCTTTGACAAGCTCTGGTTTATCTTTAACAATCTCACAAACCACCGGCTCAGCGCCCATTTTACGCATCATCATCGCAAGAGCGATATGGTTTGAGCTATGAATTTGTGCTGGATTTTCTAATGCCTCGCCAAGGTCTCTTATCTCACTTCCAGTCGCAAGTATCGCAACCCTTGGGCGCACAAAAACACTGATATGAAAGTAGCCAAGCTCAGCCAAAAGTGCTATCTCAGCATAATTTAGACGAGTGCCTTTTTTTATCAAAATTTCGCCCTTTTTATAACTTTCGCCAACTTCTCGCACAGAAAATCCTTTGGCAACTGGTTTTTTAATAATGACTTTTGTATCCGCAACCTCAACATTTTCAACTGGTATAAGAGTATCAGTACCTTCGCTCATAAGCGAGCCAGTAAATGTTTTAACGCACTTTGTGCCGCTCACCACAAGCCCTTTATCGCTACCAGCAGGCAAATCAGTCATTAACTCTAGCTCGCTTAAACCCTCTTGCCACTTAAACGCATAGCCATCCATGGCTGAAAGCTCTTGTACTGGGTAGTTTTGCTCTGCTATGACATCGTGTGCGATATGTCTATCAAGCGCCTCAGTTATAGCTACTTTTTGCACTCTATCCCACAAATTTATGGTACTTTTTAAAACATCTAGCGTATCTTGATAGCTTGCCCACTCTTTCATTTTTTATCCTTTTTAATATTAATTTTTGGCATATTTTACCATTTTGCATTAAATAGCTAGTGAAATTTTATTTATTTTTTATTATTTTAACGCTAAAATTTGTGTTTTAGAAGCTAGTTTAGCTTGACTTAAACATTCAGGAAACTTCATGGATACTATAAAATGGTATGTTGCTGCTGGTGCAGCTCTTGGTGGACTTGGTGCTATCTTAGTCTTTCTTGGTAACCCAGCAAATATGGGTATATGCGCTGCTTGCTTTTTGCGCGACTCGGCTGGAGCGCTTGGTCTTCATAATGTTGGCGCACTTCAATATCTTCGCCCAGAGATCATAGGGCTAATGATTGGAGGCTTTTTATCAAGCATTTTTTGGACAAAAGAGTTCTTACCATCAACTGGCTCATCACCGTTTGTGCGCTTTTTTCTAGGTGTTTTTGCGATGATAGGCTGCCTTGTATTTTTAGGCTGTCCGTGGCGAGCATTTTTACGACTTGGTGGTGGCGATATGAGTGCAATCGCTGGTGTAGCTGGACTTGTTGTTGGTGTTTTTGCTGGATTTAATTTTAAAAAGCTAGGATATGGCTTAACTAAGCCAAGCCAAATTTCAGCTGGAGTTGGAATTTTGCCTGTGGTTATAGGAATTTTGCTACTTTCAGCTCTTATTTTCGGGCTTAAAGCAGGCGAAAATGGCGCACTTTTTAGCTCTGCAAAAGGTCCTGGCTCCATGCATGCTAGCATATTTGCCTCATTTGGGATCGCTATCATTGTTGGTATCTTAATGCAAAAGAGTAAATTTTGCAGCACTGGAGCGTTTGGTTTAATGTTTAAAGGCGAGTTTAAGATGTTTAGTGGAGTGCTTAGTATCATAGTTTTTGCAAGTATCGTAAATTTAGCACTTGGCCAGTATAAATTTGGTTTTGAAGACCAGCCCATAGCACACAATCAAATCATCTGGAATTTTCTTGGTATGGCACTAGCTGGACTTTGCTTTAGTCTTAGTGAGGGTTGCCCTGGAAAGCACTTGGTGCAAATGGGTACAGGGAATTTAAGCTCGGCTATATTTGTTATGGGCATGACTGCTGGCGCTGCGTTTGCGCATAACTTTATGCTAGCTAGCTCACCAAAAGGTATCACGCCTTTTGCGCCTTACGCGCTTGCTGTTGGTTTTATATTTGCAGTTTATGTGGGAGTATTTAACAAGCAAAGAGAGTAAGTAAAATTGCTCTTACAACAATACTTTAGGCTAGAATCTATCTAGCCTAAAATTCCTGCGCCATTTATAGCATGGCTTCGCTCTTTAGCATAAATTCTCTTACCATCAATGACATCATACTTCCATATAGGTGCACTAGCCTTAAAGTCCTCAACAAATTCATTTATTAGCTTTAAAGCAACCTTTCGCTGTGGGCTTACTACGCCTGCTATATATGAGCTAGTATGCACAGCAACATCACCGCGAGAGTGAGCAAAAAGAACAAATGCACCCTCTTTTTTAGCTCTTTCGCTCCAGCCATCAAGCCATTTTTTAAGTATAGGTTCGTAAATATCAAAACTAAGCGCTGAAATTCCGCCCTCTTCTCTAACGATACCAACAAATGTTATAAGCGCTCCACAGTTTTTATCGCAAACATCGTTATACCAGCGATTTTGTATCTCACAGATATCTAAACTTCCATTATAAATTTCCATCTTAGCCTCCACAAACTGGTGGTAAGATACAAACCCTATCGCCATCTTTTAAAGGTGTTTCAAGCTCGGTAACAACCTCATCATTTACAGCAACAGCACAAATTTGAAGCCACTCTTTTAACGCAAGCTCATCATACTCATTTAGTCTATCTTTTAGCTCGCCAAGACTTGAAACCTCAAGTTTTACATCATCAAATTCTATCGGTCCTAAAAAAGATACTGTTACCATATTTTACTGCCTTATCATATTAATTTTTGCTTTTGCACGAAGTTTATCAAAGTAATCTCTCGCCACTTTCTCTTGTTCAGCCTGATACATCGAGTTTATAACATCATTTTTTATCTCATCAAAGCTTGGTTCATAAACACCGTTTTTAGCATTAATATAAAACATATCATAGCCATTTTGCGACTGCAAAGGCTGAGTAAAACTGCCTTCAGGTGTAGCAGCTATCAAGACCACAAGGCGTGGACTTATATTTTCTCGGTTTAAATTTAGCGTTTGTGCCTTTACGCCGCCAAGAGCCTTTGTGCCAAAACTTTTTTGCTCCATTAGCTTTTCTACATCAGCAGAGCTAAAGACTGTTATAGAAGCACTTTCAAAGCTACTAAACTGACTTTTGTTGTTTTGATAGTACCTTTTTGCAGCACTTTCATTAACATTTCTTCCCACATCAGCAAAAATTTGCTTATATAGTTTTTCTTGCAGTATCGCCTTTTCTATATCGCTCTTAAAGTCTATAAATTTCGTACCTTGGCTCTCTATTTGTGAACGAAATTCTGATACACTCATGCCATTTTGTTTAGCTAAATTTGCAACTCTATCATTTATCTCAAAAGGCGTTGTATGAATACCTAGTGATTTGATTTGTGCTTGCTCTAGGCGGTCACGAATAAGCAGATCAAGCGCTCTGACATTATCGATTTTTAATTGCTCTTTGACTTTGGCTACTTCAAAAAGTGTTATCGGCTCGTTCTCAACAATCGCAGCTATGCCATTTACCATCTGGGCATTTAGGCAAATTCCACACACAAGTGAAGCAAAAATAGCTTTTTTTATCATAATAAAACCTTTATTTAAGTATTTTCTAAATATAATTTGAGCCATTATAACATAAAAATTTTAAGGACAGGAATGATAGTTACAAGATTTGCGCCAAGTCCGACTGGATATTTACATATCGGTGGTCTTAGAACGGCGCTTTACAGCTATCTTTATGCGCGCGCAAACGGCGGAAAATTTCTACTACGCATAGAAGATACCGACTTGAAACGAAACTCGCAAGAGGCAGTCGTGGCGATAAGAGAAGCATTTGATTGGTGCGGGCTAGCATATGATGGCGAAGTTGAATATCAGTCAAAGCGCTTTGATATTTACAAAAAATATGTCCAAAAGCTTCTAGATGAAGGCAAAGCATATAAATGCTACATGTCAAAAGAGGAGCTTGACGAGCTACGCGCAAAGCAAGAAGCGGCAAAAGAGCGCCCAAAATACGACAATCGCTATAGAAATTTCACTGGCACGCCACCAGTTGGCATCGAGCCAGTCATACGCATAAAAGCCCCAGAAAACGGCGAAATTCGGTTTCGTGACGGCATAAAAGGCGATATGAAATTTAACTGCTCAGATATTTTAGATGACTTTATCATTGCGCGCTCAGACGGCACGCCAACATACAACTTTGTCGTGGTTATAGATGATGCACTCATGGGCATCACGCATGTTATCCGTGGCGATGATCATCTAAGCAACACACCAAAACAGATAGTCCTTTACGAGGCACTTGGATTTAAAACGCCTGAGTTTTTCCATGTAGCGATGATAAATGGCGCAGATGGTAGCAAGCTTAGCAAACGCCACGGCGCAACCGATGTTATGGAATACAAAAACATGGGCTACTTGCCTGAGGCGCTGTTAAATTTCCTAGTCAGACTTGGCTGGAGCCACGGAGATGATGAAATTTTTAGCATAGACGATATGTTGCGCTACTTCGATCCGCACGATATAAATAAATCAGCAAGCACCTACAACCCAAGCAAGCTAGAGTGGCTAAACGCCCACTATATAAAGACCCTGCCTTATGAGAGATTGGCAAAAGATATGCTAGGGTTTGGAGTTGATTTTAACGCACATCCAAAAGGCGAGTTGCTTTTAAATATCTTAAGAGAACGCGCAAAAACACTTATAGATATGGCAACAGCAGCAAACTCTATCATCAATGCACCGCAAATATACGATGAAAAAGCTTGTGCAAAATTTATAACTCCAGCAGCGCTTGAAATTTTGGCAAAATATGCTGAAATTTTGACGCTAAATTTAGATGCTGCAGGATATGAAAAGATAACAAATGAGTTTTTAGAATTAAATGGGATAAAGCTAAAAGATCTAGCGCAGGCACTCAGAGTAACACTAACTGGAAATAGTGTAAGTCCGAGTATATTTGAGGTACTTGAGGTACTTGGTAGTAGTGAGATAAAAAGTAGAATAAGTAAAATTTTAAAGGAGAAAAGATGAGTAAGATTACAAAAGAAGAGGCATTAGACTATCACATTGGGGGGAAAATAGAGATTGCTGTAAAAACCCCATGCGAAACAGCACGCGATCTGTCTATGGCTTATACGCCGGGCGTTGCTGAGCCATGCAAGGCGATTGAAGCTGACAACGAGCTAGCTTACAAATATACAAACAAGGCAAACCTAGTCGCCGTTATCACTGACGGAACGGCTGTTTTGGGGCTTGGTGACATCGGCGCGATCGCTGGTAAGCCAGTCATGGAAGGCAAGGCAGTTTTATTTAAGAAATTTGCAAATGTCGATGCTTTTGATATCGAGCTAGACGAGCATGATCCTGATAAGATTGTTGAAATTTGCAAAGCCCTAGCGCCTACATTTGGTGGCATAAATCTAGAAGACATACGCGCACCAAAGTGTTTTGAGATAGAAAGAAAGCTTCAAGAAGCAGTAAATATCCCTGTAATGCACGATGATCAGCACGGAACAGCTATGATAACAAGCGCTGGCATGATAAATGCGATGGAAATTTCAGGCAAAGATATCAGCAAAATCAAAATCGTAGTAAGTGGTGCGGGTGCGGCTGGTATAGCGTGCGCGAAGATGTATAAAGCACTTGGCGCACAACACATCATCATGATTGACAGCAAAGGCGTCATCCACAGCGAACGAACTGATCTAACTCCAGAGAAGGTAGAATTTGCTATCAAAACTAGCGACCGCACGCTTGAAGATGCAATGAAGGGTGCTGATATGTTCCTAGGTCTTAGTAAGCCTGGCGTCGTAACAAAAGAGATGGTTGCGTCGATGAATCCAGAGCCGATTATATTTGCACTTTCAAACCCAGTGCCTGAAATTTATCCAGAAGATGTTGCGGCAGTTAGAAGTGATGTAATGATGGGAACTGGCAGAAGCGACTATCCAAATCAAGTAAATAATGTCCTTGGCTTTCCATTTATCTTCCGCGGTGCCCTAGATGTTCGCGCTAAAAAGATCACTGAAAATATGAAAATGGCAGCAGCCAAGGCACTTGCCAAGCTTGCAAAAGAGCCAGTTCCAGCTGAAGTTTGCAAGGCATTTGGTGTAAGCGAGCTAAAATTTGGCAAAGACTACATCATACCAAAACCATTTGATAGCCGCGTTTTAGCAGCTGTTGCACCAGCTGTTGCACAAGCAGCGATCGAAGACGGCGTAGCAAGAGTAAAAGACTTTGACATCAAAGCCTATACAGAAAAACTTGCAAAAGGTCTATAATAAAATGTTTGCTTAAATTTCAAGCAAACCCACTCTTTACAATTCAAGCAAAATTTGCCAAATTTTCGTGTAAATTTTGCTTGAAAATCTGCAAATTTTAAGCCTAAATCTTTACCCTTTAATCTAAAAATATGGAACTTTGTAATATAATAAAAGGTTTAAAAAAGATGAAATTTTAAAGGACGAATAATGCAATCAATCCGTGAAATAGCACTTGCGCTGCCAAATGTCCGATATATCTCGCATCCACTTATCGAGCATAAGCTTACTATCTTACGTGATAAAAACACTCAGTCGTTTCAGTTTCGTATGGTTGTTGATGAGATAAGTCACCTGATGATTTTCGAAGCCACTCGCGACCTTGCGCTACGCGAAGTAAGCGTGCAAACACCAGTAGCAAAAACAACAGCTAAAAAACTAGCAAGCAAGATTATGATCTGCCCTATTTTGCGCGCTGCTTTGGGCATGCTTGATAGCATTTTTACCATTATTCCAGATGCAGCTGTTGGCTTTCTTGGTTTTCAGCGCAACGAAGAAACTGCTCAGGCTGAGTTTTTCTACGCAAAACTCCCACCTGATGCAGCTTCTCGCACAGCTATCATCATCGATCCAATGTTTGCCACTGGTGGCACAGCGATAGATGCAGTAAAATTTCTAAAAGAAAAAGGTGTAAAGCAGATCAAATTTATCTCTATCATTGCCGCACCAGAAGGATTAAAGCGCTTTAGCGAAGTCTATCCTGATGTTGAAGTTTATACCGCTGCAGTTGATGAGAAACTAAATGAGCAAAACTACATAGTTCCTGGACTTGGAGATGCTGGGGATAGAGTGTTTAATACTACTGATTGATTATTTGCATTGATCTTTGTACTTCATTGGTTTTAAAATTTGCTTAGTTGGCGGTCATAACTTCTTGTAAATTTTAAAACCACTCCATATAACTTATATTTCTCCTGTCTTGCAAGCATTTAAATTTTACTTTTATCTTATTTAGTTTTGCAAATTTACATCATTTTATTTTGATTTTATGCTAAAATGGCACAAAATTTATAAAACAAGGAGAATTTATGCCATTACTTGACAGCTTTTGCGTTGATCACACGATCATGAATGCCCCAGGAGTGCGTCTAGCAAAGACCATGAAGACGCCAAAGGGCGATGACATCAGCGTTTTTGATCTACGCTTTTGCAAACCGAATGAGGATATATTGCCAGAGCGTGGCATCCACACGCTAGAGCACCTTTTTGCTGGCTTTATGAGAGACCATCTAAATGGCACTGGTGTTGAGATCATCGACATATCGCCTATGGGCTGTCGGACTGGATTTTATATGAGTCTTATCGGCGTGCCTAGCATAAAGGCGGTGCAAGATGCGTGGAGTGCAAGCATGCGCGATATTTTGGAAGTTAAGGAGCAAAGCAAAATCCCTGAGCTAAACGAGTATCAGTGTGGCACATACAAGATGCATTCACTTGACGAGGCACACGCGATCGCACGCAAAATTTTAGACGCTGGTATCGGCTATATCGACAATGAAGCAATAAAACTTGATGTTGATGAAAAAGGTCTAAAGCACTAACTTAAGCCGCTTAAATGCGGCTTGCTTTTTGTAAATTTTCTATATTTTTAGTTATTGTATTTGGTTCATAAATCGCCCTAACAATAGCAATATAATCTACTTGTAACTCTATGAGTTGTGCGATATTTGAAGCGTTTATGCCACCTATTACACATACTGGGATTTTTAAAATTTGCTTTGCTTTTTTTATCATTTCTAGGCTTACTGAAGTTGTATTTGGCTTTGTAAGACTTGGAAAAACCGCGCCAAAAGCTGCGTAACTAGCTCCATTTTGTTCTGCCTTTAGTGCCAAATCCAAATCATTATAGCAGCTAACTCCTACAAAAGCATCTTTGCCTAAAATTTCGTGGGCTTTTATAAGCGAATCATCATCTTTGCCGATATGAACAGCATTTGTGCCTATTTTCTTAGCAAACTCTACATCGTCATTTATTATAAATTTCGCACCAAATTCTTGACAAAGCGATAAAAGTTCTTGTGCGATTTTTACATTTTTATTTTCTTTTTTACATCTATACTGATAGAGTTTTACGCCTGATTTTAAAATTTCTCTTGCGTGATTTATAATAAGCTCATCTGGGCTTAAAATATCATCACTCAAAGCATAAATTTCACTCACAGATGCCCTTTTGCATGATTTAACAACCTTACGCCAAAGTTTGTTTTGTGGGCATGTTTTATAGAATTTGTAATAAATTTTTTTGCATTTTTAATAGAATCTTCTAGCTCATTTTTTAATGCCAAACCACAAGCTATCGCACTTGAAAAGCTACAACCAGCTCCATGCATTATATTTGGCTTTAAAAGTGTATCTTGAAATTTTATGATCTTTCCATCTTTATAAAAAAGCGAATCCTCGCAAATTTCACTAAGGCTCGTTCTTTTTAGCAAAATATCACAAGGCAAATTATTAAAATCAAGATTTAAAATTTTTGCCTCATCAAGGTTTGGTGTAGCGATAGTGGCAAAATTTAAAAGCTCTTTTAGCTCGTTAAGCGCATCATTTCTCAACAACTTTGCTCCAGACTTTGCCACACAAACTGGATCTATCACAATAGGCACACGAGAGCTTATATGCTCCAGCCAAACCTTTACAATCTTTATAAGCTCAGCATTAAAAAGCATACCGATTTTTACAGCATCAATATAAAGTTCATCATTTATCATTTTTAATTGAGTGTCTAAAATTTCAGGCGTTACAGCCAAAACGCCACTTACACCATTTGTATTTTGTGCAGTGATTGCCGTAATTGCAGTGGCGCAGTAGCAACCAAACGCTTCGCAAGTCTTTATATCAGCCTGTATGCCAGCACCGCCAACGCTATCGCTTCCAGCTATGATAAGGATATTTTTCATTTTTATCTTATTTTTATAGTTGTAAGGCAAGAAATTTTAGGCTTTTGCCCAAAATTTCAAGCTATTTTTATTTAAGGTCATATTTTTCTAGTAACTTATCGTATGTGCCGTCTTTTTTTATCTCAGCAAGAGCTGCATTTATTTTTGCGATAAGTTCTATATTTTTGTCTTTATCAAAGGCTATAGCAAAGCCATCACTTCCATCTGGCTCTTTTAGAAATTCTTCCAAATCAGGATTTTTCTTTAAAAAGCCGTATCCAACTGAAGTATCAACTATCATAGCATCGATTTTGCCAGCCTTTAGGCTAGTGGCAACAGTTACTGAATTTTCAAAAGGTAGTACTTTTGCTCTAGCAATAGCATTTGCAGCAATCTCTTGTATAGAGCCTTGCTGTACGCCCAGGCGTTTTCCTTTTAAGCTATCTTTGCTTGAAATTTCAGTATTTCCTTTTTTGCGTAAAAACAAATTTTCAGTTGCAAAGTAAGAGTCCGTAAAATCAATCGATCTTCTTCTTGCATCAGTAGCGCTCATGCCACTTACTATTACATTTATCTTTCCAGCTTTTAAAGCAGAGATAAGCCCATCAAAGTTCATCTGAACAAACTCATAACTAAAGCCAACTCTTTTAGCAAGCTCATCAACTAGATCAACATCAAAGCCGACTATCTTGTTGTGATCATCAAGATACTCAAATGGAGGGAATGTAGGCTCTGTGCCGATTTTTAAATCAGCTGCACCAAGCATAACAAAACATGCCAAAACGAATGCAAAAATTTTTTTCAATTTTTTCCTTTTTTAATTTACTTTAAATCATATTTTTCAAGCAACTTGTCATAGCTACCATCTTTTTTCATCTCTTCAAAAGCTGCGTTTATCTTTGAGATAAGTTCAGTATTTTTACCTTTATCAAACGCCATTGAAAAGCCCTCGCTACCATCTGACTCTTTGTAAAATTCTTCCAAGTCCGGATTTTTCTTCAAGTAGCCATAACCTATTGAGCTATCAAAGATAAGTGCTGCAAATTTACCAGCCTTAAGACCCATAACAAGCGGAGCAGTATCCTCTGATGGAACTACTTTTGCGCCTACTATCGCATTTGCTGCTAGCTCTTGGACCGTGCCTTGTTGTACGCCAATTCTATTACCATTAAGGCTTTCTTTATCTTTAATTTCAGCATTATTGACTTTACGAATATAGATATTTTCAGTTAGATAATATGAATTTGTAAAATCTATCGATTTTCTTCTATCATCAGTCGCACTCATGGCACTTACGATAGCATCTATCTTGCCAGCCTTTAGAGCTGGGATAAGTCCATCAAAACTCATATTTACTATCTTAAATTTAAAATCCAAACGCCTTGAAAGCTCATCAACAAGATCTATATCAAAGCCAGCGATCTTGTTTTGTTCATCGATATACTCGAATGGTGGGTAGTTTGCAGCTGTACCTATCTTAAGTTCTGCCGCAAAAAGACTCATGCTAGCCACTGCAAATAGTGCTAAAATTTTTTTCATATCATCTCCTTTAAAAATTTTGTCTAATTGTAATATAAAATGTTTAATGGTTTAATACTTTTCCTAAAAATTCTCTAAGCCTTGGATTTTGTGGGCTCTCAAATACATTTTTTGGCGTATCATCAACAGCTATCTTTCCTCCATCCATAAAGAAAATTCTACTTGCTACATTGCGCGCAAAGCCCATCTCATGGGTTACAACAAGCATAGTAAGCCCTCTAGCAGCCACATCTTTCATTATATCAAGCACCTCACCTATCATCTCAGGATCAAGTGCAGATGTTGGCTCATCAAAAAGTATAGCATCTGGATTCATCGCTAGGCTTCTAGCTATTGCTATACGCTGTTTTTGACCTCCTGAAAGCTTATGTGGAAAAGCAAGCTTTTTATCACTTAATCCCACACTTTTTAGCAACTCTTCTGCTTTTTTTTCAGCCTCATCTTTACTAAAAACACCTGATTTTATAGGTGCTAAGGTTAGGTTTTGCATAACATTTTTATTGGCAAAAAGATTAAAATGCTGAAAAACCATACTGATTTTTTGACGAATTTTATTTATATCGACATCTTTGCTTACTATATCTTCACCATTTATCTTTATATGTCCGCTACTTGGTTCTTCTAGACGATTTATGCAGCGTAAAAATGTGCTTTTGCCACCACCACTTGGTCCTATAATAGCTATTATTTCTCCTTGTTTTATATCAACACTAATATCTTTTAAAACCTGCAAATCACCATAGTTTTTGCATAAATTTCTAATCTCAATCATGGCGGTTTAATCTCCTTTCAAGCAACTTCACAAGCAGTGTGAGAAATTTGATACTGACATAATACACAACACCCGCAAAGATAACTGGCTCGGGACTATAAAACACGGCTTGAAGGCTCTTGCTTTGCATGGTTATATCAACCACGCTGATGTAGCCAACGACTGAGGTCTCTTTAAAAAGAGAGATAAACTCATTGCCTAGTGCTGGCAAGATATTTTTAGTTGCTTGTGGCATTACTATCTCTCGCATTGATGTGCCATACCCTAGTCCCATCGCGCGTGCTGCCTCCATTTGACCTTTATCAACGCTATTTATACCGCTTCGCACGATCTCAGCAACATAGGCAGAGCTATTTAGCCCAAGTGCGATGAGTGCAACATAAAAGTTGTCCTCCCAAGTGGCAAAAATAACCACTGAAAATATCAAAAGTTGAAGAATTATCGGTGTTCCACGAAGCATATCGATATATTCATCTATGATAAAATTTAAAGGCTTTATCTGTAAAAATTTCAAAAACGCTAAGGTAAATCCAAGCACCATACCAATAGCGATACCGCCCACTGTAAGCCCAAGCGTCACACCATAGCTTTTTATGTACGCAGCTTGCTGGGCTGGTGTCATATCTCGCGGATAGAAGTAGTACGAGATCACGCCAACAATGGCAATGAAAAACAAAATTCTGTAAAATTTCTCACTGAGAAAAAAATTGTAACTTTTTTCGTTCAACACAAAGACCCTTTATAGTGTTTTGTAAATTTAAGAATATACTGAAAATTTGGTATTTTTTTGCTTAAATTTTTATAATCTATGGAATTTTTAAACAAATTTATAATATTATGGTAAAAATTGTAAAAAGGAAATTTTGTGGACTTTACTTCATATATCGCTATTGCTTTATATTTTGGTTTTTTGCTTGTTATTGGTAAAATTTCATATAACAAAAATGCAAATATGAATGAGTATTTGCTAGATAATCGCAAGCTAGGACCAGTAGTTACCGCACTAAGTGCTGGAGCAAGCGACATGAGTGGCTGGATGTTACTTGGTGTGCCAGGCGCACTTTATATGACTGGTATATCAACTGCGTGGATGGCGATAGGACTGACCATAGGAGCGTATTGCAACTACTTATTTCTAGCAAAACGCTTACGAGTTTATACGGAAGTTGCGAGCGACAGTATCACCATACCAGACTTTTTAGAAAATCGCTTTAAAGACCGCACGAAGGTTTTACGCATTATATCTGGGCTTTTTATACTTATATTTTTTACCCTTTATGTTAGTAGTGGCATAATCGCTGGCGGAAAGAGTTTTGAGAGTTTTTTTGGCTTGCCATTTGCCTATGGAGCTATTTTTACGCTAACTATCGTTGTATTTTACACATTTTTTGGTGGCTTTAAAGCAGTGGCTATAACAGATGCATTTCAAGGTACTTTGATGTTTATCGTACTTATCGCAATCCCTACTGTAGCGTATTTTAATATAAATTTAGAAGGAACATCTCTTTTAAGCGAGATAAAAAAAATAGATCCAGAGCACCTAAATATCTTTCGAGATCTAAATTTTTGGGCTATCTTAGGGCTAATGTCTTGGGGGCTTGGTTACTTTGGGCAACCACACATCATCGTGAGATTTATGGCAATACGAAGTTCAGCCGAGCTTGATCAAGCTCGCCGTATAGGCATCGGCTGGATGGCGATAGGACTCATCGGAGCCATGATTAGTGGGCTTATGGGCCTTGTATTTTTTAAACAGTCTGGCGTCACACTTAGTGATCCTGAGATAGTTTTTTTAAAGCTTGGCGAGACTTTGTTTCATCCATTTTTTATTGGAATTATAGTTTCTGCCGTACTTGCGGCGATTATGAGTACTATATCAAGTCAGCTTTTAGTCAGCGCAAGCTCTGTGACAAAAGATTTTATACTTGCATTTTACAAACATGAAATTTCAAATAACGCTCAAGTAGCCATAGGCAGATACGCCGTAGTAGCAGTTGCCATCATAGCAACAATCTTGGCCTTTGTACAAAAAGAAAGCGTACTAAATGTTGTTGGCAATGCTTGGGCTGGATTTGGAGCATGTTTTGGTCCAGTTTTACTCTTTAGCCTTTACCTAAAAAGGATGAGTGCATTAGCCGCACTTCTTGGTATGATAAGCGGAGGACTTAGCGTTATAGCTTGGATAGTGTTTGAACTAAACAAAGAGGTTTATGAGCTACTTCCTGGTTTTGTGGTCTCAAGTATTGTTATTTTAGCGGTAAGTTTTTGGGGAGATGCTTTAAATAAAATGAGCGATGAGCCAAACGAGCAAGTCATAAAAGATGAATTTGATAAGATGAAAACTAGGCTTTAAAAGCAAGCTATGCTGTTAAGTGGTAAATAGATAAACTTAACAGCTAATTAAGCGCATATTTTCATATAAAATTTATCAAAATACTATCATTTTACCTTGCTTAGAAATTTTGCCAATGCTATAAATCAAGCTAAAAGACAAAATTTAAACTAGACAGATATCTTGTGTTTTAAATTTTTAAAATTTTATTGTGTTATCTGTCTTGTCGCATTTTGATAAAATTTTACCACATCATGTATTTTAATCCTAGTTCTAAACCAATGCTTTTATGTCTAAATTTTAGCTACGCTGCTACGCAAAACAGCTCTTAAGCACATTTTTGATAATATAAATAATTTTATCTGGCACAAATAAGGTATTTTTTGAGTAATTTAGAAATTTTTAAGCTCTCTATCCCTGTTTTTATGGGCTATTTTCCACTTGGTATGGCTTTTGGCATTTTGGCTATCGGTGTAGGTGTGAGCGCATTTATAGCCATTTCACTAAGCTTTCTTACATACGCAGGAGCCGCGCAGTTTATGATGGTGGGACTGTTTGCTAGCGGGACTGGGCTGGTGGAGGCGTTTGTGGTGAGCTATCTTGTAAATTTACGCCACACTTTTTATGGGCTTGCACTGCTTAAAGAGTATGAAAATTTGCGCTTTCGCTTGTTTAATGTCGCGACCTTAACCGATGAGACATTTGCCGTGTTTAAAATGCTAAAGATAGACGATGTAGGTGAGCGAAGCCGTGTATTTACGGCGCTAAATTTTCTTTGCTGGTTTTACTGGCTAGCTGGCACGGCACTAGGGTGCTTTGCAGGTACGCTTATAAGTACTGATATGAGCGGTCTTGAGTTTAGCCTAACCGCGCTTTTTATCGCCATCGTCATTGAGATGTTTAAAAGTGATAGAAATTTCATCGTGCTAGGCGCTGCCGTGCTATTTGGCGTCATCGGAGTTACGCTAATGCCGGCTAAGTTTATGCTGGTTGGTTCGATGGGACTTTGCCTCGTGTTTTTATGTCTGTTTAAGGATAAGTTATGATAAGTGTAAGCTCGCCTGAGTGGCTTTTGTTTGTAGCGGTTTTGCTGGGTGCGGTGGCGACTTTTATCACGCGCGCGACACCGTTTTATCTGATGAAGAGCGAGAGCGAGAGCAAGCTTATGAGTGTCATACAAAAGCATATGGGGCTTATGATAATGGTTATCTTAGTAAGTTATGGTTTAAGGGATGTTAAATTTAGCGTGTATCCGTATGGGGCGGCAGAAATTTTAGCATTTCTTACCGCCATAATCACTCACTTAAAGCTTAAAAATATGCTTTTAACCATCTCTATCTCAACAGCTGTTTATATGAGCTTACTGCGTGTTTTCACCATTTAATAAGCCCTACAGTATGTAAAGTCAATATTTTCGGGCTCTTTTAGCTCACTAGCTAGGCGGAAAGCCAAATTTGCATTATCTAGCATCGCTCTGCCATACGCCACGGCATCGCAAACATCGCCAAGTAGCAGTGCCTCGCCCTCGCTAGCCTTTGTTATAAGTCCAACAGCTATGACTGGCACACTAACGGCTTGTTTTATCTGCTTGGCATATCCTGCTTGATAAAGTGGCGTAATCGTTGGCATGTCATCACAAATTTCATGAACACCACCACTTGAGACATGAATAAACTCAGCTCCAGCATCCTCAAGTGCCTTGGCATAGTTCGCACACTCACTTACGCTATAATCATCCTTGCTCCACGCCGATGCACTCAGACGCACACCCACCACAAGCGATGTCTGAGCTTTTATATCAGCCACTATCTCGCACACTAGCCTTACTCTATCCTTAGAGTAAATATCATCTCGCTTATTTAAAATTTTGCTTAAAAATGTATTTAGCAAGTATCCATGTGCTGCGTGAATTTCAACAAACTCATACCCAGCCATCTGGGCTCTTTTTGCAGCTTTTATGAAGTCTTGCTTGAGTGATAAAATTTCATCAAGACTAAGTTTTTTAGGGGCTTTATAGCTTTTTGAAAATGCTTCATCACCAACGCTTACACTCCCATCTATCTCAGATTTTCTGCCTGCGTGTGCTAGCTGGATGCCAGCTCTTGCGCCATAAGATTTTATGATATTTGCTATATCTTTGTGACCTGATATTTGCGCATCATCCCAAAGTCCAAGATCTTTTTGCGTGATCCTGCCAACAGCTTGTACTGCTGTAGCTTCGACGATGATAGCGCCAGTCCCGCCAAGCGCTCTTGCACCGTAATGAATTTTGTGAAATTCCTGCACCATGCCTGAATCATCTGGTACTTTATAAGTGCACATAGGTGGCATTATAACACGATTTTTAAGCGTAATGTTACCAAAATTTATTGGATCAAAAAGTCTTGACATATTATCTCCTTTGGGTTTATTTTAACCTATTTTTATATTAATTTTTACTATCTTCTTTATATCAAAATTTATACAGCAACCTCTTAGATAACATTTAAATTTAAAAAAAGATAATAAAAATAAGATTAAAAATTTCATTTTTAAAAGAATTTTAGGGTGAAAATCACCCTAAAATTACTCAGCTAAAGTCTCATTTGAAGTAGTCTCAAGCTCGTCGCTAAAATCAGCCATAGCAAAGCGTTTTAGCTGGCGATAGCGGCGTTGCGCGTCTTTTTTGTTGTGAGCAAAAAGCTCGTCAGCGTGCTCTGGATTACTCTTTTTAAGGGCATTATAGCGAACTTCATTCATTAAAAACTGCTCATAAAGCGACCAGTCTGGCTCTTTTGATGTGATTTTTAGTGGATTTTTGCCCTCTTTTACAAGCGTTGGATCATATATATATGTCGGCCAGTAGCCACATTTTGTTGCGAGTTCAGCTTGGTTACCAGAGAATGTTAAACCGCCTTTGATGCCGTGAGCTATACACGGCGAGTATGCGATAACAAGGCTTGGTCCATCATACGCTTCAGCCGCGGCAATAGCCTTAATAACATTTGCTTGGCTAGCGTTTGAGTTAATCTGCGCGACAAAAATGTTTCCATAAGTCATAGCGATATATCCGAGATCTTTTTTCTGTACTGGCTTACCAGTGGCAGTAAATTGCGCGATCGAACCTGTGCGACTTGATTTTGAGCTTTGACCGCCAGTGTTTGAATACACCTCCGTATCAAGAACCAAGACATTGACATTTTCTCCGCTTGCTAAAACATGGTCAAGTCCTCCAAAGCCAATATCATACGCCCAGCCATCGCCGCCTATTATCCACTGTGATTTTGCTGTTAAATACTGTTTTAGCTCTAAAATTTCTTTTACGCCTTCAACCTGTATGTTTTGCTCTAATATAGGCACTAACATCTTAGTTATCTCAGCTGTTTTTACTCCATCTTTTTTAAATTCAAGCCAGTCAGCATAAAGCGCACTAAGTGCGTTAGGAGCGCTATCTTTGGTGCGTAGCATAATATCAGCTATGCGGTGGCGGATAGTTTCAGTCGCAACCTTCATGCCCATACCAAATTCTGCATTATCTTCAAAAAGTGAATTTGCCCACGCAACACCGTGTCCGTCGGAATTTTTAGTATACGGAGTAGATGGAGCTGAACCGCCGTAAATAGAGCTACAACCAGTCGCATTTGCAACTATCATACGCTCTCCAAAAAGCCTTGTAACAAGCGTTATGTAAGGTGTCTCGCCACATCCTGGACAAGCAGCGTGAAACTCAAACAAAGGCTGCGCAAAGCTTGAACCCTTTACACTCTCCTTACTCATAAGGTCATCTTTATAAGTTACATTTTTAAATAAATAATCAGCATTTACCTGCTCATTTTTATCAAGCTCTTCTTGTAGCGGAACCATAACAAGAGACTTCTCCTTACTTGGGCAGTTTTGCGCACAAAGCTCGCAACCAGTACAATCAAGCGGAGAGACTTGAATTTTATACTTTAATTCCTTAACCTCTTTACCTTTTGCATCTAAAACATGCTCTTTAACGCTTTGCGGTGCGGCTTCAAGCTCGGTATCATTTATCAAAAACGGTCTTATAACTGCGTGAGGACACACAAAGGCGCACTGATTACATTGAATACAGTTTTCCTCTATCCATTTTGGCACCAAAACACCAACACCGCGCTTCTCATACGCTGTTGTACCAGCCTCAAAACTACCATCCTCATAGCCCACAAACGCAGATACTGGCAAACTATCGCCTTTGGCTGCATTTATAGGCTTAACGATACTTTCTACAAATTTTGTTCCCTCATAAGCTACGGCTTTAGCGCTGTCATCGCAAAGATTAGCCCACTCTGGTTCTACAGTAACTTTAACAAGCCCGCTTGCACCCACATCAATGGCTTTATAGTTCATCTCTACGATAGCTTCGCCCTTTTTACCATAAGTTTTCTTTGCATACTCTTTCATGTACTCTTGAGCATCATCAAAGGCAATAATATCAGCAAGTTTAAAAAATGCAGACTGCATGATGGTGTTAGTGCGGTTTTTAAGTCCTATCTCATGAGCTAATTTTGTAGCATTTATAATATAAAAATTTACTTGCTTTTGAGCCAAAATTCTCTTTACTCTATTTGGAATTTTAGCCACTGTCTCAGCCTCATCCCAGATAGAATTTAGAAGGAATGTTCCGCCTTGTCTTATGCCATCTATCACATCGTAAATTTCAAGATAGGCCGCAACCGAGCAAGCAACAAAATGCGGATTTGATACTAGATATGTCGAGCGGATAGGTTTTTTACCAAATCTTAAATGACTTCTTGTATAGCCACCTGACTTTTTACTATCGTAGGCAAAATATGCCTGAGCATAAAGATCTGTCTTATCTCCGATAATTTTGATCGAGTTTTTATTTGCACCCACAGTTCCATCAGCACCAAGCCCATAAAAAAGACACTCTTTTACGCTATCATCACTTAGTGAAATTCTCTCTCCCAATGGCAGTGATGTAAAAGTCACATCATCTACTATACCAACAGTAAAACCATCTTTTGGCTGGTCTTGTTTTAAATTTTCAAATACAGCTATCATCTGTGCAGGATCTACATCTTTTGAGCTAAGTCCATAGCGCCCACCAACAATAACTGGAGCATTAGACATACCATAAAATGCTGCTTTTATATCAAGATAAAGTGGCTCACCAAGACTTCCTGGCTCCTTTGTACGATCAAGAACGGCGATCTTTTTAACACTTTTTGGCATAACATCCATTAGATATTTCACACTAAAAGGTCTGTATAGATGAACCTTTACAACACCCACCTTTTCGCCCTTTGCTCGCAAATGATCAATAACCTCTTCAAGTACTTGAGTAACCGAGCCCATCGCAACTATGATATGAGTAGCATCTGGGTCGCCGTAGTAGTTAAATGGTTTATAGTCGCGTCCAGTTATTTTTGAAATTTCAGCTAAATACTCAGCTACTATATCAGGTATAGCGTCATAATAGCGATTTGCAAGCTCGCGCGTTTGAAAATATATATCATCATTTTGTGCAGTACCCCTTGTTTTTGGGCTTTCTGGGTTTATAGCGTCAGCTCTAAATTTTGCAAGCGCCCCCCTATCAAGCAATCTATCAAAATGCTCATAGTCCATAACCTCTATTTTTTGAATTTCATGACTTGTTCTAAAACCATCAAAAAAGTGCAAAAATGGCACCCTACCCTTGATCGCCGCAAGGTGTACCACACCAGCTATATCCATAACCTCTTGAACAGAGCCACTTGCAAGCATAGCAAAGCCAGTTTGGCGACAGGCATAGATATCTTGATGATCGCCAAAGATAGAAAGTGCCTGCGCTGCGATACTTCTAGCACTTACATGAATGACACCTGGCAAGAGCTGACCTGCGATTTTATACATATTTGGAATTTTAAGCAAAAGACCTTGAGAGGCTGTGTAAGTGGTTGTTAGCACGCCAACTTGAAGTGAGCCATGCACAGTTCCAGCCGCCCCAGCCTCACTTTGCATCTCCACCAGTTTTACTGGCATACCAAACAAATTTTTCTTGCCCTGCGCCGCCCAAAGATCGGTATAATCAGCCATCGGAGAGCTAGGAGTAATAGGATAAATACCCGCAACCTCAGTAAAGGCATAGGCAGCGTAAGCCGCAGCCTCGTTGCCATCCATTGTTTTCATAAATTTTGCCATAATCTACCTTTTTATAATTTTATATATTATACAAAGAATTTACTAAATTTGTATTGATTAATTTATTTTAGCACTGTAAGTTTAATAATGAATTTACGGGGATTGGTTTTAGAAATTTTTGGCGAATTTTACTGCCTCAAGGGTGTTTGCAAAAATTTTATCGTTATACTCTTTAAGCTCTTTTTTGCTTGAGTATCCACAAAGAACACTGAGTGCATGAATGCCCGCATTTTTAGCAGCCAAACAGTCAAATTTCGTATCACCTATCATAAAGGCGTTTTGACGCTGTATATCATTGGCATTTAGGTGCGAAAGTGCCAAATTTACAGGCTCTGCATTTGGCTTTGGATTTACTACATCATTTAAACCCACTATGGCATCAAAATACTTTAAAACACCCAAATGACGCATAAGCACAGGTATGGAAGCTGAGACTTTTGTTGTAACTATACC
This sequence comes from Campylobacter australis, assembly GCF_050586305.1. NCBI lineage: Bacteria > Pseudomonadati > Campylobacterota > Epsilonproteobacteria > Campylobacterales > Campylobacteraceae > Campylobacter > Campylobacter australis. The sequence continues at coordinate 104,476 of NZ_JAXUAA010000001.1, read as the reverse complement.
AAGCTTTGCAAATTTTGCAGCTTGCTCAATAGCCTCTTTGGCATACGGCAAAAGAGTTGTCTGCGGTAAGTAAATTTGTGTATAAATTTCTTTATATTTTGACCTAATAAAGGCAACATCCTCTTTTTTTGCGCCAAGTGAAACAAACATATCATCAAGCGTATGCCCTATGAGCGACTTTACCTTTTCATGGTCTGGCTTTGTGCCATTATATGCCATAAATGCTGCGTCAAATCCATCAAGTATAGCAGATGTTGAGTCTATAAGAGTTCCATCAAGGTCAAAAAGGATGATTTTTTTCAAATTTTGCTCTTTTATGTGTAAATAAAAAAGGGGCTTAGCTATCGCCAAGCCCTAGGGGAATTTTTAAGTTACTTGTTAAAAGTAGCTTCAACGCGTCTATTTTCAGCGCGACCTTCTTTTGTTTTATTATCAGCAACTGGTCTAGTTTCACCGTAACCAACTGTTGAAATTTTAGCAGCGTCTACACCAAAGCCCTCAAGAGCTTTAGCAACAGCGTTTGCTCTCTTCTCAGATAGTTTTTGGTTATAAGCTTCTTTGCCTACACTATCAGTGTGACCAGCAAGAACTACTCTATAGTCTGGATGCTCACCCATAAAGTCAGCTACTTTTTTAATCTCAGCAGCATAAGTTGGGCTAACTTTATAGCTATCAAATGCAAAATTTACACCAAGATCACGAAGAACGATAACTTTTTCACAACCGTGCTCATCAACTACAACGCCAGCTGGAGTATTAGGGCACTTATCAACATCATTTAAAACACCATCATTATCATCATCAAGTGATACTAGAGCAGCAGCTACAACTGGAGCAGCAGCTACAACTGGAGCTGGAGCTTTTGAGTCAAGACCTATACCAAAGCCTAGTGAGTAGAATAGGTTATGATCGCCGTGGTCAAATTTTATAGCATCGCGAGCTTCTGCTTTAAGAGCAAAAACATCAGTTACTTGGTAGCGGATACCAAGACCATACTGACCAAAGCCACCATCTTCATTATCAACAAATTTAGCTGGAACATCCTCGTATCCTGCACCGATCAAGCCATAAAGCTCAAATGGTCCAAAACCAACAATATCTTTTGTAAGGTTCGCGAAATATCTAGCAACACGACCTTCTCTTTTTACTCCATCAACTTTCTCTGTTGCTTTATGTGTATAGTCAGTACCTAGTTCAAACTGATCAAAAAACATACCCTCTAGGTTTCTAGCAGCTCTAATACCAACAGTCAAATGCTCGTCAATACCCAAGTTACCTTCTGGATGTACACCACCAACAGTTGGAGTGATCTCGTAGTTGTATGCTGCATTTGATGCAAATAAAGCAGAAGCAGCAACCATAGCTAAAGCAATCTTTTTCATGTAAAGACTTCCTTTCTTTATGTAATATTTGTTTTAAAAACACGCTCATTATAGCATAAATTTTTAAATTTTAGTAAAAATATAATAAATAAGCTAGAAAATTCAATAAATTAAAGATACAAAATTTAAAGTCAATACAATAAAATTAGTTTTACAGATAAATAAATAGAAATTTTGCGAGAAATTCTCGCAAAATTTTAAACTTTGATAGAACTGTATTTCTTTTACAAAAGATATTAATCCCTTGAAAGAAAATAGCGTTTTTATAAAAATTAGCGTTTTGAGAACTGAGGACTTCTTCTTGCTTTTCTGCGACCAAATTTCTTTCTCTCGACCGTTCTTGAGTCGCGAGTTAGTAAGCCCTTTGGTTTTAGAGCCGCTCTAAAGTCAGCATCCATTGCAGCCAAAGCGCGTGAAATTCCGTGACGAAGTGCTTCTGCTTGAGCTGAATAACCTCCACCAAGCGTTGTAGCTATAACATCAATTAAGCTATCTTGTTTTGTTACAAGAAGAGGTTGTATAACTTTTAGCTTGATAGCCTCGTGACCGCCAAGCCAAGTGTTAAGATCCATTCCATTTACTAAAATTTTACCGCTACCAGATTTTACCCAAACCTTAGCAACCGCAGTTTTTCTTTTACCTGTTGCATAAATTTTTGCCATAATTATTTTCCTTCTTTAGCGATCTGTGCGGTGTGTGGGTGCTCGCTACCCTCATACACTTTTAGTTTTTTTATCATCTCTTTACCAAGTTTTGTCTTTGGAAGCATTCCGCGAACGGCAAGCTTATAAAGCTTAACTGGGTTATTTGCTAGCAAATCGCCAAATTTTTCACTCTTTGTGCTACCAAAATAGCCAGAGTGGCGATGATAAAGCTTTTGCTCAGCCTTGTTTGCACCCGTAAATTCAGCTTTTGATGCGTTTATAATGATAACATAATCTCCACAATCAACATTTGGAGTATAGCTTGGTTTGTGTTTGCCACGAAGTAGAGTCGCAACTTCAGTAAGTAGTCTACCAAAGCGTTTACCTGTCGCATCAAGTACGATCCAGTCGCGTTTTACTTCGTTTGGCTTTGTTATTTTTGTCATTTTTTACCTTTGCCAAATAAATTAAAAGGGGATTTTACAAAAAATAAACTTATAAAAACCTGAATTTAAGTAAAATTTAATTAAAAATAGAGCTATTTTTTATCTTTGTGGTTTTATAGAGGAATTTCTACAAATTTTATCCTATCCTTAAGCAGATAAAACAAAGCACCCCTAACTCTCTTACCTTGAAAAATCTGCCCTAAAATTTGCACATACTCCCTAACTTGCTCTATATTTTTATCTACCGCAAACTCTGAGCTTTTATAATCAACAACGATGACCTCACCCTCTTTTTCGCAAAGCAAGTCAAGCTGTTTTTGAACCCCGCCAAAAATTAGAGGCTGCTCTTTATAAATTTTAGCATTGTCTAAAATTTCTGCAAATTTAGAATCAGCCACAAAGCGTAAAGCACGCAAAAGCACATCATCCATACTCTCTTTAGGCAAAAATTTAGCAAATTTATTTCTCATGATGATAGCTGCTTTTTTTACAGAATTTTCGCTAAAATCTTCACACATTTCAAGCAAAAAGTGAAGCGCATTTCCAAAATATATCGCAGGCAAATTCTGCCCACTAGTATCGTTTTTGCCTACACTTTCATCTTTTTTTACTGCTAAAATTTCTATTTTTTTGCCTACCTTTGGCAAAATTTCTGCTTTTGGGCTTGGAGCTATCTTGCCATCACTAAAACAATCAAGGTCAAGATACTTTATCTCTTCGCCACTTTTTAATGAGTATTTCGTAAAATAGCTTGGATTTGTTCCGCTTGGATTTTGCTTTTTGATAATAACAAGTGAGTTCTTAGCCCTTGTCATCGCAACATAAAGTTTATTTATCTCATCGTCCCTATCAAGCTCTTGACTTTTTGCTTTTAAGGCTTTATATGAAACATCAAAATTTTCGCGATTTGCAAGTTTTAAGCTTATCTGCCAACCATCTTGCTGGTCGTATTCGCAGATAAAGCCGCTAGTATCGGACTGAGCCTTGCCAATCCTATCACACAAAATAACATGCAAAAACTCAAGCCCCTTTGACTTATGCACCGTCATTACACGCACGCCTATGTGTGAATTTTGCGCTATAAGCGTATCTGAATGTTCAAATTCAAATATAAACTTTATAAGAGAGCTTTGCTCGCTTGCTAGCTCAAAAAGACGAAGTAAATTTGCATTACTTATCTCCATATTTGCCTGTTTTGCAAGATAATAAAGGCTACTTGCGGCGCTTTTTTTAGGATCTAAGTTAAGTTTTACAAGCTTGGTATCAAGATAGCTTTTTGCGTTCTGAAAGTAAATTTTATCGCCAAAAAGGCAAAATTTAGCATAGTTGATAAGAGCAAATACGCTAGCATCATTTTTAAGTAGCATTCCGCCCTCATCTCTTGCCTCAATACCTTCTTTGCGTAACTGCTCACATATCTTACGAACATCACTGTTTTTCCAGCAAAGCACGCTTATGTCGCTCATATTTACGCCACTATCCATGAGAAATCGTACCTTTTTCACGCACTCTAAAACAATCTCATCACTTTGGCAAACCTCAATATAGCCTTCATCTTTACTAGCTGGAATTTGTGCTTCACTATCATCAAAAAGCCCTATGCCAGTGCTTTTTTGAAAGACAAAATTTACATACTCTACTAGCCTTTTAGCGCTTCGGTAGTTATGCGTAAGACTCTGGCTTTGTATCTGCGAAAACTCGGTTTTTAGTTTATCAAAAAGCTCTTTTTTACCGCCACGAAAACGATAAATACTTTGTTTTGTATCGCCCACATAAAAAAAGCTTCCAATACCGTTTTGACCGCTACCAGAAATAATTTCTTCAATAAGCGGTCTCATGATGTCATATTGATCAACATTAGTATCTTGAAACTCATCTATGAGCAGATGTGTAATAGTCGCATCAAGCCTAAAATAAAGCATCTGCTTGCTATTTGTATCATCACACAAAAGCTCATGCACTTGTTTTGTCACATCACAAAAGCTTAGCTCATTAAGCTTTACTCCAAAATTTTCACGCACACTTTTATAAATTTTTAAAAACTTTGCTATCTCGCCTTTTTTATACGCTTCAAGCTCGTTTGCATAAGCTCTTAGCTCATCTTTTAGCTGGGCAAATTTTATATCAAATTCATCTTCATAAACCTTGCCAAGCGTCCTATAACCATCAAGACTCTCGCGCGAAAGAAAGTTTTTTTGCAAAAGCTCATCAACATCTTTTATATCAAAAAGTTTTTTGGCACTATCAGAAGCACCATCTTTAGAGCAAATTTTATCTCTAAACCAATGCACTATACTCATGACTTTACTCTGGCTAGGAAAGTTAGTCTTTGACTCTTTTATCTCGCCAAAATTTTCATAAAAGCTCTCTAAAAGCTGGAAAAAACTACTATTTGACTTTGAAAACCCTATGATATACATAGCCAAAACCAAAAGCAAATTTTTATCTTTACTAACCTCTTTTACAAACTGCGCATTTATTGCACTATTTACATTACTTACACTCTTATAGTCTGGGCTTAGTCCCAAATTTAGACTAAAAAGTCGTAAAATCAACCCAAAAAATGCATCAAATGTCATTATCTTTAAATTTGCACCCAAAAAACTATCTTTTAAAGCATCTCGCCTTCTTAAAACTTCACTTTCATCTATATCTAAAAGTTTTGCTATCTCGGCTAGTTCGGATTGTTTGTGGTTTAAATTTAAAAAAGTTGAGATGATCCTTGAGCTCATCTCACTTGCTGCTTTTTTAGTAAAAGTGAGTGCCATTATGCTGTTTGGATTTGCTAGTTTATCCGCTAGCAAAAGTGCTATATAACGCACGCTCAGCGCAAATGTCTTACCACTTCCTGCACTTGCTTTTAGTGCAACATATGGCTGCATCATGCTATATCTCCAGTACAAATGGCATAATATGCGCAGTACTCACAAGCCGCACCTACTTTTGGCTCTAAATTTACATGCTTTGAAAAGTACTCTTGTACATCTTTAAGCTTATTACTAAGCTCGCTAAGATCTGTATTTTTAGGCATGACAAGCTTCATTTCGCTCTTTAAATCATAAAAATAACACTCACATTCAGTACCCAAAAGTGCCTTGTAAAATAAAAGCTGTAGGCTATCAATCACAATCTTACCAGTTTTATAGTCAATCACACAAAGCCTACCGTCATCATTTATATCAATACGGTCGATCTTTCCTTCAAGTTTTACTCCGCAAAATTCTCCATTTTTTTCCACTTCGCACTCTTTTACATGCCATCCAGAGGCAAAATGGTCACTTTCATTTGTTTCAAAAATTTTAAACTTTTGTCTTGAAATTTCAAGCTCCAAAGCATCCAAATCCTTTGTGCTTAAAATCTGCATAAACGGCTCAAGCATAAATTTTTCATGCTTTTTATAATACTCAAAAAGTGCTTCATGAACGGCATTTCCATAACCGCTAGCACCTGCCTCATCTAAAAAGCGCTCATCAGAAAGCTCCTTGATATAGCGATAAAAATACTTCCTAGGGCAGGTTAAAAATGTATCTAGCCTTGAAAAAGATAGTGGTTTTTCAAAAAAATCATGCTTAATACTAATGCGCTCTGGTGTGAATTTCGCAGTTTTTACATAAGGCGTATCTCTTAAAAAAAGCCTAAAATAGGCATCATCATCGTAGTTTTTATCTGCTATACAGCTAAATTCACTTAAAAATCTAGACTCGATACGGCTTTCATCGCCAACATAAGATATGGCTACTTTTTTAGCTGAACTTATAAGACACTCATAGTAAAATCGCTGCAAATTCTCACGCTCAAAGTAGCTTATAAGGCCCGCTTTTTCACGAACTTTTGAACTTAAAAACATCTCATTTACACTTCTTTTTGGAACCAAATCATCATTAAAATCAACAATAATAACGCCATCATAAGCTAGTCCGCGGCTTTCTAAAACACCCATGACACGCACAGCACCGCCACCAACATCATCAATACTAACAGCTGATAAACGAAGCAACAAAAACTCGCATAATTCACTAAATTTTAGCCTTGCGTGAGTGGATAAATTCTGCAAGAAAAAAAGCTCTTCATGAAGTATTTGGCTAAGTTTTTCATCATTTATTTTTAACAAAAGTGCATTTATGGCACTATAAAATAACTCAAAACTAGAGTATTTTTCAAAATTTTGTCTAAAAAGCTCAAAAATTTCACTGTCTATGCTATTTATATTTAAAAAACTCTCATCACAGCGTAAATTTCTATTTTTTAACTCAAAATAATCATCTTTTAAACAAGGGGTTTTTTGTTCTTTTAAAATATCAACGATATTGCTTAAAATAGCATAAAATAGGCTATCTTTTACGCTATTTCCCATCGCAAAACTAAGCATTTTATCTCTATCATAAAGACGCAAAACTCTAGCAAAATTCTCATCTGGCAATATCACTGCTATGCGCTCAGGCTCGATACCTTCGCGCATAAATGTTGAAATTTTTTCAAAGACAAAAGCAGCTTGCAAGCTAGAAAGCGAAAATGCTCTTACAAGGACACTCCTATTTTGTGCATTATTTTGTTTTTTGGTTAGTAAAAGTGTATTTAAATCAAGCTCATAGGTACAATAAAGCTCAAATTTATCAGTATCGCTAGCTAAAATTTCAGAAATTTTTCGTAAAAGCTTTTGATTTAGTTTTGAGGTTTTAAAAATGATTTTTATATTTGAAAATTTTACAGCCCTTAGTAAAACTTCCCACTCAAATTCGCTCAAAAATCCGTCTATTTGAATGTTTATACGCTCATAAGTCTTTAAAAAAACTTCGTTAATCTCATAAACTTCTGGCAAAATGATGTTATCATAAAGAGAGTTTTTTATCAAAATTTCTTTATAGTTTTCAAAAACTTCATTTAAAATTTCGATATGCTCATCAAAATGCGCATAAATATCGCTCAATTTAAGTGCTAAAATACTCTTTTTTTGATGAGTTATCTCTTTAAAAAAAGAAAATAGATAGTCGTTATTTTTTAAAAATGCAAAAAATTCAGTCGGTATATGCAGTTTTAAATTTGCATTTTTACAGGCATTACAAGCATCTCTCATATAGATAAGACACTCACTTTGACCTGCTTCATTTAAGCTATCAACATAAACAGCCTTACTAAAAAAGTCGCCTATGCTGATAGCTTTAGGAAGAAGCTGATTAGAAAAATTTTGAGTGAAGTTGCGTATCTGCCTAACGCTTGAAAATACAAAAAGCTCTCTCATTTAAAAGCCAAGAACTCCATTTTGTAAAATCCAACCAGATCATTGTCATTTAACTTTAACATAACCTGCCATCTGCCCTCAAGCGCCAAATCAATCTCAGATGTGGTAAGCGTATTGTTTATTAAAGTAGCATTTGGATTAATGTTGTATGCATTTGTATCTGGTCTGGTGAGCAAAATTTCATACTTTAGACTAGATGATGTATTATCATTTTTAGGAGTTATAGAAATGTTTATATTTTTATCACTTCCTATCTTAAACTCTTTTGTTTGAAGCTTAACATCAAATTTAGTCTCAAATTCCCTTTGCTTAGCTCGTATCTCATTTATGTCTTGATTTACATTTTGGTATTTTTCAAGGTAAAAATGATCCATCTCAACTGGATAATCAAGGCTAACAACAATGGTATATATACAAAGTGCGATACACCCAATGATACTTAAAGTTATGCCATAAGGCCAAAATGTCTTTGTTTTAGCCATTTTTTACCTTTCTTTTATAGATCATAAAACTAAGAACTACAACAATGCTTGCATAAAAAAATATCCTAAGTGAATTTAATACATTTTTATTTGCATTTCCTATGCTTGTTTGAAGTTCGATTTTTTTACTCTTTGCGATCTGCTCGGCTATGTCGGCATAGCCATTTAAAAGTGCAGCGTTATATACATCTTTACCTTTGTTTGAAACCAATATAGGCAATATAGTTCCGCTCTCTGGAAATGGGCTTAAAACTTGCTCTTTATCAAATAGTCTTAAACTAGTATCATCAGCAAAAATTTCAACTTTTTTGTGTGCTTTTTCTAAGATTAAAAAAACATATGGCTGACTTAAATTTTGCTCTTTAAAAGCCTGCTCTAAACTCTTATCATTTAAGTTTTCAAATGCTGCAACAACCAGCTTTACATCGGTTTTTTGTTTTAGTTCAGCACCTATACTCTCAAGTTTTAAGCTCACTTGCTCGTTTAAAATTTTATCATCATTTATAACAAATGGGTCTGCAAATAGTGAAGATGTTAAGAAAAGGGCATAAAATACGCCCTTTTTAATTAAAATTTTCATCCTACAAAAAGATGGTTTGGCGTAAGAACCGCCCAAGCACATATCGCCCCCATAACTATCGTTAAGGCAATGACTGCTTTTTCTAACATTCCTGACATACCTACTCCTTTACGATGTGTTTAGAATTTTCAACGCTTTTCATTTGAATAGCGCTTGGATTTTCTATTTTGTATGGTTTGTTAGCCACATCTTGTTGTAGCCCAATACCTATGTATGTAAGAATAGCCAGTATACTAAGAAGCAAAACAGTTGCTATTAACATACCAGTTACACCATTTAAGGCAAAAACGCTTCTATTTGTACTTTCCATCATTTACCCCTTGAAAGTGAGATAACATACTCACCAACTGCTTTTTGCTGTATCTCATTTAACATAGTATCAAATTTTGGCATAACACCAATATCTCCAGCCTTACCACGAACCAAAACATCTATAACAAAAGCGTTTGAGCCATATGCAGTTAAGTCAGGGAAAGTGCCATCCATACCCTTGCCATCATCGCCGTGACATGCGGCACAAGCGCCAGCATAAAGCTCTTTACCCTGTGACACAAGCGCTTCATTTTTGGTTGATTTTATACCGCTTAGCTCTTTGGCAACATATGCTGCTATAGCCTTAGAGCTATCCTCATCGCCACCAAGTCCGCCTGGCATCTCACCACCTGGGAAATTTAGTCCTTTTGAGCCATTTAGTATCACATCATAAATTGCCATTTCACTACCCCACTTTGTAAGATCAGCAGCTTTACTATTTATGCCATCTCCGATGATACCATGACACTGTGAGCATTGAACCAAAAATATACCCTGACCCATCTCTTTTAGTTTTTTGTCATCAAGATTTGCATGCTCTTTTGCAAATTTTGCATTTGCAGCTTTCACTTCTTCGTTATACTCTCCGATTTGTGAATATGAATTTAGCGGATATCCCACTAAAAAATACCATATAGCCCAAACCAATAGCAACAAAAACGATACTAGCCAGCCTGTTGGAACTTTATTTTTATACTCGCCTATACCATCCCAGTTATGCTCGCCAAGCTCGACACTAGCATCTTTTGAGACTTTCATTTGATTAACATATCGTCCTGCAATCGCCACAGTCAAAACAACAAGTGATAATAAACCGACAAGCGAGAGCAAATTTACACTGTCTTCTAAGTTAAACCACTCCATTTTTAATGCCCCTTTACATTTTTCTCCAAGACATCGCCGTTAAGCTCATCTTGTAAAGCCAAATTTGAATATTTTTCATAATCTCTTCTGCCTGTGCGCTCTGATTTGTATAAATGATAGCAATATCCATAAAGTATACAAACCAAAAACACGACGAAGAAGAAAAAGCCATAAGCTTGTAGCTCCCTAATCGTTTGCGCGTCCATTTTTAGTCCTATTTTAAGCTATTTAGATAGGCGATTAATGCGACTATCTGGCGAATTTCACCGCTAGCAAATGCCTTTTTAATATCTTCATCTTTCATCTGCTCAACTATCATCGCTGCTTCAGCCTTTACATCTGCACTAGCTTCATCAAAAGTGCCTAGTTTTGGCATACCTTCTACATCATAAGGAACATTAAATACCTTTTTTATAGTCTCTGCTTCAGCATATGCCGTAGCAACATCTGCATTTTTTACAAAAAGGTGTTTATATGCTGGCATGATAGAGCCTGGAACAACAGAAACAGGGTCTTTCATGTGGTTTTCATGCCAATCACTTGTTCTATAGTTTCCAACACGCATAAGATCTGGTCCAGTTCTTTTTGAGCCCCATAAATGAGGGCGATCATAAGCGTATTCGCCACTAAGAGAATACATACCATATCTATCAGTTTCGCTCTTAAACGGACGGATCATCTGCGTATGGCAAGCATTACAACCCTCTTTCATATAAACATGCTTTCCAGCAAGCTGTAAAACAGTATATGGCTTTGTTCCCTCAACTGGTCTTGCACGATTTGCAAAGTCTGGTAAAATTTCAACTATACCAGAGTAAGCAATAACTATAAATACACCCACTGCGAAGAAAAATGGGTTTTTTTCTAACCAACTAAACATTTGCCACCTCCGCATGTCTTGCACCGCCCATAGGTGTTGTATTTTTTGGCTCATAATCAATCTTTGGCGCACCAAGCGACTTTAAGATGTTATATGTAAAGATGAAAAATCCAAACATATATAACGCTCCGCCTATCGCTCTTATCCAATAATATGGCTCAAGAACAGCAACAGTATCTATAAAGCTATATAGTAAATTTCCGTAACTATCAGTTGCGCGCCACATCATACCTTGTGTGATGCCAGCTATCCACATAGAAGCAAAGTAAAGCACTATACCAGTTGTTTGTATCCAAAACTGAACTTCCATAAGTGACTTTGAATAAACTTCACGCTTAAATACACGCGGAGTCATATGATAAAGTGCTGCCATAGTCATAAAGCCTATCCAGCCTAAAGCACCATCGTGAACATGTCCTGGAACCCAATCTGTAAAGTGGGCTAATGCATTGACTGATTTGACTGAAAGTATAGAACCTTCAAGTGTTGAAAACATATAAAATGTTGAAGCTAAAACCATAAATTTAATTAAAGGATTGTCACGAAGTTGTATCCACTCACCTTTCATTGTAAGAAGTATATTTATAGCTGAACCCCAAGATGGAAGTATCAAAACTACTGAGAAAACAGAACCCATAGTCTGCATCCAGTCTGGCACTGTTGAGTATATCAAGTGGTGCCCGCCAGCCCAAAGATATAAAAACATAAGACCCCAGAACGAAAATAGCGATAGTTTGTATGAAAATATCGGCTGTCCACTCTCTTTTGGTAAGAAGTAGTAAATTTGTGCGATAATAGCAACAGTAAAGATAAATGCAACAGCGTTGTGTCCATACCACCACTGAACTAAAGCATCATTACTTCCAGCATACATAGAAACTGAGTGTAGCCACGAGCCGTGCTCTGATATAAGGCGTGTAGGCACTTCCATGTTATTAAACAAATAAAGCATAGCCACGCCAAGAAATGTAGCTATATAATACCAGACTGATATATATATAGTCTTTTCACGGCGAATTCCTATAAGTCCAAATATAGAAACACCCCAAAGAACCCAAACCAAAACAACCAAAATGTCAAGTGGCCACTCAAGCTCAGCATACTCTTTTGATGTATTTATCCCAGCAAAAAGAGAGACTACTGCACAGGCAAGTAATATAATATAAAGCCAAAAATGTAGCTTACCTATAGCCATCAAAAACGGCGACTCATTCATAGAAACTTTAAGCACACGCTGCCCAACATAATACCATGTAGCAAAAATTCCCGAAAGCATAAAGCCAAAGATGATACCATTTGTGTGTAGCGGTCTTAACCTACCAAAAAGTGAGTACTCTCCAGCTATATAGTTTAAGTCCGGATATGCCATTTGAAACGCTATTATAACGCCCAAAAGCATGCCGACTATACCAAAGACTAAAGTAGAAAACATAAAAAGCTTTGCTACTGAGTAGTCATAACTTAGCATTTGACCAGGTCGCATTTAACCCTCCTTATTAATATTACATTAACTCTAAATATGTTTTTTGTTATTTTAAGATAATTAAAATTTAATTTTACTTAAAATGAAACTTGATAGTAATTTTTTTATAAATATTTTAGAAATTTGTATCAATTTTGTAACCCAAGCCTGGAACATTTTTTACAAGGTCACAGCCAACTTTATCACGAATTCTCTTTACAAATGTTCTAATCGCCGCCTCACTAACACTTTCTCCAACCCAAACAACACTTTTTATATCATCATGAAGCACAACACTATCAAGATGCTCAACCAAAAGAGAGATAAACGCAAGCTCTTTTTTTGTAAGAGAAATTTCAGTGTCTCCTTTTATAAGCACCTTTTTTGTTTTATTAAAGGCGCAATCATCTGATATTTTTATCAAATTTAACTGCGCTATCTTGCTTTGGGCAACCTGTTTTAAAGTACTTAAAAACTCATCTACATCGATGGGCTTCATGATATATTTATTTATCCCAACATCAATCGCCTTTAAAAGCTTCTCTTTTTCACTATGTGCAGATAGTGCGATTATGGGCGTTGTGCTTGAAATTTTTTTTATCGCATCGGTCATATCAAGCCCATCTACAATCGGCATGGCAATATCAGTAAGAACTATATCTGGGCTAAATTTTTTAAACTTTTTAAGCCCCTCATCACCATTTTGGGCAGTTATAACTTTAGCAAACTCATCTAATAAAATTTGCTCCATCAATGCCCTAGTTTCGCTCTCATCCTCAACTATCAAGACCGTAAGATCTTTTAAAACATTATTCAATTTCATCCCCTTTTAATGGTAGTTTTATACTAAAACATGCTCCATTTTTTACATTCATTACTTTTAACTCTCCCTTAAATCTATCAATAATCATTTTTGACATATAAAGCCCTATGCCAGTGCCTTGCGAGCTATGTTTTGTTGTAAAATACGGCTCAAAAATTTTATCTATTACCTCATCTTTTACCCCGCCCGCATTATCGATAACATTTATAAAACCAAACTCACTATCGCTTGAAATTTCAACAATAACTAGCCTTTTTTCTATCAAACGCTCCACAAGAGCATCTTTTGCGTTATTTAACAAATTTATTAAAACCTGAGTAAGCTGACTTTCATAACCATAAATCAACACATCTTTTTTTACATCAACCTTTATCGCTATGCCCTCACGACTAAATGTGCCTTGAAGCATTGTTTTAGCGTTATCTACCGCTTTTTTAAGAGAGAAATTCTCAGCCACTTTATCACTTGAAAAAAAGCCACGAAAGTCCTCAATGGTATTTGACATACTTTTTATAATGTCCTTACAGCGTTCATATAATTTCTCAAGCTCATTAAGATCTTGAGCATTTTTTTTAATCTTAAAAAGCGTTATACTTAGTTCATTTAATGGCTGCCTCCATTGATGAGCGATATTTGCTATCATTTCGCCCATACTAGCAAGCCTGCTTTGAACAAGCAAAATTTTAGTATTTTCTTCATTTTTAGCTATCTCAGCTCGTATGATGTTTTGCAAATTTTCGTTTAACTCACGCAACTCGGCAGTTTTTTCTCTAACATGTTGTTCTAAGCTTTGATTAAGTGTTATTAGTTCGCTCTCCTTTTGTAAGAGCTTATCATTTAAATTTATAATCTGCGTGACATCATGACGAATCGCAACAAATTCCTCTATCTCGCCTTCTGAGTTTAGTATAGGCGATATAGTAGTGTTTAGATAAACTACACTACCATCTTTTGCTAAATTTTTGGCAATGGTTTTAAAAACTTTTTTTGAAAGTATAGTGGCCCAAAGCTCTTTAAAAGTCGAAGAAGGGACATCTGGATGGCGAACAATGTTGTGGTTTTTCCCTACCAACTCTTCACGAGTATAGCCACTCATTTTACAAAATTCATCATTTACAAATGTTATAATACCGTGTATATCGGTTTTTGAAACAATATTGCTACGCTCTATAGCATCTTGATATTGTTTAAATTTTGTTCTTATGTCATCCATTTGCCATAAATCCTAAAAAAGCTAGATAAATTCCGTTTAGTATTATAATCAAAATTGCTATTTTAAACATAATTTGCTTAAACTTTTGCGTGATAAATTTAAAAACTACATTTATTGATAACATAGCTGGCAGTGTGGAAAATCCAAAAAGTGCCATGATAAACGCTCCTTGAAGGGCATTTGCGCCTGCTATAGACATTGCTAAAAAATAGTACACAACACCGCATGGAAGTAGTCCATTTAGTATTCCAAATAGGCAAAATTTCAAAATTTCTGGTAAATTTCTTAATGCTAGTGTCTTTTTTGTGATAAATTTTGAAATTTTATCATTTTCTATAAAATTTAACAATTTCCCACGGCTTAAAAGTGCAAATCCAACAATCACAAGCAAAATTCCAACCACAAAAAATAGTACAGCCCTGCTTGTATTTGATATTAAAAAAATCGAGCCAAAAGCACCAAATAAAGCACCTAAAACGACATAAGAAACTATACGACAAAGGTGGTAAATAAGCGTTAAAAAAAATGCCTGTGAGATACTTTTTTGCTTAAAAGCAACTGCACAAAGTGCAAAAAAGCCACTGCACATACCTATGCAGTGGCTAAAAGATAATAAAACAGCTACGCTAACGATGCTAGCGACATTAATGTCTAAACTCAAAGAATTTTCAAAAACTCAGCAAAGATGTATTTGCTCTCGTTTGGTCCGCCACTAGCCTCTGGATGGTGCTGAACTGAAAATATCGGATAGTCTTTATATCTAACTCCCTCAATCGTATCATCAAATAAATTTCTGTGCGTTATCTCAGCTATTTGTGCAATCTCTTCTGGCACATTATAATTATGATTTTGCGCAGTTATCTCAACTTTTTGTGTTTGCAGATTTAAAACTGGGTGATTTGCTCCGTGCTGACCAAATTTTAGCTTATAAGTTGGATAGCCAAAGGCATTAGAAAGCAACTGATGTCCAAGACAGATACCAAATATAGGAACTCTAGCATCTATAAGCTTTTTAATCTCAGCTATCTCACTAACTAAATTTTTAGGCTCTCCTGGTCCGTTTGATAAAAATACACCATTTATCTCGCCGTTTTTAAATTTTTGTATTAAAGTCTCAGCCTTTGTGTCATGCGGATAGACATCAACCTCAAGTCCGACCTCACAAAGCTCATTTAAGATATTTTGCTTTACCCCAAAATCAAGCACAGCAACGCGCTTGCCGATACTTTTTAGTGGCTTATAGGACATAATCTCCTTATCCCAAGCTGCTTTTTTATGCGAGTACTCATCTTTTGCGCTAACGATAGCTACATAGTTTGTATCAGCTATACTTCCAGCCTTTTCAAGACGCCTTTTAAGCTCATCTTTATCGTTAATCTGCGTTGAAATGTAGCACATCATCGCACCTTCATCACGAAGCATTTTTGTTAAAAATCTAGTGTCAATATCATAAACACCAAATTTCCCTTGCTCTTCAAAGAATTTAGATAGCGACTTTTGTGAGCGAAAATTTGAAGCTTTATCGTTAAAACTGCGTACTAAAATACCACTAGCATGTATCTTAACGCTCTCCATATCATTATCGTTTGTACCTACGATACCTATCTCTGGCATCGTAAAGACTATAAATTGCCCAGCATAACTTGGATCGCTTATTATTTCCTGATAACCAGTTAGCGAGGTGTTAAACACCATCTCCCCAGCACATTCACCGTGTGTACCAAATGCTTTTGCTGTTAAAAATGTGCCATTTTGCATATAGATGTAGGCGTTCATAGCATGCCTCTTTTTTTGAGTTCTTCTTGATATAGTTTTTCAAAAACCATCTCATACTCCTCAGTGCCAGGTATGAGTTTGCGCTTATAGCCATCGATTTTCTCCATGACCTCATCCTCGATGGTTTCATAAGTTTTTAGATAAGTGTCAATAGAGGTGTAAATGATATTTTTTATGCGATTTTCTGAGACATTGTAGTCAATCAAGTCATTTCTCATCAGCTCATCTAAAATTTTATGTGCAATATTGCTAAACCTATCCTCATATGAAAGCATCAAACCAAATTCGCCAGCAAGGCGTTTTTTGATAAGCCAGAACATATTTTTGCGGTCTATTTGCATACTTTCCATCTCATCTTCGTTTTTTTCCAAAAGCTCATTCGCACGCTCTTCAAGCGCCCTTTCTTTTTGGACATCAGCAGTTAAAATTTCTTGCGCCTTTTTAACTAATGGCTCGATACCAGCCGAAAGTGTAACAAAGCCAGAGGCAAATAGATCTATTGCTATCTTGTGTGCTATATATGGTGTATGTGGTAGTTTAATGCGCATTGTTAGCCTTTTAAAAATTTTGGGATATTTTAGCCAATAAAAGGTAAAAATCCGTTAAAATTTCTACCTTTTTTGTGAGCTTTTAAGGTATTTGTGAAGTTTTAAACTTAGTTTAGTATATTTCCAGCTGGTGCGTCCATGCTTTGCTCTTTTGGTTTGTCGATAAAAGGTGGTCCTTTTTGCAGCATTACAGTTATCTCAGAAGCCACGGCTGGGGTCATCTTTGCCATAATAGTTGAAATTTTCTTTGGGTCAAGAGTTGCTATTATTGATGTGGCTTCTGCTCTACTCATCGCAGAAAGAGTGTCTGCTGCAGCTTGGTCTTTCATCTTCGCATAAGAGAGCGTAACTTTGCCACTTGTGCCACTTTTTAGCTCATCTAAAATTTTTTGATTTGAAGCTATTTGAGTATCTATCTCTTTTCGTTTTTGCTCAACTTGATTCATTGTCGCATTTATCTCTGCCTCTTTTTTAGCAAGTTTTGCTAAATTTTCTTCATACAAAGTCCTAGTACTAGCCCGAAAAGCCTCAAGTGCTTGGCGCTGCTCGTCAATAAGCTCCACTTCCTTTTGTATCTCAGCCTTTCTAGCTTCAAAAATTTGCACACAATCAACTGGAACATCATAGCCAAAAAGTGCGACTTTAAGAAGTATCAAAGATATAAAAAATTTAACCATTTTGTTTTAATCCTTGTGCAAATTTCATCGTGGCAAACTCATCAAGAGCAAGCTCTTCATCTCGTTTTTTCTTTTTTAACACTGCTTTTATGTCCTCTTGTTCTAAAAATTTCATCTTTTCAAATTCAAGACTTGCATTCTTATACTGGTGAGTAAAATGCGTGAGCTCACGCTCGGCAATATTTAGCTCGGCTTTTATAGTTTTTAGCTCATCATTCATTATCCGTAAAATTTCCAAACTCTCACGAAGCTCACTCATACTGCCTTGTGTAGGCATCTGGTAGGCATTTGCTGCATTTTGCGCCTCCTGAAGCTCTGCTTTTTTCCTTGCAATATTAGCCCTTGCCATGGCTACTTTACTTTCTAGTCTGTCAAGGGCTTGTTTTTTGACACTAACTACTGGAGTAAATTTGCTCTTCATTACCTTATTATCGTATCACTTCTTTCAGGGCTTGTCGAGATGATACCAACTTTTACGCCAGTTAGCTCCTCTATACGCTTAATGTATATCTTTGCATTTTCTGGAAGTTCATCATAGTTTTTTATACCATAAGTTTTACCCCAGCCAGCAAGCTCTTCATATATAGGGGTTGCATTCTCAAGGTCAGTAGGAACATAATCAATCACTTTGCCTTTATACTCGTATGCTTTACAAATTTTCACACTCTCAAAGCCATCAAGCACATCAAGCTTCATTAAAGCGTATTTATCAACTCCATCAAGGCGTGAAGCATATCTTACACTAACTGTATCAAACCAGCCAGTGCGACGACGACGACCTGTTGTAGTGCCATACTCTTTACCTATTTCGCACATATCATCGCCAGCTTTTGTTTTATCTTCAGTTGGGAAAGGTCCATGTCCTACACGAGTTGAATAAGCTTTTATGATACCTATAACTTCGCCTATCTCTTTTGGATTTAGTCCAAGTCCTGTACAAGCGCCTGCACTTATGGTGTTTGAGCTTGTTACATAAGGATAAGTGCCATGATCTATATCAAGAAGTGTTCCTTGTGCGCCTTCAAGTAAAATTTTCTTACCCTCATCAATGGCTTTCCAAACTATCTGTGTAGTTTCAGCTATAAACGGCTCAAGCACTTGCTTATAACCTTCAAGCTCAGCCAAAAGCTCAGCTTGAAGCGGCACGCTAACTCCAAGAACATCGAGTATGGCTTTGTTTGCCTCAAAATCTGCTATTAAAGCATCGCAAAGCTTAGCTGGATCCAAAAGCTCGCCTACACGGTGACCAGACCTGCCTATCTTATCCATATAGCAAGGCCCTATACCTTTGCCAGTAGTACCGATAGCCTTATCGCCTTTTAGTCGCTCTTTTGCTTGGTCAATAAGACTATGGTGGGTTAAATTTAAGTGCGCTCTATCGCTTATAAAAAGTCTACCGTTAATATCACCAAACTGCTGCATCTCTTTGATCAAAACCGCTGGATTTACGACAACGCCATTACCGATGATGTTTATGATGTTTTTATGCAAAATTCCGCTTGGCATAAGGTGAAGGGCGTATTTAACGCCATTTACCCATATAGTATGACCAGCATTATGTCCACCTTGACTTCTACACACAAGGTCATAATCAGCTGCCAGCATATCAACTATCTTGCCTTTACCTTCATCTCCCCACTGAACCCCAACAACTAAATCAGCTTTTCTCATTTTCTACCTTTCCATAATTTTATCAACTAAAGCATCTGTATAAATCGCAAAACCACTGCTTGCAACGCCGTCTATCTCGTAGTTTCCTCCGCCTGCTATTATCGAGTTTTGACTTAAAAATCTAAAAAACAACTTATCATAATATCTCATTTTTGAGTAGTAAAGAGGGACTATGCGTATATTTTCATGACTGACCGAGCAAACAAGTGTGAGCAAATTTTTAAGTGGAGTTTTTAATGCGTCTGGAACTACACTTATAACATCTTCAAGCTCTTTTTTGTTTGATAAAAGTGCCAAAGACTCAAGCCATGGAATGTTTTGCGAGAGAATTCTTTCTATCTGTCCATTTTCAAAAATTTCTATCTCAAGACCTAGAATTTTGCATATAGTATGCGGGATCTCGATATTACTAAGCTGCAAAACTGCATCAAATTTTAGCTTGTTTAAAATATTTGAAACAAGCGATACGCTGGTTCTTAGCTCGCTTTCTCCAATCAGTTCAGCTCCTATTTGATAAAACTCACTGCTTGGATACTTAAATATCGGCTGGATGTAAAACCACTTTTTATGAAGTTCGTCTTTTAGTCTTGCTCGAACAATACGAACAACATCAACTGTGCTATCTGCACGCAAACTTATTTCATGATTTGCATGGTCACTAAATCTTAAAAGCATAGTAGGATTTACACTTAAATGCTGATGATAGGAAAAAAATGGTGTTAAAATTTCGCTAAAACCCTCGCTATTTAAAAGATCGCTTGCAAGCTGCTCGATACTGCGTTTTGTCGCTGCACTTTTGCCAAAATAAAGTCGTGAACCGACTGGAATTTCGTGTTCATAAACCTCTGTCATACTCTTGTCTTTCATAAAATACTCTCTTTGCCATCAATGTTTAAAATTTCAGCACACATGATATTTGCCGCTCGTGCCAGCGATAAAGTTCGCATCTTATCACTCGTAGCAAAGGCCTCTTTTAGGTTATTAACAATATTTGTGTATTCGCTTGAGCTAAATTCATTAAGCTTTGGCAAAATTTCATTTTTTAACCCTATAAAAATTTCACTATCATCTAAAATGTGACGGGTGCTTAATGTTGAGATGATATTTTGTGCATACTCTTTTAAAGCGATACACTCTGCAAGCTTGTTAAACATCTCATCATCTATGCTATAGTTAGGATCAAAACCGCTAATACCCTTAAATTCATACTTTAATACATCCTCAAGTCGCATCGGACGAGCAAAGAAATTTCCTTGGAAATTTCTAAATCCAAGACCACTTAAAATTTTAAGCGTGCTTGCGTCTTGCAGGTTTTTAATGGTTGGTGCTTTTTCAAACATATCGGCTACATTTTTTATAATGCGAACCGTAGAAAAGGCTTTTTTATTAAAAAACATATATGTGCAAATATTCTTATCAACCTTTATCTTATCTATCGGCAACAGCTCAAGTGCCTCAAATGAGTTTGTCTTGCTAGCAAAATCATCAAGCACAAACGAAACGCCAAAACTCTTATAGCGCTGTAAAATTTTACTTGACTGAACTAAGTCTGTGACATTGTTTGCATCAATTATCTCGATAAACAAAGAATTTAAATTTACATCACTATTTCTTAAAACAAGCTCTTTAAATTTCATATAAAAGCTATCACTGCAAAGCTCAAGAATACCTATATTTACACAAACATTTGCACTCTTGCCACTCTTTTGCCATGCAGCTTGTGCCTTAAGAGCTGATTTTATCGCAAAGATAGCAATGTCTTCGATTACGCTTTGCTGCTGTATAAGCGGCAAAAACTCATTTGGATAGACGATATTTCCATTATGTTCCCAGCGTATAAGAGCTTCAAAGCTTACAACTTCGTTGGTTTTTAGATCAATTTCTGGCTGATACTCGATGAAAATTTGCTCATTTTCAAGGGCTGTTAAAATTTTATAGCTGTCAGCATATTGATCTTTTAAGCTTTTATCTTTTTTAGGATCAAAGACATAGTATCGGTTCTTGCCACTTAGTTTTGCTTTATACATAGCCCAGCCAGCTTGTTCTAGCATATTTTCAGCTGAGATATTTTTTGTAGAGTCATTTACTGAGATACCGATACTTGCACTTGCAAATAGCTTTTTGCCTTCATGATATATGGTTGCACACGCTATGCGAAGTATATTTTCAGCCAGCTCATAAACTTCACCAACATTTTCATGCAAGATGATAGCCACAAACTCGTCACCGCCAATGCGAGCAAACATATCCCGATCTTCAAACAATACATCTATCTTACTTGAAATTTCAGTTAAAAATTTATCTCCAGCATGATAGCCATAAGTGTTATTTATCGCCTTAAATCCATCAAAATTCAAATAAGCAAGCGCTACTTGCTTCGCATGATATTGCTGAGCGATAGCATGGCTTAGCTTTTGATTAAACAAATATCTATTTGGTAGTTTTGTAAGCGGATCATGGTAAGCAATATAATCTAGATACTCTTGAGTAGTCCGTATCTCACCAATCTCAGAGAAAACACCGATATAATAAGCCACAACATCATCTTTATCACTTACTTCTGAGAGATTGACAAGGATAAATTTATCATCTCCTTTTTTATTTTTTATCCAAATTCTACCCTGCCAAACACCACTGCTTTGAATAGCGCTTAAGATACTCTCATACTCTTGTGAGCTTGTAAAGCGTGAGTTTAAAATGTGTATTGAAGAGCCTAAAATTTCGTCATACTCATAGCCCATTTCATTGCAGAAATTTTCATTTACATCTATAAATTTCCACTCTTTATCAAAAATGGCTATGCTGTCTTTTGAGTATGAAAAGAGCCTTGAAGCTAGCTCTTGATAGCCTTGTGAAATTTTTTGATCGGTGATATTTGTAAATACCCCCTCTATTTTTTTACTTACTCCATCTTTGCTAAGAGTAGTTTGCCTTGCCCTAAGGCTTAGCCAAATGGTTTTTTTATTTATATCTTTAGTCCTTATCTCACCGATATAAACGCCTTCTTCAACACAAATATCAGCAAAAAAGTTATCAAAATTTATAAATTTCTCACCAACTATTTTTCGCATCCTGATTTGATCTATACTAACTATAGCAAGTCTATCAATGCCCAAAATTTTACCAAATTCACTGCTAGTTTTTATCACTTGCTCACTTGGGTCATACTCAAATGGTATAGTATCTGATGCCCAGATTAGATTTTTATTTGTCTTTTGCTCATTTTCAAATTTATCTATCAATAGCTTTTGCTCGGAATATTCGCTAATATGATAGGCAACCGCATCAAATTTACCTTCCGTATCTTTAAAAAACTTCACGCCTATCTTATAATAAACTCCAGTAAAAAGCGGGGTTTTTAATCTTATCACAAAACTTAAAAGATCTTTTGCTCCACTAGCAATAGTGAAAAATCGCCTTGCGAGCTCCAGCTCATTTATAAAACCAAGCCTATCAGCTTCAAAGATATAATCTTTTAAATTTACATTTCCAGTTATAACATCTGAGTGTTTTATACCAAGTAGTTTTTCGATATTTTGTGTAGCATAAGAAATTTTAAGTATGTCATCTTTTTTGCCAATCATTATAATCTCATTAAACGCCGAGTAGTACTCTGCCATTACTCTTTGGTTTTGCTTGGCAAAATTTTGCTCTGTTATATCAGTTGCTATAGCAAAGATATACTCTTTATCGTTTGCACTAACAGCAGAGTTTCTAACGCTCATATCTCTTATGTCACCATTTTTTAAGATATGTTGAGCGGTAAAAGAGCCATGTTTATCCTCTATACATCGTCTTACATCAAAGATAACTTCTTCAAATTTTGATAAAAATATATCTTTGCAATTTAACTTAACAAACTCATCGTAACTATATCCATAAAACTCACACGCTTGCTGACTAACATCAACTATCTGACCATCGTAAGCATCATAGATTAAGACAATAAGAGGACTTTGCTCAAATATATATCCATATCGTTTTTTATAATCAACAAGCCTAATTTCTTGCTCTTTGCTCTTATCATAAAGCTCTTTTAACTTATCAAAAACAGTCTGAAACTCAGTTAGAAATTTCTCATCTTGATTAAAATTTTGATCGACGATACATTTATTTATCTCATCCATAGGTCTTTTTACATAATACTTTGCAAATCTGATATTACCTATCGAAGTTGTCGTGTATATAAAAAATAAAAACAGAGCCAGTCCAAAAAAGAACATATCAAGACCAATAGCTTGCATGCGTGGGGTATAAACTAAAACAAATACACCTAAGTTTTCATTGTATGTGGCTAAATTTGCTTGCATTTTTATATATGAAAGCTCCACCAAACCATCTTTTGTAAAATACCTATCTACCTCTTTGGTGTCTATTTTGCTACCGATCATATTATTTTCGATGATATTTGGAACTATAGTTTGAATGATGTTGCCATCGATATCAAAGATGTAGGTTGAGTGTTGATATGGATTTGACAAAGCTAGAATCTCACCACTAAGCTTTGCTAAATTTATCTCAGCAACCAACCTTTGCTTATGACCAATGTAATACGATACAAAAATCGCCCTTGCATGTCCGCTACTTGATATAAATTTTGAGATAATAAATGGCTTTTTTTCAGTAGTTTCAAATATCCATTTACCTCCAAAAGTATCTAAAGCATAGGCGCCATCTGTTACTTTTTTATGTAAAACATTTGCATTTTCATCGATAAAGTAGTAGGCTTTAAAATTTTCATCAAAAAGCTGCTGGGCAAGAGCTACATCTATATTATTTTCAAGGCTATATTCATGTGCATTAGCATGCCTTGTATAAATTTCAAATTCTTTTTTTATCTCAAAAATTTTATTATCTATAACATTTTGAACTTGGTTGTTGTAATCACGAAGGTTAAATTTTATATCACCTACTCTTGAATTAAATATATAAAACACGAGCGTTATTAGGATGAGTAAAACTATCGGATAGGTTATAAAAAGCCTAAGCCCAATATTAAACCAAAGTCCGCTTGCGTTCTTAAAAATTTTTGATAACATAAAAATAAAACCCTTTATATGGACTTTTTAGAGTTGGATTTTAACAAAATTTTACTTGTTTTATTATTATAATATCTTAAATCAACTTAAATTTATAAGCTTTTGTATAGGTTTGCGTTCAAAAACTTCGCCGACTATTGCGCTTTGCATGTAACCAACTTCTTTTAGTCTATTCAGAGCAAGTTGCGCATCTTTTTGTGATATAGCCAAAAGCAATCCACCTGAAGTTTGCGCATCATAAAGCAACATATTGGCTTTACCATCCACATAAGCACTTGCAAATTCTCGGTTCTTATAGCTTCCTTCTGGCAAAAGACCCATATCAGCCATCTCTTTTGCGCTTTGCAGTATCGGAATATTTTGAGTAAAAATTTCAAACGCTATATCATCTCGTCCCATCTCAAAAAGGTGCCCCAAAAAGCCAAAGCCAGTTATATCAGTAGCTGCATGCACGCAAATTTCACTCATCGCACCGACTGCATAAAAATTTAGCTGCGACATATAAAAAGCCGCCTCTTTTATCTGTTCCAAATTTAGCATATCACCCTTTATCGCTGTGCTTAAAACACCTGTACCAAGCGGCTTTGTAAGGATAAGCAAGTCACCAACTTTTGCTGTGTTGTTTGCCCAAAATTTCTTTGGGTGTATAGCACCAGTTACACTAAGCCCATAATACATCTCAGGCGTTGCTATGCTATGACCACCAACTACGACACCTCCACACTCTTTGACTTTGCTGGCTCCTCCAGCCATGATCTCAGAAAGAATTTCACTTTCAAAGTTACAGCTATCAAAGCCAACTATATTTAAAGCGTTTATAACGCTTGCGCCCATAGCAAAAATATCGCTAAGAGAATTTGCAGCAGCTATCTGCCCGTAAACAAAAGGATCATTTACAACTGGCGTGATAAAATCAAGCGTTTGAACAAGCGCCAAGTCATCACTTAGCCTAAAAACACTTGCATCTTCGTTGCTTGTCGTGGATGAGAGCAAATTTGGATGGGATAAATTTAGTGCACCGATACTTTTGTTTAGACCCGCCGGGTCAAGTTTGGCTGCTCAACCCGCTGCACGGACAAATTTTGTAAGCTTTTTATCATTATATATCATAGAGTTATCACATCATTTTTACTTAAAATATCAACCACTTCAAAGGCGTTTGTAATCTCACCGATAGCTAGCTTATCAACGAGCTTATAAGCCTCCAAACAGCTACCGCAACTTAAAATTTTAACACCTACATTTTCTAGCTCTTTTAGCGCACGAAAGCTAGGGTGCGAGCGGTCAGTGGTCATCTTTACAGCCGTATTGACAAGCAAAATAGTACTTGGCTTACTTTGCACCTGCATAAAAGCTGCTATAAATTTTGATAAAAGCACTTCACCAACTTCTCCGCTCCCAGCCCTATCTTCATTTAGATAAAGTACTTTTTGGCATTTTGTTGGAATTTCACAGTTAAACTCATCAAGACTTATATCTTTTAGTTCACCGTTTTTAACAACACGAAAAAGTGTCTCTCCATTTTCTAAATCACTTATCGTAAAGGCTTGTTTTTGTGAGCTTAAAAAGCGAGATATATTTTCTTTTGGGGCTATGGCATTTACTAAAATTTCTAAAATTTCGCCATCTTTTAGCTCACTAAGTGTATTTTTTGTGTTTATAACTGGTTGGGGACAGTCTAAATTTCTGCAGTCTATTTGCATGTTTTTCCTTTAAAATGTAGTCTGGCTAAGCCTTAGCCCTTGTCATTTTTGCTATTTTCTTGATTTTTTAACGATACTTAAAAGTAGCTCAAAACCATGCTTGCTTGAATTCTCAACATCTTTAAATACACTTATGCCATCTTTTTTATCAGAATTCTTATCTGAAAATATCTTAATCGCCTTATTAAGCCCATTATGTACATTTTCATGATGTTTTGCAACTTCGTTTATATTAGCACTTTCACTTTGGGTAAAATTTTTCACATTTTGGGCAAACCATTTGCCAAATCTGCAACTATGATGGTCTGGTATATTGTGGTGTTCGCCAGCAAAAAATGCCTTATATCCATCAAGCTTCATGTTTATATGATCTATCTTGCCATTACTCACATTGATCTCGCTGGTTACATTTAGCGTTTGATTTAGTGTTAAATTTGCGTTATTTCTTACACTTTCGATATTTTTATAGACATCATCAAGCGTACTAGAAACTTGTGAAGAGAGTCTAGCAAAAGACTCAGCCATCTCAGTCATAGAATTTGCATTCTGCTTTAAGCCATTGATATTTACTTCAACTTCTTGCGTGGCTTTTTGAGTGCGTTCAGCTAGCTTTCTAACTTCATCTGCAACAACAGCAAAACCTCGTCCATGTTCTCCAGCCCTAGCCGCTTCTATGGCTGCATTAAGCGCAAGTAAGTTTGTCTGATCTGAAATATCTTTTATCAAATTTATAATCTCAACAATCGAATCAACGCTTGCATTTAACGACGAGACATTAGTATGAAGTCCGCTACTTGTCTGTTCCACCTCTTGCATCGAACCCACAACACTACCCATTTGCTGCTCTAAAACTTGCGTTTTAGCGACAGTTTGGTTATTTAAGCTATTCATCTCATCAAGCATGATAAGGTTATCCTCCATGGTTCCTTGCAAGAAATTTATACCATCACCATAGCTATTTACTAAAAGCTCAACCAGCGTATCTTTGGCTGTTGTGTCAGAGTTTTTGTCTTGTGAATTTTTACTTAAGTTGGTTAGCTCAGCTCTTAAATTTAAAAGTTCGTTTTTTAAACTCTCGTTTTCTAGGCTTAAAGTCTCGATTTTTGCTTGCGCCTCATAAAGTTTTTTACTACCACCAAACATATTTATTCTCCTCGGAAAAATTTGCAATATTTTATAATATTTTTTATTAATTTAAGTTTGTTTTTTAAAATTTATATGTTTGAAGTTTTGAAATGGACGCCACTTGCGCCCATTTTTTGGATATTATTTGCCAGCGAAATTTTGCTCTAGCCATTTTTGAGCTGCTTCAAAACTCTCAAAGCGACCACTCTTTGCAACCTGTGCAACACCTTCATAAAAGCGGATACGAATGCCGTCTTGGACATTATCAATCTTTACTCTTGTAATACGGTCTGTATTTAGATAAACACGGTCATTTAATTTGATAAACATTTCTTCTCCTTTTAAAGTTTATTTATAATACAAAATTTTTAAAAATTTTACATAAGAATTTCATAAATTCTTATGTAAAATAAAAATGCATTGTTACCATTTGAAATTCTGCATTTTAAGCATATAAAATATGAAATTTATGCATATATTTTTACATAAAAATCAATAAATTTAATTGAAAAGATATATAAAATTTAAGTTCTTGCAAAAGATAAAAAACTAATTTTATTTGCCAGTTATACGATCTTTTACATCAGATAAAAATAGCTCTTTAAATCTTTGATTAGCAAAATCTTCTATATCACGCTGAAGCTGCTTATAGGCATTTATAAGCTCGTAAGCCCTTGGATTTAGCGTAGTTCCTGCGTTTTCACCACCGCCTTGTTTTGTATTTACAAGCTCTTCATCTAAATTTTTAGCTAAAATTTGTAGGTGACTCCAACATTTTTTATAGTTCATTCCTAAAATTTCAGCCGCCTTTACGATACTTCCAGCCTCTGCTATGACTTCAAGAACTTCGGTCTTTCCTTTACCAAAAAGTAGCTCGCCTTCTGAGTTTTCTATCCAAGTTTTAGTTTTTACGATCATTTTTTTACCTTTTTTTTCTTTAAAGCAGCCAAGCTGGCAGTATTTTACATCAATATTATAATCCCTTAAAGTGCCACGAATTTTACCTAGACCCACGCCCTTTGCTGCATCTCTAGCATCTGAGCAAAATATACGACCACGCTCATCAAGTTTGCCTTTTATATCTTTATAAGTTAGCACGCTACCAAGTCCGATAGGAAGCTTACCAAACTGACCTAACTCACAGGCGTCTATCTTTACGCCAATTTGAGTGGCAGTTTCGCCAACCTGCCCTATATCACATCCAAGCTTTGCAGCAATCTTAAATGCAACACCACAATCAAGCCTACCTTTATCATTTTTTAGCTTTTGTATCATTTGGATAATCTTTTCACGCATGAACACGCTCCGTACCGCTATAAACATTTAAATTTTCACCCCGTGCAAAACCACAAAGAGTTAGATTAAATTTCCTAGCTATCAGCACCCCGAGACTTGTTGGTGCTGTGCGTGATACAAGCACAGGTAGTCCATTCACAACTGCCTTTACAACCATCTCGGAACTAAGCCTACCACTTACCATCAAAAGCCCATCACTTAAATTTGCTCCGTCCATCGCTGCCTTGCCAATGGCTTTATCTATAGTATTGTGCTGAGCGATATCTTCACCTATATAAAATTTATCACCTATCTTAAGCTTTGCGGTATGCACACAACCCGTTTTTTCATAAAGCTCACATTGTGTGTAAAATTCGCTCATTTGCTTTGAAATTTCACTTCTAGCAAAACTAACACCTTGTTTTATGACTTTGGCTTGAATATTTGCAGGATTTACATTTGCAGTTACACTTCTGCCGCAGCCACTTATAATGACTGCTTCGGTGTTTAGGTTTTTAAGATTTGCCTCATCAACCTTTGCCACTACATCTAAAACCAGTTCGCTTTCATCAAATTTCACACTTGTTACATCAGAGTAGCTTTCAAGGATATTTTCACTTAAAAGATAACCGATACCAAGAGCTTCAAGATCGGTCGGAGTAGCCATCATAGCTCCAACTTTAACACTATTTATCCTTATGTCTAGTTTGATCTCGCGGACTAAAATATCATCAGTCTCAAAACTCTCATCGGCTCTAAATTTTGTTATCTTTGTAGTAAAAATAGGGTGCATTTCTCATCTTTAAAAAAGACCCCAAAAGGGGGTCTTTAGGATTATTTTAGTTTCGGATATACTTTTTCGTATTCTGAAACTGGAATTTTGTTTTTAGAAACAAGTTCTTGGTACCAGTAATGGTGAAGCACATAAACCTCTTCCTCTTCCTTGTATCCATGAACCATTGACCAAATAGCACCATGAATAGCGATGGCTGCCATATATATATGAACTAGGAAGAATACCGCGCATACGATACCTAAAATATTATGTATAACCGCACTCCATCTTAAAACTTCAATCTGTGAAATTCCAAGCCAAGTAGCAACTGGGACCGCCTGAAAGTCAAGGAAATACATTGCTGCACCAGTTGCTATCATCACAAGTCCACCAGGTATTGCTACCCAAAACCACGCTTTTTGTCCAGCATTAAATTTACCAGCTGGGATAGCACGCTTTTTCTTTGACAAATATCCACCTACGATAAACATCCAGCGAATATCATAAACAACTGGAAGCATTCTAACTGTCCAGTAACAAATCATCGGCACAACTGAAATCGCAAATGCAATCGTTGAAAGTCCGTGAAGATCTTTCATAAATTTAACAAATGCACCGCCACCAAATGCAGAACCCCACATCATGATAATGCCTGTTGGAACAAGAATAACCCATGAAATGGCTGCGATACCGTGAGAAACACGCTCAACTATATCAAATGCATATATTTTTTTACCATCGTGGCTAAAGTGCTTTGGTCCGACGATTAAAAAGTGAAGTGCAAATGCAACGATAACAGCAATGATTATAGCTACAACGCCGTAAGCAAAATAGTCATTACCTTGGATAAAGGTGAAAATTTTTCCCATGCCATCTTCATAGCCTGTGATATTTTCAATCCTTCCTGCCGCCCAAACATTACTGTCGTATTGATTTGTTCCATCAGGTAAATTTAGAGCAAACGCACTCATTATCGATGCGATAAAAGCAAATAATACTCTCATACTCTATCCTTTGTGTAATATGCGATTTTCCATGTCGGAGATTCTTTGATATTTTTAATACCATATCCTCTTGCGCTGACCCGATCAAGATAAATCTGCTCTATTATATCAGATTCTCCCACAAGTAAAGCTTTAGTCGAGCACATTGCTGCACAAACAGGCACCTTTCCCTCTGCTATACGGTTTTGACCATACTCTTCAAATTCATGTTCTGAGTTAGTCGCTACATTTATGCCGCCTGCACACATTGTACATTTATCCATCGCGCCTTTAACACCAAACACCCCCTCTCTTGGGAACTGTGGTGCACCAAATGGACATGCGTATAGGCAGTATCCGCAGCCAATACATACATCCTTATCATGAAGCACAACGCCATCAGCTCTAATATGAAAACAATCAACAGGGCAAACTAAAGCGCAAGGCGCATCCTCACAGTGCATACAAGCAATCGAAGTAGAAATCTCTTTACCAATAATACCTTCGTTTAGCGTTATCACGCGGCGGCGGCGAACACCAATAGGTAGCTCATGAGCCTCGTCACAAGCTACTGCACAACCGTTACAGTCTATACATCTATCATCGTCGCAGTAAAATTTTAATCTTGAAATTTTTTCACTCATCTCTCACCCCTTACGCTTTTTCTAGACGGCACAATCCGCCTTTTGTCTCTGGAATTTGCGTGACAATGTCATAACCGTAGTTTGTTACGGTATTTGCGCTTTCGCCTACACTATAAGGCTTAGTGCCATCAGGGAAATTTCCAGTCATATCAACACCTTGCATATATCCAGCCCAGTGGAATGGCAAGAATATCGAGTCAGATTTTACAGAAGCAACAAGACGCGCTTTGACCTTGATCTTTGTACCCTCAGGTGAGTGTATCCAAACCATATCGCCATCTTTTATACCGTAGCTTTTTGCCATATCTGGATGGATATCTGCAAACATCTCAGGCGTAAGGCGTGTAAGATACTTGCTAGCTCTTGTCTCCATACCAGCACCACTTAAATTTACAAGTCGTCCTGTTACTAAATTGACAGGGAAATCTTTTGCAAAATCAGCACTTTGCTGCAAACTCTCATACTTCGTAAATACCCTGTAGTGGTTTGGCTTATCTTTAAAGCTTGGGTATTTTTTAGCTAGATCTGTCCTTGGTGAGTGGATAGGCTCACGGTGAAGTGGGATCTGATCAGCAAAAGTCCAAACTATTGCTCTAGCTCTTGCGTTGCCATAAGGTGCGATGCCAGCTTCCATGCATTTTTCAGCTATTATACCGCTACCGTCAGTAGCCCATGAAGCTCCGATCTTTTCTCTCTCTTCATCGGTTAAAGTTATGCCAAGAACTTTTTCTATATTTTCTTTTGTGATTTGCGGATAGCCGCCACTTTGTACTCCGCCAACTGGTGCAGAACCTTCAGCAGCTAGCTGGCTAACACCTTCATGCTCAAGTCCAAAGCGATTTCTAAACCCCATACCACCTTTCATAACTGGCACATTGACATTATATAGCACTGGGCTACCTGGGTGTTTTTCTGTCCAGCATGGCCACGGAAGTCCGTAGTACTCGCCTTCAACTGGTGTGCCAGGCTTGCCCATAAGTGTAAGCTCATCAAATTTATCCCAGTTTTCTTGATGGCGTTTTAGTCTCTCTGGTGTCCAGCCTGTATAGCCTATTGATTTTACTATGCGAGCTATTTCTGCTGTTGCAGCTTCAGGCCAATTTATCTTACCCTCGCTATCGCGGATAGTGCGAGTAAGTTCATCATAAAAACCTATACGCTTTGCAAGCTCAAATAACACTTCATGATCTGGCTTACTCTCATAAAGTGGCTGAACAACTTGGCTTCTCCACTGACCCGAACGGTTTGTGGCAACGACTGTACCGCTTGTTTCAAACTGTGTTGCAGCTGGAAGCAAGTAGATATTATCTTTTTTATTTGTGATGACACCAGCATCATTTACAAACGGATCAACTAACACTAATAACTCAAGCGCATCTAAGCCCTCTTGAATTTTTGCTTGCTGTGCAACCGAAGTAATACCGTTACCAATAACTATAAGCGCCTTTAATGCATCACCCGCATTTTCAATAGGATCGTTACCATCTTTACCATTTAGCGGACCAGCCCACCAACGAGCTAATGTAAATCCTGGCTTAAACATCCACTCAGGTTTTACGAAATTTTTCTGCAACCACTCATATTCAACGCCCCACATCTTGGCAAAATACTTCCAGCTATCTTCATTTTTAGCATAATATCCTGGTAGGCTATCTGGGGCATTTGCCATGTCGCTCGCACCTTGAACATTATCGTGACCACGAAGGATGTTGGTACCGCCACCTTCAACTCCCATATTTCCAAGTACAAGCTGTAAAATCGGAGCTATACGAGTATTTGAGCTACCTATAGTGTGCTGAGTAAGACCCATCGCCCAAACAACTGAACCAGGACGGTTTTTCGCATAAACTTCTGTTATCTCTTTTAGTGTTGCAGCTGGTACGCCAGTGACATCTTCAACAACTTCTGGTGTCCATTTTGCCGCTTCTTCACGAATTTTATCGATACCATAAGTTCTATCATCTATAAATTTCTTATCTTCCCAGCCATTTTGAAGTATCAAATTTATCATACCATACATAAACGGTATATCTGTTCCTGGGCGAATTTGTGCGAAATAATCGGCCTTAGCTGCCGTTCTTGTATATCTTGGATCTACTACGATTAGCTTTGAGCCATTTTCTTTCGCTTTTAAAAAGTGTCTAAAACCAACTGGGTGATTAACCGCTGGGTTTGCACCGATAATAAATATAGACTTCGCCTTTTGAATATCTCCAAGGTGGTTTGTCATCGCGCCATAACCCCATGTATTCGCCACACCGGCGACTGTTGCGCTATGTCAAATTCTAGCTTGGTGATCTAGGTTGTTTGTCCCAAACATCGCAGAGAATTTACTTATATAATAGCTCTGCTCATTGCTTGCTTTTGCTGAACCCAAGAACATAACTTGTTCAGGGTTTTTCTCGCGATATGCTTTCATTTGAGCACCGATCTCATCTAGCGCTTGATCAAAGCTTATGCGTTTCCATTTTCCAGCGACTTTTTTCATCGGATACTTCACGCGGCAGTGTGAGCGTACCATATCAATGACATCGCTCCCCTTACAGCAGTGTCCACCAGCACTTACTGGGTGATCTTGCGCAACCTCTTGGCGCACCCATACTCCATTTTGAACTTCAGCCTTAACCCCACAGCCAACAGAACATACTGTACATATTGTTTTGACAATTTTTGAGCCCTTATATGGGTCACCTATCTCATGCTCGCCTGCTTTTCTAACAGCTGGACTTGAAGCAAAAGCTGCAGTTGCGCCGACAGCTGCACCCAAGCTTGCCATCTTAAGAAAAGAGCGTCTGCCAACTTGTGGCGATGAACTATCTCTCATGCTTTTTCCTTTCATGTTTTTTTAATTATTTTGCTTGCTTATAGTAAAATTCCCAAGTCTTACTTCTTGTATATAAAACTTGCTTTTTTTCACCGTCTTCCTTGACATCAAGTGCTTTTACGCCCATTGCAACAGCACCAACGCCTCCGGCTCCCGCCATGAGTTTTTTTAAAAACTCGCGTCTATCTTGTTTTTGCATATTTTTCCTTTCTATAGTTTTATTCTTCAAATTTTAATTCTCGTTCTTTGGCTCTGGCTCTACGATTTACCTCTCTAATAAGAGTTTCAGAGCGTGAAATCCGACCAGTTGATTTTATCTTTTTCTCCAAAATAGGCTTTGGTGCAGCATAAAAAACTCGCTCAAATTCAACGAAATTTTCTAGCAAAACACAAGCATCAGCGTAAGCATCAGCGCTCTGATGCGCACTTGTAGCCTCGATAAATTCATCTATATAAGGATTTATAATCTCTTTAAAAAGATCGCCTGCATAGGTTTGATTTTCACTATTTTGTTCATTTTGCTTAAGCTCATTTTTTATAAACTCATGCATTAGCAAAAGGCAAAAACCAACATTATCCTCATTTTCTTTAAAAATTTCTTCATTTTTTCTAATATCTGTTTTTGCTATTAAATTTCTTACTTTTACACAAGCACTACCAGTCTCATAACCTTCATCATAGTGTGAAAAAGTATTACTTACAGGAGATGGTGGCGAGTGAAAAATGTCGTCATATTCTTGAGATATATTTTGTAAGTTTTGTTTTTGGAATTTTGGGATTAATCTCTTTATAGCTTCTTCACATTCGCTATTAAGAGGGGAAACTTTTATAGTATTTAATAAGTCTAAAACACCGTCGTATCTATCTGATTTTTGCGTAAAAACAAACAGCTGTGAAAACAGCAAGTAATAGATAGCTCTAGCATTTAAAATTCTTTCATGCTCACTCATTACTCTTTCCTTAAAAGATCATAGCCATCTCATCTAGTCGCTAAAATTAGGATTTTAGACTAGGTAGGATTTCTATGCTGAGAAATTTATCAAAAACTTGCTTAACTACTTAACTTAAGAAAAAATAAGTTTTTTATATTAAAGTTGTCTTAAATATGCCTTAATTGCATATTACAAACAGCTTAAAATTAAGCGCCTTATAAGTGAAAATATAACCATTTTTACATTGATTTTACGATATTTTGATAAGCAAATATCAACTAAATTTTTTAAAAAAAATACAAAAAATTTTCAATACATTTTTCTTATAAAAAATTTAACCAAAAAATGGCTTTTAGAAAAATTTTTATAAATTTTTAAGTATAAAAATGGATTTTATTTTAAAATCCTTTATCAAAAAATAGTCAAAATTTCACTTTTTTACGAAACTAAAGCGAAATTTTTGAAATTTTTAGCTCGATTTTGTTATTTTTTTGCGCAAATTTATATATAAGATCATCGCTTATATAGCTGATACTTCTCTTTTTTGTCCGTATTTGTTTTTGTTTTGAAATTTTTTCTAGCATTAACGCAAGCTCTTTTTTGATAAGTTCTTTATATGACATACCCATGCCATGAGTTAAATTTTTAATAAATCTTCCATCAACTTCACTTTGATCTTTTATAAGATGCAAAGTCGCATCAAAGCCTAAATTTTTAAGCTCATTATAAAGCTTTATCTTATCTTGCGGTGGTGCTATAAAGTCACTAACACCGCAATGATAACCAACATATATGGGTTTATGTTGCTTGCTTTGCTCTTTTAGATGTTGTAAATTTAAGACATTTCGTATATCTTCATGAGCTTGAGAAAAGAAATGTGCAGAGCTTTTGTCAAGTGTCCACATTGTCTTATCAGAGCCGTAAATAAAAATATTCTCAAAAAATTCTTTTGCACAAAAACAGCAGTATTTTACATAGTCAATCTCTTTACCAAAGCCTATCATGCGCCAAGGGATAATGGCATAACTGCTATTATCTATAACGCCATCTACCTGCCAAGGAGCGATCTTTGCTGCCATATTTACTAAGTAGCCACCGTGTGAGCTACCTATCATCACGCAAGGTAAATTTTTACCCCCCCCCGCGCTATATTTGACTTAATGTAAAGTAAGGCATTTATAAGATCTTGTGCTTGCATAATGCCGTAGTTTTGATACTCATTTTTTGTCGGAGCAAGCGTTAGCGGTAGGTGCATTATAAACTCATAAGATAAAGAGCCATTTTGTTTGCACTGGGTTATATGGCTATCAAGGTTGGTTAAAAACTGATACATTTTGTCAAAATTTTCAAGAGCACTCATATCACCAGTTAGCCCAACACCTATCTTTTGACACTCTTGGGATAAAATTTTCCTATCAAACTCATCCATAAAAAATGTAGAACCAGTTTGTGGTCTATTGCCTATGCAGTGATAATTTACACTAGCGACCGCAACATTAAACTCGCTAGCTACAAACTCTGCTAAATGCTCTCTATAGTTAATATCAGCATCATCGCCAAGCCCTGGCACTATAAAGATGATAGCCTCTATCTCTTTACTATCTTCGTAACTTAACTTAAACTCAAGAAGCGAGCTACGCTTTATACCAAGCTCGACATCATCACATGATGGAATTTCATAGGTTTTACTAACTATCATAGCATCTCCTTTTGAGCTTCTAAGATTTTAAGATTAGTTAAAACTGATGGCAAAAATTTCTGGCTTAGCAAGCTTTTTTATCTCCTCTTTTGCCATCTGTAAACACTTTGCTCCATTTATAAAAAGCGTATTATTATTAAAACCAAACTCAAGCTTTAAATCAGCGCAGTTTAAATTTAACATCCTAGCCAGAGAAAGCATAAAGCTTAGCCAGCGAACAGTATCTTGCTTTGGCAATAAAGTTTTATACTTATCATACTCATACACATTTTTCTTACCATTTGTTGCGATGATACTTGCTATAAGCGCCTTTTGCTCGTGCGTAAAGCCAAAATTTAGGGCATTTAAAACAAGATATGCTGAGTTTATGTGGTCTGAGTAAAAGCCGATGTCAGCACCGATGTTATAAATTCTAGCCGCACTCACAAGCTCATTAAGATAAGCGCCTTCAAAGCCATGAAGCTCAGCCAAAGCGTCGTAGATGCCTCTTGTATATTTACAAACACTTTTATTGTCAGTTATTGCGAAACGATCTTGCAAACTTTTTATGCTGACATTTAAGCCTTCTGGGAATTTTCCTACACGCTCACAAAGCTCACCATTGCCACTTTTTCGTAAAAAATCTGCCAAAAATACACCCTCACGCACTCCAACGCCACTTGTGTATATATTTTTACAGCCAAGAGACTTTGCTATGTTTAAAAATATCGTAGCACCCTCTCTTATCGTATCAAACCTATCTTTTTTTATCGCAAAATCCTCAAGAGTATCGTTATTTGCCGCAATAAGAGAGGTGATAAAATTTTCATGCTCTTTTAGCTCGTATCTAAAACCATGAATAGTTGAGATAGGGTAGGAAATTTTTGACATTATTGCCGTTGAAAGTGCACGCAAGCTACCACCAATGGCAATGATGTTTTCACACCTAAAATTTGCAGGTATTTTTGAAATTATCTGAGATAAAAACTCATCCAAACTCGCCTTATCTTTTTTATCAGAAAAAAGCTCTTTTAGCCTAACAGTTCCTATATCTAGAGAAACGGCATCAATAATCTTTGCATCTTTTATAAAGGCTAGTTCGCTTGAACCACCACCAATATCAAGCGTAATAGCGTCATTAAGTGCAGGCAAAAGCCTACTTGCAGCTATCGCACCATAAGTAGCTTCATCTTGTCCACTTATAACTTTGATATTTATGCCAAGTTTGTTTCGCACCATAGCTATAAGCTCGTCTGAATTTGGCGCATCTCTTAAAGCACTCGTTCCAACGCAAAAAATTTTCATACATTTATAGCTTTTTGCAATGCTTTTAAACTCACTAAATGCTGCAAATGCCTTTTGCATAGACTGCTCTGAAATTTCTCCACCATTTCCATAGCCGCCTTCACCAAGTCGCACTTTCATTTTATATTCGCTCAGGATAAAAAAGCCCCAACGCGATGTACGCTCATAAATAGCCATACGCATTGAGTTTGAGCCAAGGTCGATTACTGCTGTTCTTTTTGCCATTTTTTACTTTTTATTTTTAAATTTTGTTCCAATAGGCAGTGTAAATGTAGCCACCGCACCCTGTGTGTCAGCTCGGTTTTTAATGCTTACATCACCACCAAGTGCTTGTGCTGCGCCCTTTGCTAAAAATAAGCCAAGTCCGCTTCCCCCCTTATTTCCATAGCGTTTAAACGGAGCAAACAAATCTTTATCCTCATCTATCCCGATACCCTCATCAAGCACCTCTATGATAAAATTTGACCCTTCAACTTTTGAAGCTATTGTTACAGTTTTACCTTCTGGGGAGAATTTTATCGCATTTTGTACAAAATTTTGAACAACATGAGTTAGTAGGGTCTTCTGGATATTGAGATTAAAAATTTCTGGTTTTAAATCTAGCTCAACTTTTTTTCCATCTTGATGAGCTAAAATTTTAAAATTATTTCCTAATTTTCTTAAAAAGCCGATAACATCGGTACTAACTGGCTCCTCAAACTGCGCACCCTCTTGCCTGCCTATCTCGAGGATAGAGCCTATCATTTTATTCATACCATCGATGGCTTCGTTATTTGTGCGCAAAACCTCGATATATTTTTCGTTTTCTCTTGGTTTTAAAAGTGTAACTTCATTTTTAGTCTTCATCACTGCAAGAGGCGTTTTAAGCTCATGTGCAGTACCTACAAAAAGCTCCTTTTGGTAAGTCACAAATGTTTGAATGCGCCGTATAAGCTGGTTAATGCTTGCACCAAGTCCTTGAAATTCATTTGGCAAACTTTGAGCATCTATCTCTTTTAAAAATTTTTCATTCAAATCACCAAGCATTAAACTAAGCTTTTTGATAGGAACTAAAAGCATTCTTGAAAGAAATAGCGCATAAAAAAGTACGAGCATGATTGAAGTGGCGTTTACGATTATAATATCGATGAAAATTTGATTCATCGTATCGCTTTGCATCGTGGTGTTTTTGGTAAGTCTAATATAAGAGCTACTATCTAGCGGATAGTAAAGTGATAAAAAGTCTTGCTTGTCTTGTGTGTAATGTATGTAGTATGGCTTTTTTTTTGATATTTTTTCGTTTATTATCTGTACATTTGTAGCAAGTCTATCAGGTAGTGTTATAGTAAAATTTTTCTGTCCACTGGGGTTAAAAAGCTCTGGTTTTGCCACATATGAGCGTGCTTCATACACCAAGGTCTGTACTACTACTTCATAGACTGTAACTCTAATGTAGTAGTAAAGGATAAAAGAGATGATAACAACTAGCATCATTGAAGCTGATGCCAGTTGTAAAATAAATCTAGTTCTTAAGCTTTTTTGGGAAAGCAAAATCTATATCCACGGCGGCGAACTGTTTCGATAGTCGAGATATTGAGTGGCTTATCCATTTTTTGGCGAATTTGGTTAATCGCAACTTCGATAACATTTGGAGTTACTAGCTCTGGCTCTTCCCAGATAGCATCAAGTAACTGCTCTTTGCTTACTATCTGATCTGAGTGGCGAGCAAGGTGAGTTAAGACCTCAAATGGCTTGCCTTTTAGCTCTATCTCTTTGCCAAGATATGTTATCTTTTCCTCATCTGGATTTATCGTAAGATCATCTATCTTAATGATATTTGTTCCACCAAAGCGAAGTCTAGCCTCTATACGAGCAACCAAAACATCAAAGTCAAATGGCTTTCTGATATAATCATCAGCGCCCGCTCTAAGTGCCTTTATCTCGCTATCTTTATCATCTTTTGCCGATAAAACCACAACTGAAGTGCGTGGACTCTTGTGTTTTATAACATTAATAAGATCAACGCCATCACCATCTGGAAGCATCCAGTCAGTTAAAACTAGGTCGTAGTTTCTAATGCCTATAAAATACTCAGCATCTTTAAAATTTTCAGAGCTATCAGTCTGGTAGCCAAATTCTTGAAGACCTTCGGCTATAGTTTTATTCAGAGTTACTTCATCTTCTACTATGAGAATTCTCATTACAATTCCTTGTGTTAAAATTTTATGCGGATTATATCAGAAATTAAGCAATATTTCAAGATACTTTAATAAATTTTTAATAAACGAGCTCTATTTTTGCACCAACTAGGGCATTTTTAACTATCTCAATTTTTAAAATTTCTAGATTCACAGAACACAAATTAGTAAATTTTTGTTTCAAAGCCCCTGCAGTTTTCTCAACAGACTCTTCAACGCTTAGAAATTTTTGCTCATTGTAAAAGTTTTGTATAAAATCTATCATCTCTGTATAGTCAATAAACCCATCACTTGTAAAACTAACATTCAAACGCACTTTTTGTGGTGTTTTGCGCTCAAAGTCTAACATACCAATGATCGTACTAAACTCATAGTCTTTTATCAAAGTTGTAGTCATATAACCTTTGCTTCCTGACCGCTAAGTAGTCGCCTAATGTTTGGTATGTGCTTATAAAAGACGATATAAGCGATGATTAGTATTGGTGCATGCGAGTGGATGGCGGTTTGTGAAGTCACAACAAAGCTAGATAAAACTATCGCAAGAAGTGCAGCAAGCGAGGCAAGGGAGCTTATTTTTAACACTTTTCCGACTACAAACCACACGACAAGGGCTATGATCAACTCAAATGGCAAGAAAAACCCAAGCACACCAGCACCAGTTGCAACACCTTTTCCACCCTCAAATTTTAAAAACGGAGAAAAGCAATGTCCTATCACCGACAAAACTGCCATAGCCCAAAGTGTCTGCTCACTAAGCCCTATGGCTTTTGCCACAAAAAGTGGTAAAATTCCCTTCAAAACATCACATACAACAGTCAAAATGGCTATCTTTTTTGCCTTTTTTGGCTCTTTTTCCTTTAAAACACGAAGAACATTTGTCGCACCTATGCTACCACTTCCAGCTTCAGTGATATTAACATTTGCAAAGATTTTACCAAATATAAGCCCAAAAGGTATACCTCCAAGAATGTAGGCGATGAGATATGCTATTAAATTTTCGTTCATTTTAAGCCTTTAAATTTAAAAGTTGGCATAATATTTAAATTTTCCTGATAATTTTATAAAATATCTACTTCCACAGCAAAACAACTTTTTCATCATATATATCGCTCTTTTTTGGTAGCAATACCAAGCTCTCAAGCTTGATATTTTTTACATCGTATGCATCTTTTAGCTCTTGGGCTTGTATCTCAAAATTTTGTGTTAGCTGCTCTATTTGGGCGTTTATATCCTCTACGCTTTGCTCACTATGTTTAACATCGGTGCGATTTTTTAGTACTCTGCTGGCACTTTTAACACCTGTCGCTATCTTACCAACGCTCGTTTTTGTTACACCTCTACTACCACCCAAAAATGCCCCAAGCAAGCTGGCACCAACACTTATAATCGCATCAAGTCCGCTAGCAGTCATATCTTGTTGCTCTTTTTGTAACTTTATCGCCGCTTTATTTAGTTTTTCTTCAAGCTTTGCTCTCTCTTTCTCAAATTTTTGTGTAAGCTCTGCACTTTTTTGCTCTAAAATTTCATTACATCTATCTGCTAAACGCACATAAAACTGCTCTTTGCTTTCATCGGCAAGAGAATTTATGTCCATTGCGCTAAGAAGCTCTAAGCGATCATTTCTAAATATAAAATCTTTAAAATCTTTTTCAAAGTTCTTTAAATTTTTAGCACTTTGGATAAAACTTGGCAAAGTTTCATAATTTGCATTGTCTGGTCTATCTTGAGTGTTAAATTTAAAATTTTCACTAGCTTGCGTCCAATCTACCTCTTTTTGACTCTCTTCAAGAGCGTAAAGGTAGCTAAGCTCTTTTATAGTATCTATGCCCTTTTTGCTATCATAATAGCGCACTTTTACGCTAGCAAATAAATTTGGTGCTAAAGAGTCTTTATTAGAAGCAAAAACCTGCTCTATCTCATCTGAGATTATCGGTGCGACAGTTAAGCTAGCTATCTTTTTAGAGACTTTTTTATTTGAAAACTCGCCTTTTTGCTCGCTCATTAAATTTGAAATTTGATCTCTTGAAAGCGGTCCTTTTAGGTAACTTAATGCCCAGCGAGTCGAGATAACACTCAAACCATCATCGTTAATATTTTTCACCAAAAAGTGGCGTTTTGAAAGGTTTGAAATGGTTGTTTCTATCTCTAACTTATCTAGCGCAGAACCTGAAATTCCAGTAAGCCCATCAATAACTCTTGCCTTATCTTGCGCAGTTTGCAGCCTACCAATAAACCAGGTTCCGATATTGCTAAGTCCCTTATAGTCAAGATCTACTGGGTTTTGCGTACTTAAAACACAGCCGATACCAAAAGCACGAGCTTGCTTTAAAAGCGTAAGCATAGGTGTTTTGCTCGGCGGATTGCCATTTGGTGGGAAAAATCCAAAAATTTCATCCATATAAAGTATAGCTCGAAGTGAGCTAGTACCTTCGGTTGTTCTCATCCAAGCGATAATCTCATTTAGTAAAAGAGTTACAAAAAACATCCTTTCAGCATCATTTAAATGCGAAATCGTAAATATATTGCACTTTGCTTTGCCATTTTCATCAAAAAGCATTTTTGAAATTTCCAACCGAACACCTTCGCTCCATCCCTTAAAGCTAGGGCTTGCAACAAGTGTGTTTATCTTTATGGCTAGCTTCATACGCTCACTTGATGGATAAAACTGCTCAACATCAAATACGCCTATCTTGCTAAATGGAGGCGTGGCTATAAAGCCGATTAGTTCAGCGATACTAACATCTCTACCCTCTTTAAATTTTGCATCAAATATCGTAGCGACTAAAAGCTGCTCTTTTGAACTCATATCCTCATCATTTATGCCAACAAGCGAAAGCACAGAAGCCGCAAGTGAGTTTATGTAGTTACTAAAAATTTCATCATCTTTTATGTTGGGGCACATAAAGTCACTAAGTAGCGCAACACCTACTCCAGCACTACT
Source organism: Campylobacter australis (assembly GCF_050586305.1). Taxonomy (NCBI): domain Bacteria; kingdom Pseudomonadati; phylum Campylobacterota; class Epsilonproteobacteria; order Campylobacterales; family Campylobacteraceae; genus Campylobacter; species Campylobacter australis. Next base: position 62,076 of record NZ_JAXUAA010000001.1, on the reverse strand, counting down.
TTTTGGTGTATAGATGGTAAAATTTGCACTATCTTTATAAGTTTTTACACGCTCTAAATTTTGAAAAGTTGCTTCTATCCCCTTTCGCCAAGTTTCACTCTCGCTTTGAGCCATCTGCTGCTGGCTTAGTCCTTTATTTGCCGCTTCATTTTCATCTATGTATGGTAAAAAATCATCAGCACTCATATCAGTAAATGCCAAAGCCAAGTTTGTCATGTCTCCTTTTGGATCGATGATAATACTTGGGATGTTGTCTATACAAGCCTCTTCAAGTAGCGTAATACCAAGACCCGTTTTACCACTACCTGTCATTCCAATTATAGCAGCATGAGTTGTTAAGTCTTTGTTTTTATAAAAAAATGGCTCACCGCCTTTTAGTCCCATATAAAATAGCTTTAAATTCTCTTGTATACTTTTCATCTTTTCTCACTTATAAAGTTTTGCTTGATTTTTAAGTTCGTTTAATGTCTCTTGGACTCTTGCATTTGTAAAGCTTTCGATAAGACTACTATTTTCATTATCTATAGCCTTTAAACAGTAGCGGATACTACCGTTACAAACTAGATCTGTAACCAAAACCACATCAAGGCATACACCAAAACCAAGTCCGCCTTCAAACGGCACTAGTTCAAATTCTGCCACTATCTTCTCATCTTTTTCAAAACTTACACTATCTTTGCTAATCACACTTATACCACCATTTGAAATATCATAAAGGCTTCCAGAAACTTCAGCACTTGCACCTTTTAATGTGGTTGGAGTAAATTTTCGTGGATGAACGCGCTGGCTTTTTCTAAGGCTTGCGTTCATAGCGGCTATTTGGGTAAAATTTTTAAGAGTTACAGTCTGTTTTAAGACATTAAAACTTACGATGTCAGCTTTTATATGGCCTAAAAGATAGTCATTTTTTATAATAAACGCGTTACCTTCTTGCTTCATAGCTAAGATTTGTACCACATCTACCTTAAAGACAACAAACTCATCGTTTATCTCTAAAATTTCTGCATTATTTCTTACATTTACGCCATCATAAAGGTTTAAAAACTCAAGCTCAGCACTATCATTTTTCATAGCTAAAAATGCCTGTTTATAGTTTTGAAAAGTTTTTTCTGCATGATTTTTCACTAAATTTTCGCCAGGCAAAGCGTCGCAGTTTTCTTTTTTATCAAGCTTGTATTGTATCTGATCGATAGCTTCTGTTAATGAGATTAGCCACTGAGCGTTTTTATTGTTTTTATTAAAATTTATAATAAGCCCTAAAAATATCTCACTTAAAAGATTTTTTCTTATACTAGAATTTGGCAAAAGGCTCTCAAGCTCGTCAAAAACTATGCACATATTTACCTCTTTGCCATAAAAAACCGAGAATATCTTTAAAAGCGTATCTTTTAAATTTTGCAAAGGTGTATTTAGGTTTGCACGCTTGCAAAATTCAATACCACAAGTAATAAATTCATCTTGCAACTTCGAAATTTCAGCATAAAACTCATTAGACATTTTTAAAACCATGTAAAAACTCCAGAATTTTTCCTAGATTATAACATAGTAAATTTAGCAGTGTGTAAATTTGAGAGAAAAAATTTAAATTTAGGGGCGTTTTACCCCTAAAAAGTGTTATTAAAGTTTATCAGCGTTGTGTGATAGATAATCAGCTACTCCAGCTGTGTTTGGCTTCATGCCAGCATCACCTTTATTCCATCCAGCTGGGCAAACCTCTCCGTGCTCATTTGTAAAAAGCATAGTATCTACCATTCTTATCATTTCATCAACATTTCTACCAAGTGGCAGGTCATTTATAACCGCATGTCGAACTGTTCCATCTTTGTCTATCAAAAATGATCCACGAAGTGAAACGCCAGCCTCTTCGATATGCACATCAAAACCGCGTGATATAGCGTGGTTAGTGTCAGCTACGATTGGGAACTGAACTCTACCGATACCACCTTTATTTACTGGAGTTTCTTTCCAAGCAAAGTGTGAGAATTGGTTATCAGTTGAAACCGCGATAACTTCGATGCCACGGTCTTTAAACTCTTGATATCTCTTATCAAATGCTATAATCTCACTTGGACAAACGAAAGTAAAGTCCATCGGATAGAAAAATACTACGGCACCTTTTTTGCCTATATTTTTGTAAAGATTGAAATCATTTACGATTTGGTTATCGCCTAGAACGGCTGCCGCTGTAAAGTCTGGTGCTTTTTTTGTTACTAACATATTTTCTCCTAATAATAAAATTTATTAATAACGAAATTATATCCCTTTAGTTTAAATATAAATTTAATAAACTAAATTTTCAAACATCAAGCTTATCTTTATAGCTATTTAGACTATTTTGTCTATCTTGCAAAAATGCACCAAGCTTCTTTTTGTTCTCTTCAAAAAAGACAGCAAAATCACTTTCGTTTTGAATTTTATCCTCGCCAAAGCGATCTAAAAGTAAATTTGAGTTACCAACTATGACAAGATATCTACGATTTTCATGGCTTAAGAGCATAAGCTTGTTATCTTTATCAAGTGGCTTTTCATATATTATATTTATGTCGCTAGTATTTTTATCAAATAACCAATTCATAGAATTTTGCGATGATTTTGTAGGGCTATTTTTTCTAGCCTTGGTTATAAATTTCTTAAACATATATAAAAAAACTACAAGCGCAAAAAGCACCCCAAGTACGATAAAATAGCGACTATCCACGACCGCACCAGTATCATTTGGCGCCGTTTGCAAGCTTACACTGGCTTGCGGTAAATTTTGAACCTCTGAAGCACTTCTAGGCGTTACTCTTATTCTAAGTCCAAAACCATCAGTAGTTTTTGAGGCATTTACGATTATTGGATTTTGTGATTTTAATCCCAAAATAAGTGAGTTTTGCTTTGGTTCAATGCTTAGTTGCTCAAAAATTTTAGAATTTACATCCTTTGAAATCATCTGCTCAAAACTAAGTGAATTTAGTATAAGTGAGGTGGTGTTTTTCTCGCGCTTTTGAAATATATTTCCCTCATAAGGCGCATCAAAACTAAGCATAATATCAACTCTATCACTACGCTCATAGATATTATAAGTCAGTAAATTTGCTGCAAAAACTGGCAAAATAAACCCAAAAAATAAAACAAAAATTCTCATAAAAGCTCTTTTTTAAAGTACTGAATAACAGATTTTGAGTCTAAAATTTCATTTATGCGAATGGCTAAGTTTTTTTCATAAACCATAACCTCGCCTTTGCCAAAGATACGATTATTTATAAAAAGCTCAACACTCTCTCCAGCTGGTTTTTCAAGGTCTATAACAGAGCCTGCTTCAAATTTCATAAGCTCTTTTATGCTAACTGTTGTAGTGCCAAGCTCAGCGATAAAATCCACGCTAATATCCATAAGCTCATCGTAGCTTTTAAAAAAACCGTGCTGATCGAGAATATCGATTATCTCCTCGCTCATGCTTTTTTATATCCTATAGCAAATGTACGGTTTTTTATCTTATAAAGATACTTCTCGTCAAGTTTTATATGAAATTTCGCAACTTCACCCAAAAACTCAGGCGTTCCAAGCTTATAAAGCCCACCAGCTTCTTGTTCATTTAAGATATTTTTTGCTTTACCGATTATTTGATTTGCTATCTCTTTGCAAAGGTCGTCCAAATCAGCATCTACAAGCTCATCTGAGCCAAAAAAAGCATTTGCAAAAAGCTTTAAAGAGTCGCGCTTAAAAAAGAGATAAAAATGATACTCTTCTTTACCTTTAAAAACTGGTATAGACGAGCCATAAAGCCCGTTTCCTAGTGTCTTTGCACTCTCAAGCTCGATACCAAGTGTTTCACATAAAAATTTAGCCGACAAATCGATAACATTTTTCACTGATTTTTCCTTTTGTTTTTGCTCTTGTTTTATTATACTTTGCTTTTTCTAAAAAGGCTATAAATTTTAGTTCGTGACGACTTGCTCTTTATACTTACACTTTAAACACTCATGAAAAGTGCCCTTTTTAAGCTCTTTTTTTATCATCATCTCCCCACATTCTGGACATTTATGCGATGTTGGCTCATAGTTGCTTATAAAGTCACATTTTGGATAGTTTTGGCAACCATAAAATTTACCCCTTCGGCTAAATCTCTCAACGATTTCGCCACCACATTTTGGACAGGCGACATCTATTTTCTTTAGCTCTCTTTTTGGCTTTTTTTCACTACTTTCAGGTGTATTTTTATCAGTAATATTTCTAGAATACTTACATTTTGGAAAATTTGAGCAAGCTATAAATTTACCAAATTTACCACTTCTTTCGACTAGCTCACCACCACACTCTGGGCATTTTTCACCTATAGGCACAGATACTTTGAGACTCTTAATGCCAGTTTTCCCATTTGAAATTTTTTCCATAAAAGGTGTGTAAAAATGGCTTAAAAGCTCTTGCCAGTCTGTTTTTTGCTCAGCTATCTCATCTAATTTTTGCTCTAAATCCGATGTAAAGTCGCTATCTACTATATCATTAAAATGCTCTTCTAGCATGCCTATCATGCTAAATGCTATCTCGTTTGGTATTAGCTGTTTTTTCTCAACTTTTACATAGTCACGCGAAGTTAAAAGAGAGATGGTAGGAGCATAAGTTGATGGGCGACCTATACCAAGACTTTCTAGTTTTTTTACAAGTCCTGCTTCTGAATATCTAGATGGAGGCTCTGTAAAATGTTCACTATCTTTAATATTTTGTAACTTCATATCATCGCCTATATTTAATAAAGGCAAAATTTTATCCTTATCCACATCGCCATAAACTTTATAAAATCCATCAAAAAGTACTTTTTTGCCGCTTATTTTTAGCTCAGATCGCTCACTTTTTACAAATACATTTTGCGTCTGGCTTACACTATCACTCATCTGTGAAGCTAAAAATCTATTATAAATAAGTGTGTAAAGCCTTAATGCATCTTTTTCTAAAAATTTAGTCGCAATTTCTGGAGTAAAGCTTAAATTTGTTGGGCGGATAGCCTCGTGCGCCTCTTGTGCGCTTTTTGATTTTGTTGTGTATATATTTGGCTTTGAAGGCAGATACTTCTCTCCAAACTCAGCCTTTATCTTATCTCTTGCGGCTTTTATAGCCTCTTTTGCTATATTTAAGCTGTCAGTTCTCATATATGTTATAGCACCCATAAAGCCATCATGCATCTGCACACCCTCATAAAGACTTTGAGCAAGCATCATCGTTTTTTTAGGACTAAAGCCAAGGCTATTACTGGCGCTTTGCTGAAGTGTTGATGTCATAAATGGTGCAGATGCCTTTGTTTTTCTATCTTTACTCTCTATCTCACTGACCTTAAAATTTTCATGTGTTAAAACATCGACGATAAGCTTTGCTCTGTCTGGATTTTGTATAGTTAGCTTTTCTATCTTTTGATCATCAAATTTAATAAGCTCGGCCTCTAAATCCTTTTTAAACCTAATATCTATACTAAAGTATCTAACTGGCTTAAACTCTCGAATTTCACGCTCTCTATCAACTATGATTTTAAGAGCAGCGCTTTGAACACGGCCTGCTGAAAGCCCCTTTTGTATCTTTAAATTTAAAAGCGGACTAAGCTTATAGCCAACTATACGATCAAGTAAGCGGCGTGCTTGTTGAGCATTTACGCTATCCATATCAAGCGAGCGCGGATTTGCAAGAGCAGCTTGTATGGCTGTTTTTGTAATCTCATGAAAAACTATACGAGGCAAGCTGGTTGGCTCTTTACCTATGGCATGGGCTATATGAAAAGCTATGGCTTCTCCCTCCCTATCCTCATCGGTAGCAAGATATACCTTCTCGGCTTTTTTTGCAAGCTCTTTTATCTGTTTAACAATAGCTGAATGATCGGTGCTAACGCGATACTCTGGTATAAATGTGTCATTTTCTATTTTTATGCCAAAACTTGACTTTGGCAGATCTCTAATGTGTCCTTTTGAGGCGATAACTTCATAGTCTTTACCAAGAAAATTCTTAATCGTCTTTGCTTTTGCTGGAGACTCCACTATGATTAAATTTTTCATATTTTCGCTTAGCCTTTTTACTTTTTTTGCGTAATTGTAGCAAATTTGTAACTTAAAGTTTGTTAAATTTATCAATTTCTAGATAATTTTAAAAAAACAAAAGCTTTTTTTCTTATAATACCAAAATCTAAATTTTAGGACATTTTATGCTTTTAAATGAGCCCTTGCTCTACTATAAAAATATTTATAAAAAATTTCCAAATAGCTATCTTTGTGAAGACAAAGACCAAGTTATAATAGGTATAGACTGTGATTATATAGACGCGAATAAATGTGACTTTAACCAACTAAAAGTCTATTTTTTAAATGCAAAGACAAACAATGAGATAGAGGCTAATTTTGCTGGTTTTTTTGGAGTTTTTGCTCACGATGGCGTAAATTTCTTTGAAAATATAGGTTTTAGTAAAAAAAAGCAATATGACTTTCCTAAGTTTTTTTATGCAAATGCCAAAGCCTACTTGCACTATGATAAAGTAAGCAAAATTTACACATTTTATGGCGATGAGGATAGGTATTTTTCATTTTTAGAGCAAGCTTTTGAATCAGATGAGTCAAAAAAAGAGTATTTTTACAAGATAAAGACGAATTTATGTGAAGAAAAGAGACATTTTAAAGCCATTGTAAAAAAAGCAAAAGAGTATATAGCTAGTGGAGATATTTTTCAAGTTGTGCTTTCAGAACAGCTAAAAATAGAGACAGATTTTGATAGCATTGACTTTTATAAAGAACTTAGCACATTAAATCCTAGTCCATATATGTTTCATTTCCCTACACCTTACGGAGATGTGGTAGGAAGTTCTCCAGAGCTTGTTTTTAGTCTTAAAAATGGAGAAATTTTTGTAGCGCCCATAGCTGGAACTCGTCCAAGAGGAAGTGATGCAAATGCCGATGCGATGCTTGAAAATGAGCTTTTAAATGACGAAAAAGAGCTAGCAGAGCATAAGATGTTAATCGATCTAGCCAGAAACGATATAGCTCATGTGGCAAAACCAAGAAGTGTAGTAGTAAAAAACGCCATGCATATCCAAAGATATCAAAGCGTTATGCATATAGTGAGTGAAGTTTATGGGCAAAAAAGTGATAACGCCGATGCATTTGATGTTTTAGCTTCGATATTTCCAGCTGGAACACTTAGCGGTACACCAAAAATTCGTGCCATGCAGATTATCTCAGAGCTTGAGAGCTTTTCTCGTGGTTCGTATGGGGGCGGCATAGGATTTATAAATTTTAACCAAAATGCACTTATAGCCATACTTATCCGCTCTGCGATATTTGTTTCAGAAGGTAACACAAGTAGCGTTTTTGTCCAAGCTGGTGCGGGTATAGTTTATGACAGTATCCCAGAAAATGAGTATGATGAAATTTGCCATAAAAGAGCAAGTGTAATGCGCGTATTTAAGGACAATAGCAAGGAAATTTATGATACTTTTGATAGATAACTATGATAGTTTTGTATTTAATGTAAGACAGTATGTTGCAGAGCTAACAAATGAACAAATTTTATGTGTAAGAAATGACGAGATAACGCTTGATGAGATCCGCTGTCTTGCGCCAACTCATATCATTTTAAGCCCAGGACCAAAGCACCCAAAAGATAGCGGTGTGTGTTTAGAAATTTTACGCTCAGATATTGAAGTACCGATACTTGGAATTTGTCTTGGTCATCAAGCCATAGGGCTAAGCTATGGTGGCAAGATAAAACAGCTTTCACACCCTCTTCACGGTAAAACATCAAACATAGACATTTTGTGCGCCAAGCCGTTATTTAGTGGGCTTCCGAGCAAAGTTGAAGTTATGAGATACCACTCGCTTTATGTTGATGAGCTTAGTGATGAACTACAAAGCCTTGCGGTAAGCGAAGATGGCGTGTGTATGGCACTTCGTGTTAAAAATAGAAAAATTTTTGGCATTCAGTTTCATCCTGAAAGCTACTTTTCGCAATATGGCAAAAAAATGATAGAAAATTTTCTAAACATTGACAAAAAAGAACAAAAACGGGAGAACAAAATGATAAATTTCGCACCTTACATGGTAAAGCTGCAAAATGGCATAATGCTTGATGGGGCTGATTATGCTGTTATTTGCAAAGCGATAAATGATAAAGAGTATGACATCGTGCAGCTAGCTGGACTCTTGGTGTTAATAAGTGAAAAAAGCCTTTATGCTCAAAGCGTTGCAGCACTTGTAACAAATATCTTAAAATACTCACAAACCTACACAGACACAAGCGATATGTTTGACATCGTGGGAACTGGTGGCGATAGGTTAAAAACCATAAATATTTCAACAACAGTGGCTTTTATACTCGCAAGCCTTGGTGTAAAGGTCGCAAAACACGGCGGAAAAGCAGTTACAAGTAAAAGCGGAAGCTCTGATACGCTAAGCGCACTTGGTGTAAAACTTAGTGCAAGCATTGATGAAAACAGAGCAAAGATACAAAAGCAAAATTTAGCATTTTTTCATGCGCCATTTTTTCATAATATTATGGCTGAGGTTAAAGAGGTTAGAGAGCGCCTTAAAATAGGTACTTGCTTTAACATGATGGGACCACTGCTTAATCCAAATTTGGGACTAAAGTTTCAGATGGTTGGCAACTATTTGGAGCCTATTAACGAACTCATGGCACAAACCCTACTTACACTTGGCAGAAAGCATGCCTTGGTTGTGCATGGAATGGACGGCATGGACGAGATAACGCTTTGTGATGAAACGCTTATTCACGAAGTAAAGGATGGTAAAATTTTATCTTATCGGGTAACGCCGGAGCAATTTGGATTTCAAAGGGCATTTCATGCTGATATTGAGGGTGGCACAAGTGAAGAAAATGCTGAAATTTTAAAAGCGACTTTGCGTGGCGAGATAAGTGGTGCAAAGCTTGATATAGTCGTGCTAAACGCGATGTTTGCACTTTATGCAGCTGACTTTGTAAAAAGTCCAAGTGATGCAAAACCGATCATTCTTGAAGCTATTAGCAGTGGCAAGGCATGGAAATTTTATCAAGAGTATATAAAAGAGTAGTTTTTGAAAACACTTATAAAAATTTGCGGTATCAAATCAACTGATGAAGCTAAGGCGGTACTTGAAGTTGGCGCTAAATTTGGCACTCTAGCCAGTGTGAAGCCTTGCATAAATGGTAAAAATACTTCTAGTGATATGGATTTTAGTGAGATAAATTCTAGCAAAAGTAATGTGCTTGATAGCTTAAGTGTGTCGCTAGAAAATGCCATTAGTTTCATAGGCGTGATATTTGCTCGCTCAAAGCGTCAGGTAGATATACAAACCGCTCGTGAAATTTCGCGCTTGGCTCATCGTTATGGTGTTAAGTGCGTTGGAGTGTTTGCAAGTAGCGACGCGAAAAGTTGTGTGAGCTATTTAGCGCAAAACGGCGTTCAAAGTGACTGTGAGATAATGGAAATATGTGAGTATTGTGAGCTTGATGTGGCACAAATTCACGGCACGATAAGCCAAAATTTATACGCAAATTTAAAAGATATGGGTTTAGATGTGTTTAAGGCTGTGAGTGTATCGCCTAACGCAAAGACCTTGCCAAGTGTAGATGAGCCTTGCGATATGGCTCTATATGACTGCAAGGGCGAGAGTTTGGGTGGAAATGGCACGAGCTTTGGCTGGGAAATTTTGCGTGATTTAAAGCCTTTTAGCTTTGGTATGGCTGGTGGCATAGGCGAGCAAAATTTCGCCCAAGCTTTAGAGTTTAAGCCATTTTTAATCGACATAAACTCAAAAGTAGAAGATGAAAATTTAGTAAAAGTGCCAAGTAAAATTGAGAAAATTTTACAAATTTTTCAAGGTGCTAAAACGCTAGACTTTAACAGGCATAAATGATACAATTAACAAAACTAAAAAAGGCAAGCAATGAATAAAAAAGCGTATTTTGGAAAATTTGGGGGGCAGTTTGTGCCAGAAACTGCGATGTTTGCACTCGCTGAGCTTGAAAAGGCTTATGAGAGTATCGCAAAAACGCCAGAGTTTAAAGCCGAGCTTAATGACCTGCTTAAAAACTATGTCGGTCGTCCAAGCCCACTTTACCACGCCAAACGCCTGTCTAAGCACTACGGACACGAAATTTATCTAAAAAGAGAAGATCTAAACCACACAGGAGCTCACAAGATAAATAACGCCCTAGCACAGGCACTTTTAGCTAAAAAAATGGGAAAAACTAAGATCATTGCCGAAACTGGTGCAGGTCAGCACGGCGTAGCCACAGCCACAGCAGCGGCACTTTTGGACTTAGAGTGCGATGTGTATATGGGTGCGGTTGATATCGCTAGACAGAGCCTAAACGCCTATCGGATGAAACTACTTGGTGCAAATTTAATCAGCGTAGAAGATGGACTAAAAACACTAAAAGAAGCGACTACGGCGGCGATTCAGACTTGGGTAAATGAGATAGAAAGCACATTTTATGTCATCGGCTCAGTCGTTGGACCGCACCCATATCCGCTAATAGTGCGTGATTTTCAAAGTATCATCGGTCGTGAGACTAAAGCTCAGCTAAAAGAGTATGGCGTAAAGGCTGACTACATCATCGCTTGTGTAGGTGGCGGCAGTAATGCGATTGGGATTTTTTACGAGTTTTTAAGCGATGAGAGCGTAAATCTCATCGGTATCGAAGCGGCTGGGCTTGGGGCTAGCACGCCCTATCACGCAGCCACGCTCACAAAGGGTCGCGAGGGGATAATTCACGGTATGAAAACCATCGTTTTGCAAGATAAATATGGCATGATAGAGGAGGTGCATAGCATTTCGGCTGGGCTTGACTATCCTGGTATCGGACCAGAGCATGCATATCTGCACGATATCAAACGCGTAAAATACGAGCCAGTAACCGACGATGAGTGCATAAATGCCCTAAAACTCACAACTCGCCTAGAGGGCATTATCCCGGCGATCGAGAGCTCTCACGCCTTGGCGTATCTTGAAAAACTATGCCCAAATTTAAAGGCAAAGTCCGTCATCGTCGTCAATGTATCAGGCAGGGGCGATAAGGACATCGATACGATTATGAACTATGAAAAAGGCAAAATTTATGGATAAAATTTCAAATGCACTTAACGGCAAAAAGGCAAATATCGGCTACATTGTGGGCGGTTATCCAAGCGTGGAGCATACGAAGGAGTTTTTGGCAAATTTAGACGCAAGTTGCCTTGATTTGCTTGAAATTGGCATACCATACTCAGATCCGCTTGCAGACGGCAAAGTCATAACAAAGGCGAGTTTTAGCACTGCACAGCGTGGGCTAAACACCGATAGTATCTTTGAAATTTTAAGCGAATGCAAGGGTAAATTTAACAAGCCGATTGCGTTTTTGGTCTATTTTAACCTTGTTTTTGCTTACGGCATTGAAAAATTCATCAAAAAAGCCAAAGAGTGTGGCGTAAGTGGTATGATCGTGCCTGATCTGCCAAGCGAGGAGAGTGGGGAGGTTTTTGCGATCTGTCAGAGTGAAAATTTCGCTCTTATTCCGCTTATTAGCGTTACATCTGGTGAGCGTATTAGCGAGATTTTAAGCCGTGCAAGTGGCTTTGTCTATGCGGTTGGAGCTATCGGTGTGAGTGGCTCAAAACGCGCAAGCACCGAGCGCCTAAAAGAGCTTGTAAAAAATGCTAAAAATTTTACAAATTTACCAGTTTGCGTTGGCTTTGGCGTTAGAAATCGTGATGATGCAAATGAGGTTAAAAGCTACGCCGATGGTGCGATAATAGGCACGGCAATCGTGGAGCTAGCGGATAAATTTAGTGGAGATGAATTAATGCGAAAAGTAAGCGAGCTATTTTAAAGGGCAAAAATGAAGCAAATCATGCTATGTGCGATAAGTTCGCTAAGTTGCGGAATATGCGATGAGGACTGCGGATACTGCACGCAAAACATCAACTCAAAAGCAAAAATTTCACGCTATCATATAAAAAGTAAAGACCAAGTCGTAGCTGAAGCAAAAAGAGCAAGTGAGAGCCATGCTCTTGGCTTTTGCCTAGTTACAAGTGGAGCAAGGCTAGATGATGCTAAAACTGAAAAAGTGGCACGCATCGCACACGCCGTTAGCAAAAACTTTCCACGACTAAAGCTCATCGCTTGCAACGGTATGGCAACACGCGAACAGCTAAAAGAGCTAAAAAGTGCTGGTGTATTTAGCTACAACCACAACCTAGAAACAAGCCGTGAGTATTTCCCCAAAATTTGCACCACTCACAGCTGGGATGAGAGATGGCAGACAAATCTTAATGCCAAAAGCGTAGGACTAGAGCTTTGCTGTGGTGGGATATACGGACTTGGCGAGAGTGAGAGCGATAGAGTGAGCTTGCGTGCTAGCTTAGCTGAGCTTGCGCCATTTTCAAGTCCGATAAATTTCTTTATGCCAAGCAGCGGACTTTTAATAAAGCAAGAAATTTTAAGCGCGAACGAAGCGTTTAAGATCATTGATGATAGCGTAAAAGCTTTGCCAAACACTAGGCTTATGATAGCTGGTGGTCGTGAAAAAGTACTTGGCAATAGGCAATATGAAATTTTCTCACACGGTGTGACAGCAATAGTATTAGGCGACTACCTTACGCAAAAAGGCGAACTAGTTAGTAAAGATATAAGCGAGCTGATAAAGCGTGGATACAGTTTTGCGGTTGCATAAGTAGATAAAATTGAGTAAAATTTTATACCAAAGGGCGAGTAAAACACTTAAAGCTACACCAAGCAAAGCACGATGTAGCCGAGCTTTTAGTAAGCTCTTGTAATTATTAGGCAAATTAATGCTATAATTACAACTAAGGTTTTAATGGACAATTAACTCACCTCATTTCCGAGGTAAAATTTAAAGCCAGAGGTTGCGACCCTTTGGCTTTAACCTCTGCGTGTGATTATATCAGATAGAGCTTTATTTTAGGTAAGTTTTTTAAATTGATGAAATTTTAAATGAAATTTACACTCAAGAAAGTAAAATTTTAAAATTTTATACCAAAGGGCGAGTAAAACACTTAAAGCTACACCGAGCAAACCACGATGTAGCCGAGCTTTTAGCAAGCTCTTGTAATTATTAGGCAAATTAATGCTATAATTACAACTAAGTGATTTATACGGTTCAAATCATCACCTCATTTCCGAGGTAAAATTTAAAGCCAGAGGTTGCACCCTTTGGCTTTAACCTCTGCGTGTGATTATATCAGATAGAGCTTTATTTTAGGTAAGTTTTTTTAAATTGATGAAATTTTAAAAGAGCGCTAGTAAATTTTACCAAAACCAAAATTTTAAAAAAAATATGAAATCTCTCTAAAAACAAAAATAAGAATATAGATTATAAATATATAAAAGACCTAGACCGCCGAGACGATCTAGGTTGAGTTTTAACACTTTTGCAGAAGAAGCATATCTTTTTAAAAAGATATTTTCGGTGTGTTGCCACACCAAGGTTAGAAACTTACATAAGTGGTTAAACTACTGTAAAAGTTTCATAACATTTTTCCAGCCAAAGAGCTTAAAAGCTCTTTGCGTAGAAATTTCATTCAGCTTTTACTACTGTAAAAGCTTCATTACATTTTAAAGAAATGTTATATTAAGCTACCTTAGTTATTGAAGTAGCTTCATAACATTTTGCTGAACGCTGTTAGCTTGACTCATAGCATAACTACCAGACTGAGCTAGTATATTAAACTTAGAGAAGTTAGCAGACTCAGCTGCAAAGTCTACATCACGGATCTGAGACTCAGCTGCCTTTACATTCACCTGAGTTGTAGTGATGTTGTTTATAGTTGTGATAAGCTGGTTTTGTACAGAACCTAGGTCAGAGCGGATCTGATCAAGTGTGATCTGAGCTGACTCAGCTATATCCATAACTGCCATAGCGCCGCGTAGTGTCATAACACCAGCTGATTGAGCTACTGACAAATCTTTGCTCATTCTTTGAAAGCCCATAGCTGTCGCTAGCTTAGCATCTATCTGACCACGAACATCTCTTAGAGATACTGACTGCTGTTGTCCACCATCAGTTGAGAAAGCTTTACTTAGTTTAAAATCTGCATTTGCTGACAGTTTAATATCACGACCATCAAGGCGAACTAGATTTAGACGACCAATAAAGCTAGATAACTGCTTTTTGCCACCAAGACCAGCAGAAATATCTTTTCCTTTAATCTCCATAGCACGACCTGAACGGCTTGTTAGTACCATCTTACCTTCTGTATTTACAGAGGCTTCAACACCTGTTTGGTCTTTAACAGCATTGATAGCATTTACCAATGCGCCATTCTTATCATTTTCCTTAACTTCTAAATCACCTATCTTCACGCCATTAATAGTTAAAGATTTGATCATACCACCAGATATAGCTTTTGATGCTATCCAAGTAACATCAAATGATGCTCGAACACCAGTTTTATCTGAAACCTTGTTGATATTTTCAGCCAAAGCACCTAGACCATTACCAAGACCAGATGAGATGATAGCTGAAGCTACTTTAACATCATTTACACCATCTACATTTAAAAATTTAAGTTCAATCTTTCCTGCTTTTGTCAAAAGCTTAGAGCTTTCAAAACGAGTAAGACCGATCTTGTCAGATGTAGTAGCACCGATGCTAGCTTTAACAGTTTGGTTAGAGTAGGCACCTATCTGAAATTCTTTGTTAGAGAATGTTCCGTTAAGTAGCTGCTGACCGTTAAAAGATGTAGTGTTACCTATGTTATCAAGCTCTTCCATCAAACGAACGATATCAGCCTGAAGTGCTTGACGAGAACGAGTAGTTTGACCATCTTGAGCAGACTGAGTAGCTTTAGTCTTAATAGTGTTAAGAATTTTTAGCTGCTCGTCCATAGCTTTGTCAGCTGTCTGGATGATACCGACTGCGTCGTTGCCGTTAGCTATAGCTTGACCAAGGGCACTTGCTTGTGAACGAAGGCTATCTGCAATAGCCAAACCTGATGCATCTTCTGCCGCGGTGGTGATTCGTAAGCCTGAGCTTAGCTTTTGCAAAGAGCCTGAAATGTCTCTGTTGTTGCCTACAGCATTAGCGTGCGAATTCATCGCGTTGATGTTTGTGTTAATACGAAAACTCATTGTAAATCCTTTTAAAATGTATTTAGCAACCTGTCCTTTGGTTACTTGCATACCATATCGGACAAAGTCAAAAAAACTTTATAGCTAAATATAAAAAATTTGCAAAAATTTTAAAAATTTTCTAGAAAGTAGGAATTTTCAAGCTTTTTAGCCACTTGGCTAGCGTGAATTTCTGAACTAAAGTCATCTAAATGTTTTGCGTCTGGTTCATTTTTGTAAATTTCATAAATTTTTTCAAGCTCTTTTACTATGTCATCAAGGCTGTTTTGCCCATCAAAAAGAAGTGCTGTCCTAGCATCCAAAGTATCCATATAGGTCTTTGAGTTAAGCTGTGTGGCTAGCAACATAACTGGCTTATGCGTGCTAGCAAAGTATCTAAGATAGCCTGCTACTCTTGGCTTTAGTCTAGTTTTGCCCTTTTCATACTTTATATGGCTAAATTTTTGTGTGGATAAAAGTGTGGCTGGGTTTGCCATAAGCGCCAAAAAGGCATCGACGCTATCATCGCTAATGCCAAGCTCATTAATACTGATACTAGCTGGATAAGCGTCATAAATTTTAGCAAAAATTTCGTTAAACTGCGGGTTTAGTGGCTCATCATTTATACTATAACCATCTTTTGTTTTTTCAAGCTTTGCGATGATGTGAATGAGTGAAATTTCATCAAGGCTGATGTTTGTTTCAGACTCTTCGTTTATCTCATCTTTGTGCATAACAAGACTCTTGCGAAACGAGCGATTTAAAAAAAAGTCACGCATTTGCTCGCGGTCGATACGACTTTTATAGGTTTTGTTTATATGTCTATCAAATCTAGCAACGCCAATACCAGGTGCAAAAACATCATCAAGCGTACTTTCAACCAAATATCCAAGCCCAAAGTCGCTTAGGCGGTTTGCAAATTTGTAAAAAAGCTGTGCTTCGTTTGTCGTTTCAAAAAACTCGTGCAAGATGTAGTAGTCGTTTTTGCTATCTTTTAGTATAGAACGGACGAAATTTAGCTGTGTAAGCAGTAGCTCTTGAGTTTGTTTTAGAGCTTGGCTACTTTTAGCATGAAAGTTCATACGCAAAAACTCACCCATAAAATTTAGCTCTCTTTTTGCGATATCAAGGCGTTTTATGCCACTTTCATCTTTGGCACAAAACATCATATAATCACGCAAAGTATCAAAACTTTTCCAACCCGGATAGACATTATAGGATATAAAGGCAATGCCATTTTGTTTTAAAAGTGTCTTTGTGAGCGCAAGAAAGGCGTCTCTGACATTTTTTCTAACCCAACTATAAAAGCCATGAGCGATAATGTAGTCAAATTTCCCAAGCTCTTTTATATGCTCTGGACTTAGTGCCATTATATCAGCTTCAATAAGATGAAAATTTTCAATCCCCATCTGATTGGCGATGGCATTGCCAGTATTTACCTGTATGCTTGATATATCAACACCAACAACCTCAGCGTCTGGATAGGCTACTGCAAGTGGCATGATATTACCACCAAAAGCGCCGCCCAACTCAAGCACTCTAGCCTTATGAACTGGTGTTGGCTCAAGACGCAAAAATTTACCTATCGCATGCAAGCGAAGTACCGAGCTATCGTGAAAAGCTGCCGAAAAATAGGGCATCTGGTCGTAAGAGCTCTTTACTTCAAATGATTGCATTATCTTGCCTTTGTTATAAATTTTATGAAATTATAACGCAAAATCTTGTTTTTAACAAAAAAAATGTATAATAAAAGCAAATTTAACACGGAAAGAAACTTGCAAGAGAACGGACTTTATATACTTTTAACGCTTGCGGCGATCATTTTTGCTTCGCCTTATATCTCCAAAAATTTTCGCATACCTATTGCACCAGTGGAGATAATGCTAGGTACTATCGCTGGATATCTTGGTCTTTTGTCACACAATGAGCTTTTTAACGCGATAAGCGAGGCTGGCTTTTTCTTTTTAATGTTTTTAGCAGGCATGGAGGTTGATCTTAGGATCTTTTTAAATGCGGATAGAAAAGTTTTAAAACTAGGCTGCATATATATCGCACTTTTATATGTCATCGCAACTTTTTGTATGTTTGTATTTAAGCTTGATCCGCTTTTTATCATTATCATACCGATAATGGCTGTGGGTATGATATTTACACTATTTAAAGAGTACGGCAAGGATCAGCAGTGGTTAAATTTAAGCATGTTAATAGGCGTTATCGGCGAAGTGGTAAGTATCACACTACTAACGATAACATCGGCTTATTTGCAGTTTGGTGGGAGCTGGGACTTTTGGCTTAGCATTATCTATCTGCTTGGGTTTTTGCTACTTAGTGGGGGGTTATTTAAATTTCTTGGTATTATTTTTTGGTGGTTTCCAGGCTTTAAAACTGTACTTATGCCACAATATGACAAAAACGAAAAGGATATACGCCTAAGCATAGCCGTCTTTCTTGCTGTGTGTGCGCTGATGGTCTTCTTGCGACTTGAAGTTGCATTTGGTGCTTTTATCGCTGGTATGATAATCGCTACATTTTTTAACCACAAACAAGACTTGCCACATAAGCTTGGTAGCTTTGGCTTTGGCTTTTTGGTTCCTATATTTTTTGCTCACATCGGCTCAACGCTAAAAGTTGAGACACTTTTTGTTAGTGAAGTAGTGAAAGAGGCGATATTTATAACAGTAACGATGATAGCATGCAGACTTGTTGCGAGTATAGTTTTTATAAATATCTTAAAGATAAAATACATCATCATCTACGCACTTAGCCACTCTATGCCACTTACGCTTTTAATCGCCGTTGCAACCATAGCTCACAAGTCTGGTAGTCTAAGTGATGAGTTTTATTCATCGTTTGTTTTAGCAAGCTTGTTGCAAGTGCTATTTTGCATGGTTGCTATAAAAATTCTAGTAAATTTTAAATTCAAAAAAGCATGACAAGCTCTGAGCTTTTAGACCTTGCAAAAAGTGCCGCTATAGCTGCTAGTAATGCTATAAAACGCCATTATAAAAGTAGCTTTAAAGTAAGCTTTAAAAGTGATAGCTCCCCACTAACAAGTGCTGATATAGCAGCAAATGAAGCGATAATGCAAATTTTAAAACGCTCAGATATTGCCATTTGCTCTGAAGAAGAAATTTTAGACGAGAAAGAGCGCACGAGTGCAAAGACTTTTTGGCTAGTTGATCCGCTTGATGGAACTAGAGAGTTTATAGATAAAAATGATGAGTTTTGCGTATGTATCGCACTTATAGAGCAAGACGGTGTAACGCTTGGAGTGATAATGATACCGATGAGTAATGAGATTTTTTTTGCAAGCAAGGATGGGGTTTTTACTCAAATTTTAGATGAAAATGGCAAAATTTTACACCAAAGCAAACTTGAGCACTCAAACAAAAACAGACAAATTTTATACACAGGAAGACGCTCAAAAGCTATCCGTGAGCGTAAGATAGCTAGCGAATTTGATCTAAACTTTACACAACTAGGCTCTGCTATAAAATTTGCAAAAGTAGTGCAAAATGGTGGTATATATGCGCGCTTTAGTAAAAGCTCACTTTGGGATATAGCAGCTGGCGAAGCGATAGTGAAATTTAGTGGTGGGATAATGTGTGATATCAAAAATTTTGCACCGATAAACTATAGCGCAAAAAGTCTTGAAAGTCCAAAATTTATAGCTATTAGCAAAGAAAATTTAGCGCAAAAAGATGAAATTTTAGCCCTAGCAAGGGAGCTTTTATAACCTTATATTTTTTTTAAAATATATAAAAACTCACTTACATGGATATTTCTTGAGCTTAAATTTCTACTTGCCCTAAATGTGTTGTATCTTTGCTCGATGGTCTTTACATTTCCAAGCTTAGCCAAGTTGTGTTCAAATTGCTCTTTTGATATAAATCCTTCGCTGTTAAAAGAGATAAGCACTATACGAGCCTTTAGGCACTCTATCAGGCTAAAAAAGGCATTAGCGGCATTTGCTTTTTGGTTATAAATAGAGCGATTCCAATCTTTTGCAATACCAGAAATTCGCGAAATTTCAGCTGGTCGCTCGTTTTTTGCTATCAAATTTAACATAAAGTAGTTTGAGCTGTATGGATGTTGATTATATGGCGGATCAAGATAGACTAGATCAAGCGTATCAAGCTCGTTAGCAAGGGCATTTGCATCGGTTTGATATATCTCGTAAGGTACGCTAAAATTTGAAAAAACGGGTGTTTTTAGCGTTATGTCTCCTGTGATACGCTTTAAAGCATTTTTAGCCTCGCCGCCAAACTGTCCTATACCTTGTTTGTTTTTATAAAAGCCCTTAAATACACCACTTGTATTAGCATGCAAGCTTGCTTCATAAAGTAGTGGAGCGATAAAAAATTTACGCATATCAAGTGGCAACTCATCTATCAAAGCCCTTGCAGTGTCGATAAATATCGCATTTTTTCGGGTATAAAAAACTCTCTCATTTGGCTTTATCGCACTTTCATCTTTTGGCGCATAAAGCTCGGTTATAAAATTTGGTTTTAAGTTTGCATTTACTCGCTTTACAAATGCCTTGTTTGAAGCTTTTAAATGCGTTTTAAACTCATCATCAACATTGCAAAGATAGCACTCATTAACTATACGAGAATAAAGCTCAAGGTCATTTGCTAGGATAAAGCTTGCGTGTTGTTTTAAGTATCTAGCTACGATACCAGAGCCACTAAAAAGATCCGCGCAACTAAGCTTTTCTCGTCCAAGCTCGCTTTTAGCAAATTTCACACCTTGTGCGATTAGCCCAAGCAAGGCTCGTTTGTTACCAAGATAAGTTAAAATTTGCTCTTTTAAAAAGGCTGTATTTTCAGCTTTTAACTCGGTTTTTGTAGAAATTTTAAGCTCTGTTTGGGTGCTATTTTTACTTGGCATTTCACCCATTTTTACGCGCAAACTCTTTCATAAAATCAGCTAAAACTTCCACATCGTTTTGACTCACCGCGTTATATATCGACGCTCTTATGCCACCAACTAGTCTATGCCCTTTAAGTCCGAGCATATTATTAGCCAAGGCATCTGCTACAAATTTAGCCTCCAAAGCCTCGCCACTAGCTATGTTGTAGCTAATATTCATCAAAGAGCGGTGCGCCTTTTGCGCGTGTCCTATATAAAAGCCATTTGAGTTGTCTATCACATCATAAATCGTCTTTGCCTTGGCTAAATTTCGCTCTTTCATCACAGACAAACCACCTTGATCGATAAGCCACTGCATAGTTAAATTTAGTAGATAAATGGCAAATGTCGGCGGTGTGTTGTAAAGCGACTTTGCATCAGCATGGGTTTTGTATCGTAAAAATGTCGGCACATCATTACGCCAAACTCGCTCTATCAAATCTTTTCGTATAATGATAATACTCACACCACTAGGACCTGCATTTTTTTGAGCTCCGCCATAAAGTAGTCCAATGTCACTAAAATCAAGCGGCTCAGAAAAAAAGTCACTACTAGCATCGATGACAAGTAGTGCAGATGAGCGCGGCAGGGCTTTATACTGCGTACCGTATATTGTGTTATTTGTGCAGATATAAGCATAATCAGCATTATCGCTAAAATTTACCTCTGGAATGTGGTTAAATTTCTCACTTTCACTACTTGCAACAACACTTACATTTACGCCCATAAGCCTGGCTTCTTTTATGGCTTTACTCGTCCAAACCCCTGTATTTGCATACTCTGCGATACCGCCTTTATAAAGGTTAAAAGGTATCATAGCAAACTGCAAATGTGCCCCACCTTGCAAAAATAAAACTTCATATTCATCGCCGATACCATAAAGCTTGCGTATTTTAGACATCGCACCAAAATGCACTTCCTCGTAAGTCTTGCCCCTATGGCTAACCTCCATAATGGACGCACCCTCTCCGTGAAAGTCGGTAAATTCGGCTTTAGCTTGCTCTAAAACACTAAGCGGCAAGCCAGTTGGTCCCGCGCTAAAATTTATCTTTCTCATCATCGCTCCTTTAGTTAGTTATCATCGCTTCTCTACTGCCATTTTGTGATACTAGGGTTATTTGTGTGCCGTTTTCTAGGCTCATTAAATCTGCATTTTGCCCATTTATGCGTACCTGTACCATATTTTTTGTTATCTCATAAAACCCACTTCTTGCCTCAAAAAGCGCATGTAGTGTTTTGATATTATTTTCAAGGGCTAGAAATTTAATGTTAAGAGCATTGTCAAGTCGCTCACTAAGGCGCAAACAAAGTGAAATTTTATGCTCTATCTTTGCTTTTAAGGCATTTGGTGAAAGCTTTGCAGTTAGTAAAACTATCTTATTTTCAAGTAGTGCAAAACGCGAACTTAAGGTATTTTCCAGTTTATCATCAAGCTCATCAAGATACTGCATAAAGCTGCTCTCATCAGGCAAAAGCTCAGCCATCGCGGCACTTGGTGTTGGTGCACGAAAGTCAGCTACAAAGTCGCTTATAACATAGTCTATCTCGTGCCCTATCGCACTTACTACTGGGGTTTTTGTGGCAAAAATTTCCCTAGCAAGTCCCTCGTCATTAAAACACCACAAATCCTCTCGACTACCGCCACCACGAGCAAGCACGATAACATCTACACCGTATCTATCAGCTTTTTTAAGAGCATTTATAAGTGAAGCTGGCGCGGCTTGACCTTGTGTAAGAGCATCAAAAATAAAAATTTGTGCCATCTGCCACCTAGCGGCAGTGATACGAAGCATATCTTGCAAAGCAGCGGAAGTAGCGCTTGTAACAAGTGCGATGCGTCTTGGGATATACGGTAAAGGTTTTTTATGCATGGTGCTAAAAAGCCCCTCTAGCTCGAGCTTTTCTTTTAGCTGTTTAAAGGCGGTCTCAAGCGCACCCTCTCCATCAACTAAAAGTGTGCTAGCTATAAACTGATAGCTTCCACTTGGTGCATAAAGTGAAATTTTACCTCCTAAAACCACGCTCATACCATCTTGAACTGCAAATTTAAGCTTTGAGTTTGCCCCCTTAAACATCGCGCAAGAGATACTTGCGTTCTCATCTTTAAGACTAAAATACCAGTGTCCAGAGCCGTGTTTTGTAAGGCGTGAAATTTCTCCGCGCACCTCGACATAGCTAAAATGAGTCTCTAGCAAGATCTTTGCTTGCTCATTTAGTTCGCTAACGCTTAGCATTTTAACCCTTTTAAATTTTTTACATCAAACAAACTCAAGAACGCACCTTTTTAGCGATAAAAAGTGTTGAAATATCCATACTAAAGCCTCTACAAACTTCAACTTCAAAGCCAGCCTCATAAAGCTCGTCGCAAAAAGTTTTTGCATCTAAAAAGCTTTCAATCGAGCTTGGTAAATACTCATATGCCTCTTTATTTTTGCTGATAAGTCCGCCTATAAACGGTAAAATTTTTGTCAGATAAAAGTCTCGTAAAGCCGTTACAAAGCCACTTTTGTTGCGTTTAGTAAATTCTAAAACCACAACATATCCGCCCATTTTTAGCACTCTGTTAAACTCAGCCAATGCCTCTTTTCGGGCTACGACATTGCGTATGCCATAACTTATGCTTAAAATTTCAGCACTTTCGTTTGTTAAAGTTGTCTTGTCTGCAAAAGCTTGGATAAACTCAAAGTTAGGAAATTTTGAGCGCGCAACATCAAGCATGCCACTTGATGGATCTATGCCAGTAAGTTTAGCTATATGCACGCCGTACTTCCGCGCTATCTTACTCCAAAGCCCCATCATATCGCCAGTCCCGCATGCCACATCTATAATATTAATGCTTTGTGCGCGATATTTATTTAGCATATATCTACACGCAAATTTACGCCAGCTCACATCTACGCCTATGCTTAAAACGCGATTTGCCACATCATAGGTAGGGGCGATATCATTAAACATTTCGACTATTTTTTCTTGTTTTTCCATATTTTATGCCTTTTTATAGTGATTTTTAAGCTCTTTTGAGCCTTGCAACACCGCTTTAATAAACTTTTTAACGCCCCTTAAAGTCTTTGTGCGAATTTTATAAATTTTAGCATAAATTCTTACGCACTGCTCATCAGCTTGCTCATCTTGCGGTAGTTTTTGCACTAGGGTTAGGATATTATCAAGTTCTTTTAGCTCTTTTAGTCTTTTTATCAGCTTATTTGCACGCTCTAAAATTTGCCCACTAAAAGTGGTGCCGCGAAATCCTTGAAATAAAATTTCCACTCTTTCAAGCTTGCTAAGTAGAGTAAAAAACTCATCATTTTCGCTTTGTTCACCTATACCTTTTGCAAATTTTGCTGAGCTTATAGCATAAGATCTTGCTCTTTTTGCGAGAGATATTTTAAGGATTTCATCATAATTTTTTGCAACAAAAAAATCGCTCGTATCACTTAGAAAAATTTCCCAATCCTTTAAAAAATCCTCATTTTCAATGACCTTTTTAGCGTTTTTTATCTCGATCTCAAAGGCATTTTCAAGAAAAAATTCAAGCCAAGCGGCATTTTTAAGCTCATCTAAAAACAAAAGTGCTTTTAAAATTTTGATACTTTTTTGGCATGAGTTAAGAAGCTTGGTAAAATTTGCTAAAAAAAACTCAGCTGTTTTTTCGTCAAAAATATCAAAAAACAACTCAAAAGATATCTTTGTTAAAGATATCTTCTCATATAAAGTAAGAAATTTTTGCTCGTTAAACTCGCTTTTAAGATCATCTTTTAAGGTTAAAATTTCTATCAAGTAATAATATAAAAGTGCGCAAACTGCATCTTTTGTGCGTAAATTTTTAGGAAAATTTGGGGCTATCATAAAAGTTTTAAAAACCCTCAATGCTTCAGCAAAGTCAAAATTTTCAAACATACAAAGTGGGGTTAAGTTTTGCTCGTTAAATTCTCTTTCAAGTGTAACTTCGCGAACTATAAAATTTGTTAAAAATTTTGGTGGCTTGAAAAATACACCGTAAAGCTCGTCATTAAAAGCTATCTCTAAAATATAAAGCCCGCTAAGTTCACCTTGAAAAACTTCAATGTTACATAAATTTCCATTTAGTTTAAAACTATAAATTTGTTTTGAAACTATGTTAGATGAGCCGTTTTTTGCAGCTATAAACTCATCTTGCCCAATAGGCAACAAATCGCTATCTTTTTGGTAAAAAAACTTATCATCAGTTTTTATAAATTTGATAGAATTTGTGTAAAAATATGAGTACTTTGAGCTTTTAAAAACAACTTCCCAAGAGTTTAAAAGCTCCAGCAGAGCGCCATCTTTGAGTAGAAATTTGCGTTTTATATCTAAGCTCATCAAGCCTCCCTGAAATTTTATAATATTTTATCAGGTTATGGCTTAATATGCGTTTTACTTTAACGACAATGTTTGCAGTTTTTAACAGTAGCAACTACACTTAGGTTATCAATAATATTGCCAAGTTTTTTCTCAAGCCCCTCCTGATAGGCATCAAGTCCCGCCTCAGCATGCATAACATCTTCAACATGCCCACAACTTTGACAGACAACATGTATATGTGGATGTTCATAGATGTCGTATCTTGGCTTTTGATTTAAAACATTTACCTCAACAACCAAGCCTTCATCTTTTAAGGTATTTAAATTTTTATAAACTGTCGCCAGTGAGATAGATGGATTTTCAGCCTTTATCTCTTCGTAAAGCTCATCAATAGTTGGATGCATGTGCTTATCAAGCACCTTCAAAACACTGAGTCTTTGAGGGGTAACTTTGAGATTAAACTGCTTTAAAAGTGAAACATGTTGCATAATAATCCTTTGATTTTTGCAAGAATATAACAAATTTTTACTTAAGGGATTATTAATTAATATTATTTATCATTTAATAACTTTTTGGAAATTTGCTCCACACTAAGCCCTAAACTATCCTCTACAAGCGATGTTGCGCCATGCGTTATAAACTCATCAGAGTACTCAAAACTGCTTATAGTTACATCATAAATTTTATGCTCTTGCAAAAATCCAGCCAAAATTTCACCAACTCCGCCCCTTTTTGCACTATCGCTAAAAATAAACCATTTTTTACAGCTCTTAGCAAGTTCTAAAAGCAAATTTTCATCAAGCGGCTTAACAAAGATAAGATCGATCAAATTTACACTCATTTGGGTATTTTGCATAACCTTATATGCCTTGCCAACGCCGTTTCCATAGCCGATAAATGCCACATCGCTATCATTTTTTACTAACCACTCGCCCTTACCCAAGGCTGGCAAATTTGGCGCAAATTCATCACTTAGTAAAAATGCTCCACGAGGATAGCGAAGAGCCTTTACGCCCTTATTTGAGTAGGCAAATTCCATACAATTTCTAAGGCACTGAGCACAGCGCGGCGCTAGGATGATGACATTTGGGATGAGGTTAAAATAGCTAACATCAAATGCCCCTTGATGAGTTTCTCCGTCCTCGCCAACTATACCAGCCCTATCCATCGCAAATGTTATATCTAAATTTAATATACAGGCATCATGTATAACTTGGTCAAAGGCTCTTTGCATAAATGTTGAATATATCACGACAAAGGGCTTAAACCCCTCTTTTGCCATCGCAGCCATAGAAGTTACGGCGTGCTGCTCAGCTATAGCAACATCCCAAAAACGCTCTGGAAATTTTTCTATTAGCATATCCATGCCAGTACCAGTTGGCATCGCAGCCGTAACGCCTACGATATCGCTATGCTCTGCTGCCATCTTTAAGAGATGTTCTCCAAAAACTTGTGTGGCTGACTTTCTGTCTGCTTTTTTAATAACTTCGCCTGTAACAACATCAAAAGGTCCTACACCATGCCAGCTCGCAAGATGCCCTTCAGCCTTTTCATAGCCCTTGCCTTTTAAGGTCTGAGCGTGGACGATAACTGGCTTTTTCATCGTTTTTGCTGTGTTAAAGGTAGATATAAGTTCTTCAAGATTATGCCCATCAACAGGACCTATATACTCAAGCCCAAGCTCTTCAAAGAAAATTCCTGGCGTTATAAGCCGTATGCTCTCTTCAGCCCTGCGTGCCATGTAAGAAGCCGACTCTGGCATGTATGAAAGCAGTTTTTCAACACCACTTTTAAATTTTTGGTAAGCCTCACCAGCCATAATGTGGCTAAGATATTTGCTTATCGCGCCGATTGGCTTGCTAATGCTCATCTCATTATCATTTAAGATGATAACACATGGATATTTGCGATCTCCAAGCTCGTTTAGCGCTTCATAAACCATGCCAGCACTCATAGAGCCATCGCCTATAAATGCTATTGGTAAGCGGTTTTCGCCTTTTAAGTTTATAGCCTTTGCGGCACCTACCGCAAGTGATATAGAGGTCGAGCTATGTCCTGCTATAAAGTAGTCAAACTCACTCTCTTTTGGTTTACTAAAACCACTAAGACCCCCAAATTTACGCAAACTTTCAAACTCATCCCATCGATCAGTCAGTAGCTTATGCGCATAACTTTGATGGCTTACATCAAATATAAAAGGATCTTTTTTAACATCAAACACATAGTGCATAGCCACGATTAACTCGACGGCACCGATATTTGAACTAAGGTGCCCGCCATTTTGGCTCACAACTTCTAAAATTCTCTCACGCAACTTTACACAAAGCTCTTTTAGCTCTTCTTGTTTTAAATTTTTTACATCTATCAAAGCAAACTCTTTAATTTTTCAAGTCTAGTTTCAAGCGAACCATCGATATTTCCCGCCTCACTTATAATAACCACGCCACCCTTGTTAATAGCATCATCTGCTTCGATATTCACATGGGCGTTTTGTTCAAACTGCTCTTTTAGAAAATTTGCATCAGCTGGATTTACTCTTAGAGTGATATTTTTTGCCTCTTTTAGCTCGCTCATCAGCGACTTTGCAAGCGAAAAAGCGACATTTGACGAAGAGGTGCTAACCTCTTTTGCGATAACTTGAGCGGCTACATTTACAGCCGTCGCACCAAGCTCCTCCTCGGTTTTTTTAACAAATTCTTCAAAGGTATTATAAAAATTTGTAAGCTTACTCACAGATGAACCAAAACGCTCATTTAGTGCAGCTAGTTCGGCATTAAAACGCTCGCTTTCTTGTGCTACACCTTGCGCGATACCATCCTCTTTAGCCCTTGCTACTTCTGCTTCAAGGCGTCTGTTAAACTCAGCCTCTTGATTTTCGATTTGCATCTGAAGTTTGATAATGTTACCGCTCAGCTCATCCGTTTTTTTAAGAAGTTCTTCAACAAAACCAGAGTCAAATCCAGCCTGAACGACCTGTGGCTGGGCTACATCTTGGGTGTCGTTTGGCAAAATTTCTGGCGAACTTTGATTTGCCTTTTCATTTTCTAAATTTTGCTCATAAACACGCATGGTTTCAGCATCACCCTTGCCTTCACTTGAGAGCAAGACCTTAAAGCGGTAGTTTTCTACAAAATGTCCAGCTGTTTCTTCGTTTGTTATGACGCTACTTTTCATTCAATCATCTCATCTGCTTCGCCAACTTGGAAGACGCCTTGCTCGGCTAGAGCTTGCACTGCTTCAACTATGCGGCGTTGAGCCTCTTCGACATCTTTAACACGCACAGCTCCCAAAAACCCCATCTCCTCAACAAAAGCATCTGCTGCACGCTGAGACATATTGCCAAGGAATTTTTGCTTAAGCTCATCGCCTGAGCCTTTTAGGGCAACCATAAGATCTTTTTTATCAACATTTTTTAAAATTTCTCTTATCGCGGTAGCGTTAAGTGTATTAATATCTTCAAATGTAAACATAAGCTCTTTAATAGTTGTAGCCAGTTTTTCATCCGTTTTTTCGATATACTCGATAGTTGTCTTGCTAGCTTTTTGTCCGAGTCTATTAAGCATCTCAGCAACAGCCCTAGGCCCGCCAACCTCAACTTTATAAGATGTAAGACTTTCAAGCTTAGTCTCAAGAACGGTTGAAACGCGCTTAATCACTGATGGGCTTATATCGCCAAGATTTGCCATCCTAACCACGACATCACTTCTAAGATCATCAGGCAAATAGCTAAGAGTCTCAGCGGCGCTTGTTGCGTCCATATGAGCAAGGATAAGAGCGATGGTTTGTGGATGCTCTTTAACGATAAAGTCAGAAAGTTGCTGAGGTTTGATCTTGTTAAGATAGCCAAAGCTTTTATTATTTTCCATACTTTTTGCAAGGCGATCTAGAATTTTTTGTGCTTCATCTGGTGGAAAAGTCTTATATAAAATTTCTTTTGCATATTCAAGAGAGCCAGACTTTACATACTGGTTTGACTGCATAAGTGCATAAAATTCTTCCAAGATAGCACCAGCTACAGCTTTGTCGATATTTCTAGCAGTAGCTATGTAGCCAGATACATCGGTAATAATATCAATATCCATATGTGAAAAAAGTAAGCTCGTAGCCTCTTCGCCAAGCTGGATAAGCAAAATTCCTATCTTCTCAGGCATAGAAAGCTCTTCGTAAACCGCCTTTTGTTGATCATTAAGTTTCATGGCTATTAGCTATCCTTACGCAAATTAAAATCCGAATCATTTCTAACTATATCTTGCAAAAGCTGTGCGATTTCCTCTCCACGCTCTTGGATGACACCTCTCATTTTTTCTATTAAAACTTCGTACTTTAGCTCATCTTCATCAAAGTCGCCACCTATACCAAGCTGCTCTTCAACCTTCTTGCGTGCAGCTTTAAATTTCTCCAAACTATCCTCATCATCTACCTCAAGTTCTTCAAGATCAACACCGAGCTCATCTCCCTCTTCTTTTTGCTCTTCAAGCATCTTTTGCATAAATGGCACAATGACTTTTTTGTAGAATAAAAATAGCAAAATTCCCGCAAAAATATATTTAAATATCGGCATAAACGGCATTATATAAGTTTGTAAAATACCATTTACCTTCTCAGTCGGAGTTGAGTTATCTGGGCGCTTAAACTCAAAGTTATCAAGGCTAACCTCATCTCCCCTAGCTTCGTTATAGCCGATAGCTTGTTTGATTAAATTTTCTATAGAAGTTTTTTGTGCTTGCGTTAGAGGAACAAACTCAAGCTCACCAGTCGGATTTCCAGCTTCATCCTTTTTAGGCTGATAGCTTCCATCAACAACAACAGCCGCACTAACTCTTGAAATAGTGGCAAACTGCCCTTTAACATTAGTAATTTTCTTTGAAATTTCATAGTTTGTCTGCTGTGAGCTTTTGTTAAACTGCTCCACAAGTTTATTATCTGCAAGCCCTTCAACTGGACCTATATTACTAACCGCACCAGGCACACCACCTATCTCATTTGGTGCGCTACCCTGGCGTTTTTCTTCAACATTGCTCTCACTTCTAACAACATTGTTTGGATCATAAGTCTCGCTTTGGCTATCTTTTTTATCAAAGTCAAAGTCTATATTTACCTTAGCCACAACACGATCTACACCACCAACAATAGGCGTTAATACATTTACAATTTTTAGCTCATAGTTATTTTCAAACTCGCGTTTGTAACGGATCTGCTGAGCTATAACTTCACTATCAAAACCACCATCATCTTCGCCAAGTGCGATACCATCGCTACTAACTATCTTTACATTTTCGATATTTAGCTTCGTAACCGCAGCTGCGACTAAATTTTTAATACCAAAAATTTGCTTTGCATTTAAGCTAGTACCTGGCTTTAACTCAACCACGATAGATGCTGTTGATGGAGCTTGTCTTTCTGTAAAAACCGTCTCTTTTGGCATCGCAATGCGAACAGTTGCTTTATGTATAGGCGCTAGACTTTCTATCGTGCGCGCTAGCTCTCCCTCAAGCGCACGCTGGTATTTTACCCTTTGCTCTTCGTCTGTGGCGCCAAAATTTTGTGTATCAAAAATTTCAAAGCCAACTTTGCTCTCTTTTGGAATTCCAAGCGTTGCAACAGCGATACGCTCTTTATAAACATCAGCAGTTGGTACAAGTATGGTGCCTTCATTTGCAAGTTTGTAGCTCACGCCATCCTTGTTTAACTGATCTACAATAAGGGCTGAATCACTTGGGCTAATGTTTTCAAAAAGCACGCTATATCCAGCATAACTATCGCCTCTTGTGCCTCTAAATAATACTAAAAATACTAAAAATCCAACAACCACGACAATAGAACCAGCAATGACTGCTTTTTGCTTTAAAGAAAGCTTTTGATAAAGCTGTGCGATTTGTTGAAGTAAAGCTTTAAAATCCATCTATCTCACTTTAAAATTTCATCTAACTCTGCAAGCACTCTGTCGTTTTGAACTGCCGTTCCGATCGTTATGCGGATAGCATTTAGCCCATAACTTTTCATATCCCTTAAAATTATACCCTTTTTGAGCAAATTTTGCACTATTTGACTTGCATTTTGCTTATTAAATTTTAAAATTATAAAATTTGTATAGCTTTTTATATACTCAAGACCATGAAATTTTGCAAATTCCTCATATCGTACCATCTGCTCAAAGTTGCTCTTTATACTATTTTGCACAAACTCATTATCACTAAGCGCTGTTATAGCGGCCGCAAGACTTAGGGTAGTTATATTAAACGGTGCTCTTAGTTTGCCAAGCTCTTTTATGATCTCTTGGTTTGCGATACCATAGCCAACACGCATACCGCCAAGCCCATAAGCCTTAGAAAAAGTTCCTGTGTAGATAGCATTTTTAAAATTTTGCACGATAAACTCAGGCTCTATGCCTTTTTTTGCGTCTTTAAATTTAGCAAATTCATTATACGCAGCGTCTATAACAACTAAGGTTTCATCTTTAACATAGCGTATAAACTCATAAACTTCGCTAGCATCAAGGCACTCGCCAAGTGGGTTATTTGGCACGCAAAGAAATATTACTGAAATTTTATCTTTATGTGCATCATAAATTTTTCTAAACTCCGTAATATCATGTGTTTGCGAATTTGTTTTTATAACATTTGCACCAACTTGTTTTGCATAAATTTCATACATTGCAAATGTCACGCCAGCCATTAAGACTGAGCTATTTTCATTAGCTTTTGCATGCAAACAATACTCTAAAATTTGATCGCTTCCAGCTCCAATGATGATATTTTTTGAGCTGATATTAAATTTATTTGCCAATGCGTCTTTTAGCTCAAAGTAGCTGTCATCAGGATAAAGATGTGCATTTGTAGCTAGCTGTGTGATGCGTTTGGCAACAAGCGGACTAGTGCCAAATGGATTTTCGTTGCTAGCTAACTTTATAACATCTTGTGGCTTGATGCCGTATTCGCGCACGACTAGCTCAATAGGCTTGCCAGCCTCGTAGTTGGTTAAATTTTCTAGATTTTTATTAAATTTCATCACTTATCTCCACTTAGATAACTTCCAAGCCAAGTGATCTCAGTACCCATTTCTTGGGCTATTTCAAAGACTGCTTGCACCTTTTCATCATCGATATGCCCGTCAAAATCAAGATAAAAAACACTTTTAAACTCACGCTGTTTTATTGGACGGCTCTCAAGTTTGGTTATATTTATATTTTCATTTTTAAAGACTTGCAACAAATTTGCAAGCGCGCCTGGCTGATGATCTGTTTTAGCCAATATCGAGGTTTTACAATACTCACTGCGTTGTGTTTTAAAGTCACTTAATACAAAAAATCTAGTTCTATTTGCCATATTATCCTCAATGGTCTCATAAAGGATAGGGATATTATACATCTTAGCAGCGATTTTTGAACAAATAGCTCCCATACTTGGCTCTTTTGAAGCCATCAAGGCTGCCTCGGCAGTGGAGCGAGTCGGAATAAATGGAACATCTAAAAGCATATGGTCTTCAAGAAATTTACGGCACTGATTATAGCCTTGCGGATGAGAGTAAATCCCCTTTATATCGCTTAGCCTGTCCGAAATGCTAGCAAAGCTATGGTGAATATCTTGGTAAATTTCAGCCACTATCTTAACATTTTCAAATTTTGGCAGACAATCAAGTGTCGCTCCTACCGCACCTTCAGTGTTGTTTTCAATCGGTACAACACCATATTTTGCCTCTTTTTGTGCTAACTTTGTAAAAACTGCATCTATGCTAGCAAGCGGTACATACTCACTCATAGCACCAAATCTACTCTCGGCAGCCTGATGTGTATAAGTGCCTTCGGGTCCTAAATAAGCTATCTTTTGAGGGCATTCTAAATTTCTACTTACAGCAAAAATTTCAAGATATATCGCCTCTATAGCCGCTTTATTTAGTGTGCCATTTTTGTAATCAACCAAACGCTCGATTATCGCACGCTCACGCTCTGGTCGATATATCGCTGTTCCACTACTTTGCTTTAGTTCGCCAATCTTTTTGACAAATTCCATCCGCTCGTTAAGCTTTGCTAGAATTTCATCATCAATAGCGTCTATATGCTTTCTAAGTTCATTTAATGAGTTCATTTCATAAATTTTCCAACTCAAGCGCGACAACATCTTCAAAGCTCTCACGCTTTCTTATAAGCCTATGCTCGCCGCCACTTACTGCAACCTCTGCTGCTCGACCTCTTGTATTATAGTTACTACTCATCGCAAAACCATAAGCACCTGCACTTTTTATAACGATAATATCTCCACTCTCACAAGCTGGTAACATAACATTTTTAGCCAAAAAGTCGCCGCTCTCACATATCGGACCAACTATATCGCAAGAGCTTTCATCTTTACTTTTTCCAACCAGCTCAACACCATGAAAAGCTTCATAAAGGCTTGGACGAATAAGATCATTCATAGCCGCATCAACCATAACAAAGCGTTTTTGCTTGTTAAATTTCTCATACAAAACAGAAGTTAAAAGTACTCCAGCATTTGCAACGATAAAACGCCCAGGCTCGCACACAATAGTAACATCAAGTCCATTTAGCTTAGATAAAATTCCTTGTGCATAGTCATAAGTATCAATCTCTTTTTCGTTATCATAAATAACTCCTATACCACCGCCAACATCAAAGAATTTTATATCTATCTCAATGGCTTTTAACTCTCTTACAAACTCAGCCAAAATTCCAGCCGCCTCGATTATCGGAGAGAGCTCAGTTATCTGTGAGCCAATGTGAAAATGCACACCAACTGGATCAAGATACTCGGAGTTTTTGGCATAGATATACATTTTCTTGCCCGTATTTATATCGACGCCAAATTTATTTTCATTTAGGCCTGTGGATATGTATGGATGAGTCTTTGCATCAACATCTGGATTTATACGAATGCTAATTCTAGCTTTTTTACCAAGATCTTTAGCTATCATCTCAAGGCGCTTCATCTCGGCTTCACTTTCAAGATTTATCATCAAAATATCACTATCAAGAGCATCTTTTAACTCATCATCACGCTTACCAACGCCACTAAAAATAATCTGATATTTATTTGCTCCGGCCAAAAGCGCACGCTTTACTTCGCCTATGCTCACACAATCAAATCCAGCACCCAAATTTGCAAGGTGTTTTAAAACACTAAGATTTGAGTTTGCTTTGACAGCGTAGCATATTAGAGATTTTCTAGCATTAAATGCGTTTTTTAGTGTTAAATAGCGAGTTTTTATATAATCAAAATCATAAACATAAAGAGGAGTTTTATAAGCCTGTGCTAAATTTTTGTAATCCATAAAAAACCTTTGTCGTAAATTTAAGGATTTTACAAAAAAAATGCCAAAATTTGGCTTAATAATGCTTTTTTACAAGATATATTGCGTATAAAATCAGTAAAATAACGGGAGCAAGTATCGCAATTTCTGGAAGTACTATCCCACTTTGTGAAAATTTCACTAAAACAAAAAGCACGCCCCATGCCACAAGTGCTATCAAAACAAAGATAAAGCTAGCCAATGCAAGGTTAAAAAATCTACCAGCAACAGGAAGTTTATAGTAAAAAATCATCATCAAAAAAGGTGCAAAAAACGGAAATATCGCAAGGTTGTAAAATACCGTTTTTGCCGTATTTATCTCAACACCCTCATCTTTAAATGTAAAGATAAAATCAAGCGTATCAGGGATATTAAGTGTACTTGCTTGCTCAGCATTTGCGCTTTGTATGCTCTTTGGTTTAAACCCTTTTAAGCCATCAATCTGACTTAAATTTTGTATATCCAAACCCTCTGAACCCAACTCAAGTAAGCTAGGAATTTTTGTTAAATTTACATCCTTTAACTGCCAAATCCCATCCTTAAATTTTGCACTTTTTGCAAAAGCACTAAGCTTTAAATCAGTTTCATTTAGGTCAAAAATATCTATATTTAAAGCTTCATTTGTGATTGAATTTAGCTCTTTGATATATATAAATTTACCTTCAAATTTTATAAATGTATCCGTTGTGCTTTTTGTAAAACTTGAGTTTTTTGCTATATTTTTTTGATAATCATACGCATAAGCAAAAGATGTACAGTTTAGCCCGACATAAAACAAAGTGATAAAAAGCGCTATAAAAAACTGCGGAAAGATAACTGAGTTTTTGCTAACGCCAAGTGCATAAAGACTAACAAGCTCATTTGAGCGGACCATATTTATATGTGCGATAATGTTCGCAAAAACAAGCGAAATAGGAAGCACATAAGATACAGCCGTAAGCGATGTAAGACCCACATAAAGTAGTTGCAAATTTGCTGATCTTGGCAGATCTTTTAAATTTGTAAGCAAATCAATACCAACATAAAAAAGCTCAAGCGCTAAAAATATAATCAAAAATGCCTTAAAATACTCCCAAGCAACATAACGAGCATAAAGTCTCACGAAATGCCTTTGCGTGAAAATTTTTGGTTGATGGTTTTTATATCAGAATTTATAAGTTCTAAAACTGCGCTTTTTGCAACTTGCAAAAGCTCATTAAGCCCTAGTTTTTCGTCTTCACTAAAGTCGCTAAGAACGAAATTTGCCGTGCTTTCGCCTGCAAATTTACTCCGTCCAACCCCTAACCTAACGCGCTCATACTCAGCTCCTATCAAGCCGTCAATAGACTTTAGCCCATTGTGTCCGCCACTGCTTCCGCCCTTTTTAAACCTCATAGCACCAAAAGACAAATCAACATCATCGTGTATAACAACAATACGC
The DNA here is from genome assembly GCF_050586305.1 of Campylobacter australis. Lineage (NCBI taxonomy): Bacteria > Pseudomonadati > Campylobacterota > Epsilonproteobacteria > Campylobacterales > Campylobacteraceae > Campylobacter > Campylobacter australis. The sequence continues at coordinate 27,066 of NZ_JAXUAA010000001.1, read as the reverse complement.
TCTGGCTTATAAAAGTCACTAACAGCCTTTACGCTGTTGCCTGAAAGATTCATATAAGTTTGTGGTTTTAGAAGTAAAATTTCACCAACTTTAAAAAGCTCACCTTGAAATTTTGAAGAACTAACACCTTTTGCACGATCGCCATAGCAAGCTAAAAGCTCATCTACAAGCATAAAACCGATATTGTGGCGTGTATTTTTATATTGGGAAGTGGGGTTTCCAAGCCCCACAATAAGCGTCATTTAAAAGCCTGATTACTTAGCTTTAATAACACCAAGAACCGCGATACGATCAGCATCTACGATAGTCACACCAGCTGGAGGCGTGATATCGCGGACCAAGATAGTATCGTCAATATCAAGCTTGCTAACATCTAGCTCAAACGCATTTGGCAAATTCTCAGCCGTGCATTTAACAGCTAAACGGCGCTTAGACTGGATCAAAACACCCTTATTTTTAAGACCGATAGGTGTGCCTACTGGCTTAACTGGGATCATGTATTTTGACACAACGCCAGGAAGTGCAACCTTAAGATCAACATGCTTTAGATCATTTGTAACAACATCTCTTTGATAATCAACGATAACGACATTATAGACCTTTCCACCAACTTTTACATCAAACGCAAGGGTCTGCTTTTTGCGAGCCTCTTTAATAAAGTCATTGACTTTAAACGCAGCTGCAACATTCTCTAATCCCTTACCATAAATGTTCGCGATTAGATAACCATCTCTTCTCAAAGCCTTTGCAGACTTCTTGCCGATACTCTCTCTAACGATACCTTCTAACATCGTTTTCCTTTCGTGAAAATATAGATGGGGATTATACTGAAAAATGTCTAAATTTAAACTAAATTTTAGTTTTTTAGGTTTTGGCAAAGCTTCAGATGAGCTATTTTAATATGATCGTAGTTGTTTAAAATTTTAAGCAAGGCTTGGCATAAAGCCCCTTGCTATACAATCTCAAACTCAACAAAAGTGCTTAAAATTTTACTGCAAACTTGCCATTATTTCATCAAATGCCGTAACAAACGCCTTAAGTCCATCATCAAGAAGCTTGCGATATGCTAAATTTATATCGATATTTTTGCTTTTAAGGGCACTAAAAAACACATCTATGCTCTCTTTTGAGATCGGAGTTTTTGGTTGGGCTGGGCTTTTTATAAACGCTTCGATCGTCTCGACTGGCGCGGTGTTTATGCTATTTGCAAACATCAGTTCACGCACGTAATAATCAGCCGCAATATCATCACCCTTCACGCCAGTGCTAGCAAAAAGCGTGCGAACATTTGGCAGTCCTGTATCATTTATAATGTGATAAATTTTCGTTGCGTTCATGATGCCAACTTGATTTTTAGGAAGTCCAGCCATAGCCAAGCCTTCATTTAAAAGCCTATCAAAACGGCTAACAAATACACTTATAACGCCCTTTGGAAGTGGTGTATTAGGAAAGCGTTTGGTGTAAATTTCACTCGCGGTCTTAAACGCGTCAAGACAGCCTTGTGCCTGATCTGGCGAAAATATAAGAGTTGCATTGACACTAATGCCTTGCGCCATAAGCTCCTTCATCGCTTCAAATCCAGCTTTTGTGGCAGGAATTTTTATCATAACATTTGGCATTTTGATAAGATTATACAGGCGCACACCCTCTTGAATGGTATGCATAGCGTCGTTTGCAAGGTGTGGATCAACCTCGATGCTTACAAATCCATCATCGTCACTAGCAAAATTTTTAAGCATTTTGCTCGCCGCCATCTTTATATCTTGCGTAGCCAAAAGCTCATAAATTTCCTTTGGATGGCGTCTAGTTGCACTTTGCACGCTATTTGCATAGCTTTTACCACTAGAAAACGCTATTTTAAATATCGCTGGGTTGCTTGTAGCACCGTTTATCACGCCATGATTTAGCAAATTTAACAACTCACCATCAATAAAATCGCGCTCGATAAAGTCACACCAGAGTGAAAATTTTGCTTCGTTATTATACATCATTTTGTCCATTTAAATAAATTTTTATTAGAATACAACTTTAAAGTTTAACATATAATAAAAACTATTATAATACAAAAAATTTATAGCAAATTTTATATAAAGTAAAGTCTGTTACAACGACTGCAAAGTCTTCTTCATTTTTCTAGCATTTTTAAGCTCTGTGTTTAGGGCTTTATATATTTCATCGCTTTTTACCTTTAGTAGCATTAAGCCTATTTTGTAGCCAAAAGTATTTATGACATATTTTAGCATCGCTTTTTTGATAGGATTTTTGATGCTTTAGATATTGTTGCTCTTTGCCTTCTTTTAGATACACTGCTAGTAGAGTTTGAGCGTTAAATTTTCTATTTTAAAACATCTTATATCCTCCCGCGCGATGAACTCAAGTCCAAAAATAGACACACGATCCCAAAATCCATCTTCGCCTATAAACAAGCCTGTATTTTTTCTAGATATTATCATCATAAACGCCAATGCACAAAACCAAAAAATATTATGCTAGCAGCTCCAAAAGTCTTTAGACTCCACTCAGGGTACTTCCAGCTTGACTTAGAACTAAACATATAAAATCCAATAGCAACAAAACCAAGCGAAAGTAGGTACAAAAGAATGACTTTTGTCTTGTTGATAGCAAAACTTATCTTGTTTTTATTTTTGTATCTTTGGCTATCAAATTTTTACCTTTTTAAAGTATCTAAAACAATTAAAAAACAGCTCCTTGCTTTCAAACTCAACACAAATCATCTCAAAATTTACTTTTTCACATTCATTGTCTAAATTTTTAGGCGAAATGACAAAGTGTATTTGCATTTTTGATTATCAAACAAAATCCTTTTTAAACCAGAATATACAGCAAGAGCAGCGCCATCATCATACCAGAATTTAAGCTCATTTTTGCAAATTTCTAAATAGTCGCAATTTTGATCCAAAGGAAATTTGTCCGTGGCTAAGCATATGCTATCATCTAAGATCTGCACTCCTTAAGACAAAATGAGTAAGTCATCATTTCATAGCCTCAAAGCTTAAATCTTTAGCAAATTTTTCACTATCTTTGTAAAGTTTTTTGTCATTTTCGTATGGCTTATGAAGCGATACTTTTGGTATTTTGGCTATGAGAATTTTATTTATAAGTCCAAGTTTTGGTGGATATTTGTAAAAAATCTCGCCTTTTGGATAGCCGTTTTTGCTTTGCCACTCTTCAAAATCGACAAAAAAGCAGTCGTGCTTTGGCACTTTTATCTGCAAAAACAGCTCATTATCAACACACCTTGCAAAGCGTTAAAGTCCGTGAATCTCGGCAGCAAAGCATTTGTCTAAATTTTGCGTAGGATAGCCAAATTTTTGATACGCTTTGCAAAGATCTTGTAAAATTTCACTGCATTTACTAGCGTTTTTGTCTAAAACTGCTATTAAAAACTCCACCACTTTACGCTCCCAAATTGTAAGCTTTTTGGCTAGAAATTTCTGTGCTCTTTGGACTGCTGTTTGTTCTAGCTCGGTTTGTTTAAAGTATAAAATTTTTACTAAATTCGCACCATTTTCGCTATAAAATTGCCCAGCACTCAGTGGCAAATCCTGCGGCAAAAAACTCTGAATAATATCAAAATCATTGCATGCAAAGGCGCCAAGCAGGTCAAAAAATGCATATGCGTGATCCGTGCCACTTATAGTCATGGCGTTTTCTAGTAAATTTTGGCGTGATGTCTGAAAAATGGCGTTGTTTAACAGCATAAAGTCTTGCTTTTCAAAGGCGATCAAGAACGCAAAATATTTAATTTCTCTTAGTAACGAAATATAAAGCTTGGTTTTTAAGACGGGATCTGTTTCATCTTTTAGATATTTTTTTAAAAATTTCATCGTTCTCTTTCTCAAACTCAGCATAATCGCTAGGCGGGTAAAAATACCCTCATTGTTTGAAATTTTCCTCACGCTTTTCATCGTAGAGTTTTATAAATTTTTTAATGTTTTTTGAGTTCATTTTTAAGCTCTTTGAATTTGATAAAATTTAAGACTATAACATAAAGCATAATACACAACAAAGGGATATAAAATAGCAAAATAATGCCATTAAAACCCTTATAAAAACCGGCACAAATCACGATAAGAAGGATAAAATAAGCTAACAAAAACAAAGCGTGATAAATTAGCCTAATGCGATTTTTAGCATAAAAACTAAAAATACCACATCCAAGTAATACAAATGCCAAAACTAACGCATCAAAGCTAGAAATCGGCAAGTGCAAATAAAGAGAAAAGGCAAAAATCACAGGATTTAGCAGGTAAAGCATGGGATAATTTTCCTTTTAATACTTTTTGCTGGATTAAAAACAATTAGCAAACCATTAACACAATAAAACAGCAAATAGTAAAAACTATGCCATTTATACACTAAAACAGATGGCTTATGCACCAAAAGCCACAAAACAAACTTTAGCTTGTTGATTGTGTGACTAAAGCACAAAATCGCTAGCTTAAAATTCAAAGTTCTTGCTACAAATGATATCAAAAAACAGAAAATTCATGTCTGAAGCTGGTAGATAAAGCTTTATTTTCTAGATATTTTGATGAGTATAGTTTTGTGATATGCTCAGTCATGCTTACTTCAATGCCATGCAACCCAAGAATACTAAAATAAAATTTCAGTATTTGTTAGTTATTTTATCTAAAATTTTAATAATCTCTCGCAGGTCTTTTGTGTCGATACAATGCGTGGCAGCGGCTTTTAAAACTGGTTTAGCACAAAATGCAACCTTGACGCTAGAATGTTTAAACATCGAGATGTCGTTTGCTCCATCTCCAACGCACATCGTTTCATCTTTGCTGATATTTAAAATTTTTTGCATACGCAAAAGCATCTCGCCCTTTGATCTTGAAAACATCATCTCGCCACCTACAAGCCCAGTTAAAACGCCATCTTTTTGGTGCAAGATATTTGCAAAGCTCTCATCGTAGCCTAAAATTTCACGCATATTATCGGTTGCTAAATGAAAACCACCGCTAAAAACAATGACCTTTATCTCACGTGATTTTAGCTCTGCTATAAGCTCTTTTGCGCCGTTCATCAGAGGTAAGTTTTTACAAATTTCAGTAGCTTTTTGAAGCGATAGACCTTTTAAAAGTGCTACTCGCTTGCTTAGACTTTCAAAAAAGTCAAGCTCTCCAGCCATAGCCTTTTGTGTGATATTTTTAACCTCATCTCCGACACCAAAAGAAACGGCGAGTTCATCTATAGTCTCGCCGTCCATTAGTGTAGAATCAAAATCAAAAACACAAAGCTTTATCAAAATTTAGCCTAAAAATCGCGCTTTAACAAGCTTTCAACTTTAAGTATCGTAAGGATATTTTGATCGCGCTTTCCAATACCATAGATCATGCCTTTTTCCTTAACCAAAGTCTCTGGTGGCGGATCAATCCTGTTGCGGTTTATACGAATAGCCTCAGTAAGTCTATCTATAACAAAACCTGCGATATTTTCTTCATCTTTCATAACGATATAGCGTGTGCTTGGTGTTTGCTTACCAGCATTAATAGAAAAACGCTTTCTAAGATCTATAAGTGGTATAACCGTTCCACGAAGGTTAAACACACCAAGAACATACTCAGGAACACTTGGAACACGGGTAAATTCTATGGGCTTTATAATCTCTTTTATGTTTAAAATAGGTATCGCATACTCCTCTTCACCGACCACAAAGCCTACAAGTTGGATTATATCATCGTTATTTCCAACTGTTCCATCGTTTCCTATTTGTGCTTGCTGTTTTTGTAAGACTTCATTTAATTTATTACTCATATCTTACTCCCTCATGGTAACTTAATATTTTTTCTAACGACATTTTCAAGATACTCTGACGAGTATGGCTTGGTAATGTACTCAGTCATACCGACCTCAACGCCACGCAGCCTATCTGTCTTAGATGTCCTTGATGTAACAGCGATGAGTGGAAGAGTGCGATATTTAGAGTATTTACGAATTTCGCCAGCAAGCGTGTATCCGTCCATTCGTGGCATCTCAATATCAATAAGTATCGCATCAAAAGCGTGTTCGCCAGACTTTATAACAGCCAGCGCCTCAACACCATTTGTAGCTTCGATCACAGTTACGCCAGTTGGCTCAAGTGACTTTTGCATAATAGTTCTGTCCATCTTTGAGTCATCTACTATCAAGACTTTATAATCACTTGGCTTCTCTTTTACATTTTTAGTCTCATCCATCTCAGCACGAATATCTACCTTAATATCCTTTGCCATCTCCATCATCGCACCAACATCAATAATAAGAGTAACACGACCATCACCCCTTATCGTAGCGCCTGCTATACCAGGGATGTTTTGCAAATAATCACCCATAGACTTAATAACAACCTCTTCTTGACCAACAAGAGTATCAACTATGATACCAAGTTTTGCCTCTGCAACACCGATGATGACAACATAGGTATGATCTCCGCCATCAAATACCTTCTTAACCCCAAAAACATCAGAAAGGCGAACAAGAGAAAGTACTTCATCTCGCAGGCGAAGTACATTTTTACCATCGATTGTATAAATGTCATCGATTGGCACACGAACCGTTTCAAGAACGCTTGCAAGCGGAATAGCATAAAATTCCTCTTGTGTTCCAACAAGCAATGATTGGATGATGGCAAGCGTGAGTGGAATTTTAAGCTTCATTACAGTACCCTTGCCCACTTCGCTCTCTATATCTATAATGCCGTTTAGTTTTTCAATATTTGTCTTAACAACATCCATACCAACGCCGCGTCCACTTACATTTGTAACCTTTGCAGCCGTCGAAAAACCTGGCTTAAATATAAGGCTAAATGCCTCTTTATCGCTCATCGCATCAGCTTCACGCTCAGTTATGATACCTTTTTCTATCGACTTCATCTTAAGCATCGCAGCATCAAGACCCTTACCATCATCAACGATCTCAATAACAATATGATTACCCTCGTTGTACGCTTTAAGCTCAACAGTACCTTTTTCAGGCTTGCCAGCAAGCTTTCTTGTCTCTGGATCTTCTATGCCGTGATCGCATGAATTTCTAATAATATGCACTAGAGGATCGCCTATTTCTTCAACGATAGACTTATCAAGCTCTGTCTCTTCACCAGAAATTTCAAGGTCTATTTGCTTACCAAGTTCACGACTAAGATCTCGTATCATACGCGGAAATTTATTAAATACTTTTGCGACTGGAAGCATTCTTGTTTTCATAACTGCAAGCTGGATGTCAGTAGTAACAAGGCTTAGGCTAGAGACTACTTGGTTAAGCTCCTCAAGGAATTTCTCACCCTCATATCTCTCTTCAACATCATCATAAATTTTAAGCAAGCGGTTTTTGCCAAGTACAAGCTCGCCAATAAGATTCATCAAGTGATCAAGTCTTTTAACCTCAACACGGATAGTCTGCTCTTGAGCTACTGCACCACTTTGCGCTGGGACTTTCTTATCACCATCTTCCTCTTTTTTAGGGGCAGCGGCTGGTTTTGTAGCTGGTGCTGGAGTTGCTGGTTTTGCAGCTGCTGGAGTGGCGGCAGAAGCTGCATTTTTACTAGCACGGCGTGCCTGATCTTCAGCTTTTCTAACTTTTAACAAACGCTCAATCTCAGCCTCAACCTCATCATCACTTAGTTTTGATAAATTTTCATCACTAATCTCAGGCTCTGGCTCAGCAACGACCTCTGGCTCAGGCTCTGGAGATGGTGCAGCTGGCGCGGCAGCTGGAGCTGCATCACCCTCTGAAATAGCTGTCAAACGACTGCAAATATCTTGTATCTGTATGCCAACATCGCGGTCATTTCCATGATCGCGGATGCCATGCAAAAGTCCCTTCATCATATCGACTGACTCAAGAACAACATCCATAACATCAGGCGTCATTTTAAGCTCATCTTTTCGAGCCTTGTTTAAAACATCTTCCATATGATGCGTTAGCTTGGTTAAAATGTCAAAATTTAAAAAGCTCGAACTTCCTTTGACCGTGTGAGCAACACGGAAAATTCTATTTAAAAGATCCAAGTCTTCAGGGTTTGCTTCAAGCTCAACAAGGTCATGGTCGATTTGTTCAATTAGTTCGAAAGCTTCTACTAAGAAGTCTTCCATTATCTCTTTCATATCATCCATGTTTCACCTCATTTTGCAGAATTTGAGTGTGCTTCAATAACTTTTAGCACCTCTTGATAAAATATACTTGCATCAAATTTTGTAAGATATGCCGCACCGCCAGCCTCTTTACTCTTACCTTCGCTAAATTCGTTACTTAGTGATGAGTTAAAGACGATAGGAATATCCTTAAATCTCTCATCGTTTTTCATAATCGACGCAAAGTGATAACCATCCATCTGTGGCATCTCTATATCGCTTAATATGACGCGAATCTCTTTTGAGATATTATCGCCTAGCCTATCATAAAGCTCGTTCATTCTCTCAACACCCTCAACCCCATTCTTAGCTTCAGTTACCGTTAGACCCATCTTCTCAAGCGCGTCTTTTACGAGCTTTCTAGCCGTTGAGCTATCATCAAGAACTAAGGCTAAGCCCTTTAACTTTTTACTGTCATCGATATTTACATCTATCTTTGGAGAGTAAATTCCAAGCTCCTCAACAATGCTTTCAAGGTCAAGGATAAGCAAAACTTCATCATTTTCTATGCGAGTTACACCTGTTATCTTTCCTTTATCAAGCGTACCAGCACCAGAAGCAAAATTTGCTGGCTCTATATCTTTCCAGCTGATACGACGAATTCTCTTTGCCTCATGCACGATAAAGCCTATTAGGATCCCACTAAACTCAGCGATAATGACTCGTGGTTTTATCGTTACTTCATTGGTTGGCTCAGCGATATTCATCCAACGAGCAAGGTTTATAACTGGTATAACCACGCCACGAAGGTCAAAAATTCCCTCAATATATGCAGGAACACCTGGCAACTCAGTTAAATTTGGCATCTTGATGATCTCTCGTACCTTTGCGACATTTACGCCGTATATGCCCTCATATACTTTGTTTTCACTCTTTTTAAAGATACGAAAATCGACAAGCTCCATCTCGTTTGAGCCCGTTTTTAATACATTGTCCCCAAACATCAATGTCCTTTCAAATTTTTTCTTTCAAATTTTATACTTTGATTTTGGTATTTTACTACAAAATAACTTTGCTCACACGCAAAAGCTGGGAGATTTACATAAATTTTTTCATCAATATCAAAAATTTGCCCTTGATGATAGTGTCCCTCTATCACAATATCTGCATTATAATAGCGAATTTTAGGTGTTATAAAGGCTTTAAAATTTGGTATTTTGTAGTCTAGTTTTTTTAGTGTAAGTTTTTGTAAAATAGCATTTGAAATTCTAAAATTTAGCAAAATATCTATAAAATTCATAAATCTTAAAAACCACTCAAGGCGCAAAAACAAAAGCGCGTATTTGCTAACAAACGGCAAAAAGTTATCACCGTGCGCTATCTCTACGCTCTTGCCATTAGCTGTTAGAAATTTTACTGGCTGAGCTTGTATGGGGAAAATTTTGGCATTTTTAAAAAGTTTGCCAAGGACAAAGTCATGGTTTCCCTCGATATAAAAAAGCTCTGTTTTTTGTGAAATTTTGTCTATAAGCTTGATATGTTTTACATAAAACTTACAAGTACTAACTGAATGTGCCGTCAAAAAGTCAAACATATCGCCCATCAAAAATAGCTGCGGCGCGCAAATTCCACCACGCTCAAAAGCTTGTAAAAACCGCAAAAATCCATCACGATTAGCATTTTCATGCGCGTCAGATATAAATATCGCACCATCTTGTATGACTGGCGTTTGAGTAAAATTTTGCATCAAATGCTAGCCACACATAAAACAAAAATCCTAAAAACAGACACTTTAAGCACACTTAGCCTTCAAAATTTTATAGGCTTATAGCAAACCAAAACGATCTCAACATCACTCCTGCCTTTTGGTAAATTTAGTGTAACTTCATCGCCTTGAGCCTTGCCAATTAGCTGGCGCGCAAGTGGTGAGCTTATGGATATAAGCCCTTTTTCTAGATCACTTTCACTTACTCCAACTATCGTATATGTGTGTTCTAGCTCAGTTTCAACATCCATAATCGTAACACTAGAGCCAAATCGCACACGATCATGCTCATAGCTTGAAGGATCGATAACTTCGGCATTTGCAAGCAAATTTGAAAGCTCGGCAATGCGCGCGTCGATAAACGCCTGCTTCTCTCTTGCGGCGTGATACTCTGCATTTTCTTTTAGGTCTCCGTAACTTCGCGCGACATCGATCTCAGTGACTATTTGTGGGCGTTGAACAAGCTTTAGATCTTTTAGTTCTGCTTCTATTTTTTCATATCCATATATGGTCATTGGTTCACTCATTTATTCTCCTTTTATCATTTTTGCAACATTTTGGCTAGAGCCGTGTTTAAAGTATGCTCTAAGCTCTTTGCAGCCTTGCAAAAATACGCTTTTATCGCAATTTTTATACGCTTTTAACAAATTTTCAGCTGTTACTTCCTCTTGAATAAGCTCGGCGTGAAGCGCTGGCTTGCCCATAAAATCAAATATAATGTTTGCAAGCCCAGCATAGCGTACTTTCACAAGCTTTCTAGCCAGCCACACATCAATGGCTTTTGCCTTAAAACAAAGCACAAATGGCGTACCGATAAGTGCAGCCTCAAGCGTGGCTGTGCCAGAGCAGATGAAGGCAAATTCGCTGTTTTGAAGCGTGCTTGGCGTATCGTATGAGATCTCAAATTCGCTCACATCACCATAAAACTCAGCTATTTTATCTTTTAAGTGGGGTGGAACAACTAAAATCTTTTTGCCTGAAATTTGCTTTACAACCTCACGATATACTGGCATCAAACGCGTTATCTCAGACCTTCTAGAACCTGGTAAAAATGCTATTTCGCCACTATTTTCAAGGCTAGCCTTTTGAAATTTTAGTTCATCAAGCAAAGGATGTCCTACATAACTTGCACGAGTATAAAATTTATCATCAAATGGTAGTATAGATGCTAAATTATCACAATACCTCTCAACTATCTCCACTCTTTTTGGCTTCCACGCCCAAACTTGAGGCAAAATATAGTATGTTATAGGTGTTTTTATGCCAGCTTTTTTGATTGCCTTTGCGAGTGGCAAGTTAAACGCTGGACTATCGATAAGTAGCACAGCATCGCACCCCTTAGCAAATTCAACCATCTGTTTTATGGCGCGTTTTGCCTTTAAAACAAGTGGTAAAACTTCAACAAATCCCATTGCCGAAAATTCGCTACTTTTCATATATGGCTCGCCAAATTTCTCATCAAAAATTCCCACCAACTCACACTCTCCAAGATGTTGCAAAACCTCTGAAAAATGCAAATTTGCCGATGCCTCAAGACAAGAGATTAAAATTTTTTTACTCATTTTTATCCAAATTTTTATTTGATTATATAAAATTTTAGCTAAAATATGTAAATTTACTAAATATAAAACGAAATATTTAAGTATTTTACCACAAATAAAGAAATATTTTAGATTATTAAAAAATGTGACAATCCTAGTTCTAAATTAAAATTTAAAACTAGGATTGGAATTTACATAAATTTATTGTTAAATAGAAAATCTAAAGCCAAGCTTTATTAAACTATTTTTTAGTCTATTTTTAGAAAATGTTTTGTCAGCTTTTAAATTTACAACTAAATTCTTATATATTTCATAATCAAAACCGGCTCCAAGAAATGTCAAATTTCTAGGCTCACTAATACCTTTTATATATATAGGAGTGCTACTATTAGTATAGTTTGCTTCAAATCCAAAATCCTTAGGGTTTGGTATATATATGTGATTTATATTTGCCATAAAGTCGAATTTTCCACTTTTAATACTTGTCCTTGCACCAACTAAAAATGAGTTTGAGGTGTATTGCTTATCTCCACTTGTAATACCAAAATTCTCTTTTTCACTAAAGCCATCTCGTTTTATACGGTTCATTTCATTTGCAAAATAAATATTTGCATTCACTTCATTTAATGTAAAATTTTTGCCGATTTCTGTATATAAAGTATGAGTCTGAGAATTATACTTTACTCTTGAAATAGAATCTATTATCTCTCTATTTACTTCATTTTTTGACCCAATATATCCAAGTCTTGAAGCTATATAAAAATTATTAAATTCATATCCACCATAAATAGAAGCCCCTATGCTTTTCGTTTCATTTTTACCAGCATATTTATCAAATTTGGACTTACTTAAACTTTGGTTTAGACTTATTCCAAGAGTTGTTCTATCATCTAGTTTATAATCAAACCCTACTTGAGAACCTCTAATATCAACATTAGCACCAGTATATCCAGTCTGACTTATTTTAGCATCTGTATATACTCCATCTATCCAAAAACCACTGTCTGCCAACAATATAGAATTATAAACTCTATCTGAGATAGCCCGATTGAAAACTTTATTTATTAGCATTACAGTATTTAAGCTACTAGAATGTATCTCTGCGGACATACTCTCAACAGCTCTTATTAAAGCTGGAGCTTGCATAGTAAATAATGTAAGAGCAGGTGTGGTTAAACTTGCACTTGGATTATTTGCTAATTCATTTAACAATTCATCTAAATTTTTACTTGCATTTAAAACAGAAGCGGAAAGTGTTGTATATTTTTCTAAAGCTTTTGCTACATTCTCTCTTTGATATTTTACACTTATATCTTTATCACTAACATTTAATCCAGTAATCTTTATAAGAGTTGAAATTCTATCAGATATATTATATACACCATTATAGTTTTGTATGCTATTTGCGGAAATAATTTTTTTTATATTTTCGCTTAATTGTGGCACCTCATTAACATTTTCAATATCAGCCAAAATTCTTGAACCACCCATATCCATTTTTCCAGCTACTTCTAAGTTTGATTTATGAATATCTATAACTATTCGAGAATTTTGACTACCTTTATAATCTCCATCTATTTTTAATCCCTTTCCGTATATATTTAACGATCCTTTATTTTCAAAAATATATGAATTTTTATCAACGCCTGAAACACTTACCATATCATTACTACTTTTAGCTTCAAATGTACCTCTATCCTCTATTATAACTTTTGAGTTTTTAAGAGACCCAGAAAAACTAAGTGTACCGTTTTGTATCTTTGTATTACCGCTGTAGGTATTTTTACCACTTAAATAAAGCGTACCCGTTCCACGCTTTATAATACCAGCATCACCTGCTATATCATTACTCCATGTTAGCTTATCTTTATTTTGATATTCTCTATGATCAAAATCAACAACAAGACTATCGTCTTGATCTTTATTTGTTAAAAGCCTTTTATCAAATCTGCCAGGTCCTTTTAATGCTCTTTCTTGATTTAAAACACCCCACCCAAAATCCTTATCTGGATTTTGGGTTTGTTCTTTTGTTCCTGGTTTGTTTGCAGTAGATAATACGGTAATAGTTGCTAAGTGATTACTCATCCAAGGAAATTTATTCCACACATTTGTAACAGCTGCCGTAACAACTGGAGTAGCAAAAGAGGTTCCGCCACTTAAGCTTACAACTCTATTGCTAAATTTTACACTTTGATCACCTTTTGCTGTTATGCCCCAATTTTTTGCTTTTTCACCTATCTTGCTTGAATATTCTGCTAGTTTCGTATCATCATCATTTGTCACTGCCGCAACAGCTATCCAGCCATTTCTAGCATTATCATTTAAAAGTGGATATAAAGACTGAGGCGAGGCATAGTTAGCAGTATTATCCTTCCAAACACCTTGATTTCCGGCAGCAAAGACAAATACGCTATCTGTTTCTGGCTTATTGCCTACAAAATCGTACATATTTGTGCCTTGCTCTTTATCTGATACATTGCCATATGAGTTATTAAAAACTCTTGCACCCTCTTTATACATGTCATCAAACATAGAATTAGTTACAGACATATCAGCATCATTAATAGATGCACTTTGTATTAATACATTAGAATCTTTGTTGTTTGTTATAAATATTCCCAAAACAAATGTTCCGTGTGAATTTAAAAAATGATTTTCTTTACCTGCAGAGCCTCCTTGTGGAGTTTTTACCCTTAACTTACCTTGACCATCTTTAAAAATATCATCCATTGTAAATTCGCTATCAATAATAGCTACTTTTTGTTTAAAATCTTCATCTTTTTTCAAGTCTTCTAGCTTAGATGATAAAATCTGCTCTTGCCTATAGATGTTATAAGTCTTTAAAGTAGGTGATGGTTGTGATGGAAAATGATTTAGCGGTTTATCTAGTGGCTGAATAGGTTTTAATAAAATATGGTCCGCTTGCTGATTATTATTAAGTTGGTTATTTAAAGGCTGAACATGTCCGATATTTATCATTGGTGCTGGAGCGCTCGACCCCCCCCCACCACCACATCCAGCCAAAGATATGATTGCAATTACACTAAGTGTTATATGAGAATATTTATTCCGCATTATTAATAATCCTTTAAGTTAATATTTATATTTTCATTATAGTAAATATCTTGTTAAAAAATCATTAATTTATTTTATACTTTAAAATATAAAGCATTTATTATAAAATACACATTATAATTATGCTTCACACACACTATACATAATTAAATTATTTTCATTTTATCATTTTTGATACTACAAAGTCCAAAAAGTAAAACCGATGCAATAAAACTCATAGTGCAAAATATCATAAAAAAGTCGCTTAGATTTATAATCTGAAAGCCTAAAATTTCTGGAAATTTTACTGGCAATGCGTTTTTAACTAAAATTTCTATAACATCCTGACTTGCTCCATTTAATAAAACATCGCTTAAATTAATGCCTAAATTTTGTGCTTTTACAAACTTATCCGCAGTTGGCGGAAGCAAGGTTGCAAGAGTGCCAGAAAGTGCATATCCAGCAGCGATCGCAAGATAAAAAACACCAAATATAAGACCCAAAAATCGCCTTGGAGCACTTTTTGCCACAAGTGAAAATCCAATCGGCAAAACCATCATCTCAGCGCAAGTTTGGATAAAATAAAGCCCAACAAAAAGCCAAACACTAAGGCTTTGAGAGCCTAAATTTGCCACATTTTGCGAGATAAAAAAGTAGCCAAATCCAAGCAAAAATAGTCCAAATGACTGAATTTTTAGATTATTAAGTGTGCCATTTTTACGCTCCAAATATGCCCATAAAAGCGAAAACGGTATCGATAAAAGCAGAACAAAAAATGGGTTAAACATCGATATCATCGACGCTGGCATATCATAGCCAAAAATTTTCCTATCCATTTGATTATTTGCGATAAAGGTAAGCGATGTGCCTGTTTGCTCAAAAGTTGCAAGGAAAAATACAATAAAAAATGAGCTTATAAAAATGCGTAAAACTGCCTTTTTCTCATCTTTTTCAAGAGATTTTTCTAAAAATACATAACACATCAAAGCAACTCCAAGTGCGTAAATAGCTGGATAAAATACACTTTTAATCCAGTTGCCAGAACTAAGTAAGCTAATTAGCGTAAAAATTAGTACAAAAATAGCTATGCAAATGCCAAGGGAGTGCAAATTTAAGCTAAAATAATCCTGCTTTTTAAAGAGTGTTTTTTCAGAATTTTTTGCCACAAAAATATATAGCAAAAGTCCAAAACTCATGGCAACACAAGTAGCCAAAAAGCCCCATTTAAAGGCACTTAAATCACGCACACCATCACTTGCACTATCTCCAAAAAACGGCACTATAAAGCTTCCTAGCAAAACGCCAAGGTTTAAGAAAAAATAGTAATTTGAAAAAATAGCATCAATACTTGCATTTTTGGGCGCACGAATGCTTAAAAGTGCCGTAATGCTAGGCTTAAAAAAGCCGTTGCCAAGACTTGTTAAAACCGCTGCCAAAACGGCAAAATGTAAGCTAAAAATTCCACTCGCACTTACAAAAAATGCAAGCTGCGAAAGCGTAAGAAGAATAGATCCGATAATGATACTTGCATGATAACCAAACACCCTGTCCGCAAGTACGCCACCAATAATTGGCACAAGATAGCTAAAAGCCAAAAATGCACCATAATAAAGCGCTGCATCACTCTCACTAAGCCCCAAAAAATGGACTAAAAACAGCGAAAAAATCGCCCTAAGCCCATAAAATGTAAATTTCTCCCACATCTCAGTGGTAAAAAGTGTCCAAATTTGCCCCATAAGCTCTCCAAATTTGATAAAAGTACGCTTATTATTGCGCAAAATTGGGAATTTTACAAAAAATTTCAAACAAAATCAAGCAAGAAATTTGTAGCATTTTTGTATTTTTGGGCTTAAAATTTATGCTATTTACTTTATACTTGGGATTATGTTGTAGCCGTCAATCTCGCATGCATCTAACGCGACACTTTCGCCACTGCTTAGAGATAAATTTCGCCCGTCAATGCAAGCACTTATGATACACTTAAAGCTTGCAACCGCCTGTGCGTTAGAAAACCACAGGTGCGGTTGCTTAGTAAAAAATAGCATGCAAAACATCCTACCGCACGGCGTCAAAAGTCGCACACCAGCTTCCACCACTGCCCCTTTTTTGTCATTGCCAACAAAGTGAAGCAATTTAAAATTCAAAAATATTTTTAAAACTTTTTTACAAATTTTAAAACCAGCAAAGAAAAAAATAAGATAAAAGAATAAAGGCAGGATAACCCCTTTTATGGCTGTGTTTTAACTAAAACACCGATTTTATCAGCATTTAATGGCGATTTTCGTTATTTTTGCAAATAATGAAAATAAAAAATAAAATTTGAGTTTTATTTTAAAAAAAATTTAGTAGAAATGTAAAAAATATCTGAACATTTTTAAAAAAGTATTTGCAAAAAAATAAAATTTATGAAGAAAAACAAAGAAGAGCCCAAAAGTAAAAATTATGCTATAATCTTAAGAAAAAAGGATCAACGATGAAAGCAAGTCAAATTCTAGTAGCTACTACGGTGGCTGGGTTAATATTAACCGGATAGTTGCCAGAGTTACCAAAAGTTCAAAGCAATAGTCAAACATCTGATTTTGATAATATTGCAACAAAAAAACCAAATAAATTAACAAAAAAAGAGTGTGAAATACTACTTAAAATGGAAAAAGAAGCTAGAGAAGCAAAGAAAATAGCTGATGAAGAAACAAGGGTTAAGGGGCGCGATAGGGTTAGTGGAGATATATATTTAAGTGCAGCGAACAAAACAGCAAAGCTACAAAAAGTATATTATTTAACCGAGAAGTTGGCATATTGCAGGGATATTGGCAAAGAAAAAGTTAATATAGATATAGATAAAATCATGGAAATGAATAAATAAGGAGAAACTATGCGACCCATCTTAACAAAGGAAGCCATACTTGCATATCTATCTGAAATCAAGCCAAATCTTGAAAAAGATGGAATTCGAAAAATAGGGCTTTTTGGAAGCTATGTCAAAGGCTATGCGGACGAAAACTCCGACATTGATATAGTCGTTTTGGCGGATAAAAAAGAATTTTTAGATAGGCTCAATGCATTTAAGGCACTTAATTATTTGAGTGATTTAAGAGAACAAATAGCCGATAAATTTCACAAATCCGTAGATATTTGCGATTTTTACTCTGAACAAAAAATGCAAGATAACAAAATAGTAAAGGGAGCAATTTATGTCTGACAAGATTATATACCGCTTGGAATTAGCAATAGAAAAAATAGATCAAGTATTCGAAGTTTGCAAACCCAAAGGCATTACTGGAGCTTTGAAAGATGAGTTATTGACAAAGCCCGCAATCATGAAACACATCGACGTCGTATATCAACAATTTGATAAGCTTGAAAAGGCACAAGAATATCATATCCTAGATAAATTTACAAAAGAAGACCTGAAAGGAATACGAAATATTAGAAATTGGTCTTCACACGATTACGACAATATACAAAATGAGATTATAGAAAATGTGATACGCACAAATCTTCCTAAACTCAAAGAAAATATACAAAAAGTTTTAAAAGAAACAAAAAAAGACATGTGCGAAGATTTGCAAAAAAAAATTGATCGTTTTGTTAAAAAGCAAGATATTTTGACTACACAAGCCAAAAACGAGTTAAAATCTGAGATTCAAAAAAGTTACGATATATTACAAAAAAATGGACTTGAGCTTGACAAGACATATGCTAGCAAGCTTAATGATATTATTAAAAATAATTCAAACGAGAATGCGAGATAAGCTTGCATTCTCGGAAATAAAATTTTAACTCTTTTTATCTCTTTTTTACCAAAAAATTATCTTTTTTCTTATTTTTAATTTTGCTAAATTTAAATTTTTTGTTATTTCTGAATTAGACATTTTATTATTTTTAATGGCATATCAAATAATACAGGTACTTAAAACTTAGTATTTGCTAGGGCTAACGGCTATATATATCATTTTTCTAAGCTGTGTTTGGGTTTGGTTGCGAAACCAAAATAATACAAATAAAAGGAGTGAAAATGAAAAAAATTCAAAGCAATGATTTAATGAATATAGAACAATTAGAGCAAGAGTTTGGCATATCAAAAAACGCACAAGCAAAAGCAAGGATGAAAAAAAATCAAGGCAAGGATAATTCTATCCCCTTTTTTAAATACGGCAAAACGATCATTTATAGCAGAAAAGCCATAAACGAGTGGCTACAAAAATTTGCTGTAAATTGCTGATATGGTCTTGTTTTTGATATAATGGTAGTTGGGTCTTTTCAAACAAACACAAAAGCTTTAAAAGCCCATTAAATGGCACTTTTAAGGCGTAGTATTTAGGGAGAGTGTTTTTATTTGGTAAGTTTGCTATGTTTTAGTAAACTTACCAAGAAAAGTAAATAAGGCAGTCTTTAAAGCAGTATTGAAAGCTTAAATCACAAAATGCCGATAAATAGGCATTTTATTAGCTTGTATCTGGTTAGCCTCTACTATTTCATACTAAAGCACTCAATCTCATCTATTGTTAATAAATTTATACGTACCAATCTATAATTTTGCAATAATGACTTTCTTTGCCTATAAAAATAACAGTAATAATTATGACTTAAACCCTATAATAAAAAATTAATTACATACATTATATTTAAACCCAAAAACTGAGCCTTTACCAAATTCGCTACTTACTATAAGCTCAAAGCCATGCAATTTTAAAATTTGTTTTGCCACATAAAGTCCTATTCCAAACGAATTCATATGAATATTATTCTTAGTTTTAAAATATTTTTTAGTAACAAGTTTTATATCTTTTTGTTCTATTCCGACGCCGTAATCCCTTACAAATACACAATTCTCAACAAAATAAATTTCAACCATACCTTGCGAATATTTAAGCGCATTTTCTATAATATTTATCAACACCTGTCTTATAAGCGTGCTATCTGCATATATCCATACATCCTTTTTTTCTATGCAAATCTCACGCTCTTTATATTGCTCCAAAAGCTCTGTCCTAACATTACTTATCAATGCGTATAAATCTAGGCTTGTTTTCTCTAACGACAAGCTTTGAATAGATTTTAAATTTAACTTATCAATCATATCCACGATACGCATTGAGTTGCGAGTTGTCTTTTCTATAAATTTATCTCTCTTCGCATCATCCAAATCGTCATTTAGTATCGCTTGGCTGGACATATTTATAATTGAGATTGGATTTTTAAATTCATGCGAAATCGAACTTAAAATTCCTTGCAATTGATTATTTCTAAGCTTTATTTTGGCGGTTTTCTTAAGGGATTTTTTAGATCTTTGTCTAAGCTTATCCTTAAGCTCGTTTAAACTATCTTTTATCTGTAAATTTTCCTGCAAAAACAAAATTTCTTTGTTGCCACTGAACTTGCCAGCATTTAAGCTTTTAATCATATAATTTATCTTATTTCCATCTTTTGCAATGATAAGAGATATTATAAATGCTGAAAATATAGATACCGCAAGCAAAGCTATTATAAAATTTGGCGAAATTTTAAAAGCCAAAAACATGTAACAAAAATTATAACAAAAATGGTTGCAAAATTTCTAAATTTTATTAGCAAAGCTTATATCCTTGCGATCTTACCGATACTATATACTCAGTATCTCCGAGCTTTTGCCTTAATCTTTTAATTGCTATATTTATCGTTTTTTCGCTAGTTTCAAAGTCATTCCAAACTACATCACAAAGATACTCTCTACTTAAAATCATATTTTTGTTTTTTATAAACTCTATTAGTAAATTTATCTCTAGTTTGGTTAGGTTTATCTCATTTTCACTGACAAGTACACGTTTTGAGCTATTATCTACACTAATATCTTTAAATTTATAAACATCGCTTTGACGACTTGAGCGTTTGATTAAAGCCTTGCAACGCGCGACTAAATCATCGATATCAAAAGGTTTAGTTATATAGTCATCTCCGCCACTTTCAAACCCTTTTAATTTATCCTCTTTTTTATCTTTGGCACTTAAAAAAATTACAGGCGTATCAAATCCTTTTTTGCGTAAATTTGTAACAAATTCTGCCCCTTCGGCATGAATTAAATTTCTATCCACTATCATTAAGCTTACATTCTCTTCGTCTAAAAATTGCTCTACACGAGATACATTATAAAAGCCCACAGTCTCAAAGCCAGCTTTACTAAGATGATACTGCAAAAGTTCTACTAAATCGCGCTCATCATCTATGATTACTATCAAATCAGCCATTTTTCCACCATTGAAAAATTTAATGCTATTTTATCAAAAAAGAGTTATTTTAATCAATCAAATTTGTTTCTAAAAAGTTTCCAAGATACTTTAAACTTACATCATCATTTTAAATTAAAGGAGAAGTCATGAAAATCTTAACAAGTGTCGTAGCAACGGCAATTTTGGCAAGCGTTAGCTTTGCGGATCAAATAAAAATAGGTGGTAGCTCGACTGTTTTTCCTTTTTCAAGCTATGTAGCTGAAGAATTTGGCATCACTAAAAGCAAAAAAACTACGATCGTAGAGAGTCTTGGCACTGGTGGCGGATTTAAGGCATTTTGCTCTGGAGTGGGTGCTAATACACTTGATATAGCAAATGCTTCAAGACCTATGAAAAAGAGCGAATTTGAAGAATGCGTTAAAAATAGTGTTACAAATATAAGCGGATATATGATAGGTTATGATGGAATAGTTTTTGCTCAAAATAAAGACAACAAGGGTGCAAATTTTACAAAAGAGCAAATTTTCTTAGCACTTGCCAAAGAAGTACCTGTAAATGGCGTTCTTGTGCCTAATCCATACAAAAAATGGAGCGATATAGATAAGAGCTTGCCTAATAAGCAAATTATAGTTTATGGACCTCCAACGACATCTGGCACGAGAGACAGCTTTGAAGAGCAACTAATGCAGGCAGCTTCGAAAAGCTTTAAAGAGTATGGCGACAAAGCTGGCAAATACGGCTCTATCAGAGATGATGAAACTTACATTCCATCAGGCGAAAACGACAATCTAATTATCACCAAACTAGCACAAAATAAAGATGCTTATGGAATTTTTGGATATGGGTTTTTAGCCGAAAACGGAGATAAAATTTCAGCCCTTGGCATAGACGGCGTATTACCAAGTGAAATGACTGTAGGTAATGGAAGTTATAAGCTATCAAGAAGTCTATTTTTCTATGTCAAAAACGCTAAAAGAGCGCAAAATCCAAGCATAAACGACTTTGTAAATCTATTCATAAGTGAGCCTATGATAGGCAAAGAAGGCATATTAAAAACTATAGGACTCATTCCAATGAGCGACGAAAATTTAGACAAAATGCAGCAGAACGTTAAAATGCCGACTATGCTGACAAAAGAGATGGTAGAGAGCTCAAAAGTAACACAATAATGCAGTATATAGCAATTTTACTCATCATCGCATATTGTCTATTTATGTTTAGGGGTAAAATTTTACCCCTAATTCAAAACTTAATAGACATAAGGAATAAAAGAGTCGAGAAAGTTGTCACTACATTTTTACTTGTCTCATCGCTAATTACAATACTAGCAACTTTTATGATACTAGCTTCCATCCTTTTTGAGGCTATCAGATTTTTTCAAAAAGAGAGTTTTTTTGAGTTTTTATTTAGTTCAAATTGGGCTCCACACGGCGCATTTTTAGGTCAAGAAGCGGAATTTGGTTCAGTTGGATTATTTTTGGTACCTTTTACATTAGCTTGATTGCCATTCTAACAGCATTTCCATTTGGAATTTTTAGCGCGATCTATCTCTCTAAATACGCAACCACAACAAAGCGAGCTTTTTTAAAGCCTGTTTTAGAAATATTAGCAGGTGTTCCAAGTGTAGTTTATGGTTTCTTTGCAGCAATATTTGTTGTGCCATTTGTGGTAAAGATGGCAAATTTCTTTGGACTTGAAGCATCTTATAATAATGCGCTTAGTGCGGGTGTAGTAATGGGGCTTATGATCATTCCTATGATTTCAAGCATCTGTGATGATAGCATATCGCTTGTGCCAAAGCACTTAGAACACGGAGTGCTCGCGCTTGTACTGACAAAAGAAGAGACGATATGCTTCGTTACACTGCCAACTGCTATGCCTGGCATCATAGCAGCTTGCTTACTTGGGCTTTCGCGTGCCCTTGGAGAAACTATGATAGTCGTAATGGCAGCAAGCTTACGTGTAAATTTAAGTCTAAATCCGTTTGAGGATATGACAACGGTTACGGTTAAAATTGTAGAAGTTTTAAGTGGCGATCAGGAATTTGATAATTCCCTGACACTTAGCGCATTTGGACTTGGATTAACGCTTTTTATCCTTACTTTTATAATAAATTTAGCAGATGTTCTTATCTCCAGAAGTTTTGCTAAAAAGTATAGAATTTCAAATTTATAAGGAAAGATCGTGCAAAATCAGCAAAAAAGAGAGTTAAAAAGTAAAATTTTTAAAGGTGTTGCAATATATTCCTTTATCTTTTGTATTGGATTTTTAGTATTTTTTATATCCTCTTTACTTGTGGCTGGGATTAGTGAATTTAAAAGATACTACGTAAAAGTCGATATCGAAATTACTGAAAAATTGATTCAAAATCCATACTCGCTGTCAGACACTAATAAGAAATATATCTCACGAGCTTGGCTTAGAAATTTACCTAATTTAATCAAAGAGCAAAAGTTTGAAATCGGACAAAATGCGAATTTGCTGGCTCTAGCTAGTGCTGATGTAGATGGATTTTTAAAAGAAAACTTCACAAAATTTAATGATGAGGATAGAAAAGAAGTTTTTAGGCTTGTCGAAAAAGGTGTAATAGTTTCTAAATTTAATAGCAAATTTTTTAGTAGCGGAGATTCTAAAATCCCTGAAAATGCAGGATTTTTTACAGCCATTATGGGTAGTGTTTTAGTTATGATTGTAGCAATAGCTTTTGCATTTCCTATAGGTGTAGCAAGTGGAATTTATCTTGAAAAATTTATAAAAGATAGTAAATTTTCAAAATTCATTGAGATTAATATCAACAACCTAAATGCCATACCTTCGATCATCTTTGGACTTTTAGGACTTAGCGTATTTATAAATTTCTTTGGTATGCCACGCAGCTCAGCGCTTGCAGGAGGCATAGTGCTTGGCATTATGAGTCTGCCTGTTATCATCGTCAGCACAAGAAGCGCACTAAAAAGTGTGCCTGAGAGCATTTCACAGGCTGGATATGCACTTGGACTAACTAAACTTCAAGTTATTAAAGATCATGTCTTGCCAAATGCTTTTGGCGGAATTCTAACAGGTACGATAATTGCTCTAGCCGGAGCCATCGGCGAAACCGCACCACTTATGATAGTTGGTATGATAGCTTTCGTGCCACAAGTAGCTACCGATCTGTTATCGCCCACAACAGTGATGCCAGCTCAAATTTACATTTGGGCTTCAAGTCCTGAAAAGGCCTATATAGCCAAGACTGCAGCAGCGATTTTAGTGCTCCTATTTGTAACATTTAGCCTAAATTTAGCTGCTATAATTCTAAGAAATAAGATAAACAAAAAGGTAAAACTATGAAAATTAAAGCTAAAAGCGTTGATTTAAATCTCTTTTATGGAGAAAAGCAGGCTCTAAAAAATATAAATATGGAAATTCATAATAAAAAAATAACAGCCTTAATAGGTGCTTCAGGATGTGGAAAAAGCACGTTTTTAAGATGTTTTAATAGAATGAATGACCTTATAGAGCACGTAAAAATAACAGGTAAAATTTTAATAGATGATAATGATATATACAAGCCAACTGCTGACGTAATAGATATTAGGCGTAGAGTGGGTATGGTTTTTCAACAGCCAAATCCATTTTTAAAAAGCATATATGAAAATATCGCCTATGCGCCACTCGTGCATAAAATGATAAAAAAAGGTAGTGAGTGCGATCAATTAGTTGAAGATAGCTTAAAAAAAGCTGGGTTATTTGACGAAGTAAAAGATAAACTAAGCTCACCTGCAACAGCTCTTAGTGGAGGTCAGCAGCAGCGTCTTTGCATTGCACGCACTATTGCCGTTAAGCCTGAATTGATTTTAATGGATGAACCTACAAGCGCACTTGATCCGATTTCAACGAAAGTAATAGAAAAATTAATGGTCGATCTTAGCGATGATTTTAGTATCGTAGTCGTAACTCATAATATGCAACAAGCTAGAAGAATAGCGCATTATACAAGCTTTTTTCATCTTGGCGAGCTTATAGAATTTGGTAATACGAATCAAATTTTTGAAGATCCTAAAGAAAAAAAACCAAACAATATGTACTTGGAAAATTTGGATAAATAATACAAGGCTCTGTTTTAATAAAGCATTGATAAAGCTCAAAAAGCTTCGTAAGCAGCACTTGCTTTACAAGAGTACCGAAGAATAACCAAAAAATTTATATGGTGTTATGGTAATTATTTAAAAACCATTATTTTATACTACATAAGTTGCAAATGCCTATACAGCTTTATCATAAACTTCAACTAGTTTAAAACTAACTTCATCACTCTTTACATTACCAAGAATTTTAGGCTCAATCTCTTTTAACACTAAAAATAACTGCAAAATCAAAGCAAAAATAAGCTAAATATATCACAACCAAATTATACAAATAAATTATTATCTACGAGCAAAAAGAAAGTGAAAATACCACATCTAAATAAAATTTTACTACTTTAAAGAGTTAGATTGTATAAATAAAAAACCCAAGCAAGAAATTTCTTGCTTGGGCTACAAGAGACTCGGTTTTAGAAGTCTGTTTTAACTCCATCTTCTATCTGAATGTATATGGTTTGCCCATTAACTTCGCTTGTGCTTTCATAGACTTTATATCCATTTTCAGCTTTACTTTTTTCATCAGATTCTTTCCATTGACCCTTACCACTTACAATATCGCTACTATCGCCTGAAATTTTAAAGACAGTATCTGCATCATTAGTTACATTAAGAACATCTTGTGCTGTCAAAGTAAGCGTAGTGCCTTTATCGCCATCTTTAAGATTAATACCTTCAAAGTCATCAAATTTCTCTGCAACTTTTGATAGATCGATACTAGGCTCTGGATTTAAAAGATTGATAGTATCATGACCTTTGCCACCTTTTATAGCACTACTTATATCGTTTATGTTGGTTACATGTACGACTATATCACTACCAGCACTTAGACCTATCGTGTTTCCAGCATCATCTGTTGCATTTACATCTATTGAGTGATGATTTTTGATGCCATATTTTGCTACTTTTTCATAGCCAGTAATGGTATTTTCGCTTTTTTCAGCTATACCTTGATCATTTGTCATCATCGTAAATTTTCTACCATCATCTAGTGTTACGCTTACTTCTTTGTTTGCCAAAGGTGTTCCATCGGTCGGATCTTTAACCTCTACTTTAACTTCTGTTGTATAGCCGTCAGCATATTTTAGTTTGCCTGTTTCTAGATTATAAACTACTTGACCTTGAGACTCATCATATTCTTTGCTATTTTTTGCAATAGTAATATCTTCTAGTTTAAAACCATGTTGTTCTAAAAGCTCTTTATCTATAAATCTAATTTGTGCTGAATTGCCAAGCGTTATAAGATCGCTAGAAGCACCTTCTGCACCAACAAATTTAAACATAGGTCTTAAAGATGACATTGATTGTTGCACAACATGTTCATACCTTCCGTTTTGTTGTTGAACATTACCGCTATCATATCCGTATGCAGTATCAGCAAAGCGTATATCTAGTTTATAAAATCCACTAGTAGGGATATTCATAGTAATATCCCCAGACGCAACATTTGGATTATTCATCAAATCCACGCTGACTCCATCTACGTGCTTACCTTTTACATCACTTATTTGAAGTGAAAATTTATCATTAACATATTGACGAATCTCACCAGCGCCACCAGGAGAATTAAGCGTATATTTACCTGCTTCCATATATACATAACCATTTAGTTTCATATACACATATGCTTCCCAGTCAATACTGCCTTGATTATTTATGCCAGGTTTTATACTACTTTCTACACCATTGTCAGTTTCTTGATTTGTTCCATCTTTTAAAAATGTTTCAACGGCTTTTTTAAATTTACTATTGTCAGAAACTGTTTTCCACTCAGCTAGTTTATTACCACTTTTATTATCTGTTGAAAACCAAACTTTGTCAGCTTTAAATGAGTAGTTAGGTGTATCGCCGACATACTTAGCCCTTTGTGCTTCTATTTGGTCTAATGTAGCTTTGCCTGATTTATCTCTGCCGTAATTTACTCTAAATACTTCACCTGAGACATAACCAGCATTTTTAAATGTTTCATTGTAATGAATTTTAGTAGTAACATTTACATTAGCTGTTTCATCAGTATCAATTTTAACTTCGTAATTATTAGATACTTCAGAATGTTTGCCATTTGAGCCTACGACTTTTGCAGTAAATTCATGCTCGCCATCGGCTAGTGGTTTCTTAGGTGTAAATTCGAATTCACCATCTTTAACATCAGTTGTGCCTAGAGATTTGCCATTGTCAAAAATTTCAACCTTAGAGCCTGTCGCTGTGCCTTTAATAGTTGGAGTGTTGTCGTTTGTAAGACCATTGTTATCCACTTTGCCTACAACACCACCCGCAACATCGTCAATAACTTCTGTGATG